>NZ_CVIW01000011.1:0-73713 GCF_001499715.1 Stenotrophomonas thermophila | reverse complement strand
GTGGCCGCGCTGGACCTGGATGCGGTGCCCACCATGGTGGTTTGGACGAGGTCGACTCCGGCATCGGCGGCGCGGGGGCCGACATCGTCGGCCAGAAGCTGCGCGCGCTCGGTGAGAAGCGCCAGGTGCTGTGCGTGACCCACCTGCCGCAGGTCGCTTCCAAGGGCCACGCCCACTACCGGGTCAGCAAGGCGCCGGTGGAAGGCATGACCCAGAGCGCAGTGGAAAAACTGGACAGCAAGGCCCGCGAGGAAGAGCTGGCGCGCATGCTGGGTGGCGTGGAAGTGAGCAAGGAAGCGCGCGCCGCCGCACGCAAGCTGCTGCAGGTGTAACGCCGCCCGAGCCGGGCATAGGCCCGGCTTCCGCGCGGTAGTGCCGGCCGCTGGCCGGCAACCCAACACGGGTGGGCGAAGATCGTGAGGTTGCCGGCCAGCGGCCGGCCCTACCCCCGTGGCTGCGTCAGATCGACCTGTTCCACCAGGAAATCGAGGAACGCGCGCACCCGCAGCGGCAGGTAACCGCCCTGCCCCAGGAACACGGCGTGCACTTCTTCCAGGTCACCCGGATTGGCCTCTTCCAGCACCGGCAGCAGGCGCCCGGCGGCGACGTCGTCCTGCACCTGGAACGCGGCCAGGCGGGCCATGCCCAGCCCGCCCAGCACCAGCTGGCGCAGCGCGTCGCCGTTGCTGGCACGGGCATTGCCACTGGGCAGCACCATCCGCTCGCGCCCGTCCTGCAGCAGCGGCCAGCCCTGCATCGCGCGCGCATGACCGATGTCCAGCCGGTTGTGGGACTGCAGTTCCTCGGCGTTGCGCGGCACGCCATGCCGCTGCAGGTACGCCGGCCCGGCCACGATCATCATCCGCGTCGCGCCCAGCCGACGCGCGACCAGGCTGGAGCTTTTCAGCGGACCGGCCCTTACCGCCACGTCGGTGCGCTGCTCCAGCAGGTCGATCACTTCATCATTGAGGGTCAGGTCCACCCCGACCCGCGGGTTGCGCGCCAGGAACGCCGGGAGCAGCGGCAAGAGGAAATGCTGGCCGAACGGCACGTTGGAGTTGACCCGCAGCCGCCCACGCGGCTCGGCATGGGCGCTAGCGCAGCGCTCGGCCTCCTCGAGGTCAGCCAGCACGCGCAGGCCACGCTCGTAGAACGCGCAGCCTTCCGGGGTCAGCTGCAGCTGGCGGGGGGAGCGCTGCAGCAGGCGCGTGCCGAGCCGCTGCTCCAGCCGTGCCACCAGCTTGCTTACCGCCGAGGGCGTCATGTCCAGGCTGCGGGCGGCGGCAGAAAAGCCACCGGTCTCGATCACCCGCACGAACACTTCCAGTTCGCCGGATCGGTTGATGTCGGGTCGCGCCATGGCGATGAATCCAGTTCACAGATGATTGTCCATGCGCAGTCTAGTTCACAGGTGAACCCGGAATCACCATGGCCGTCCCTTTCCTCCGGACCGACCGATGACCCGTTTGCGCCAGCTCACTGCCACCGTCCTGCTCGCCCTGTCCGGCGCGGCCGGCGCCTCGCCCACTGCGCACTGGGTCGCCAGCTGGCAGGCCAGCCCGCAACCGGTCTGGCGCGCGGATTTCCTGTTCCCGACGCTGGTTCCGACCACGCTGCACGACCAGACGTTCCGCCAGACCGCGCGCATCAGCCTGGGCGGGGCGCGGCTGCGGGTGCGGCTGAGCAATGCCTACGGTACCCAGCCGTTGCGGATCGGAGCGGCCAGCATCTCCGCACGCATGGGCGGCGCGCCTCACCCGCTCAGCTTCGACGGCCAGCCCAGCGTGGTGATCGGCCCCGGCCAGGAACGGCTGAGCGATCCGCTGGCGCTTGCCACGGATGACCGGCAGGCGCTGCAGGTCAGTGTCTTCGTGCCGGGGCCGGCGGCGGTCCAGACGTTCCATTGGGACGGTCGCCAGACCAGCTGGATCGCCGCTGGCGACCAGAGCCGGGCCCAGGCGCTGCGCGCTGCCAGCAGCACCACCGCGCGCCTGCTCCTGGCCGGTATCGAGGTCGAGGCCAACGCCAGCGCGCGCAGCGTGGTGGTGATCGGCGACTCGATCACCGATGGCGCCACGGCCAGCCTCGACCAGGACCAGCGCTGGACCGACCATCTGGCCGCGCGCCTCGCCCCGCGCGGGGTGGCGGTGGTCAATGCGGGCATTTCCGGCAATCGGCTGCTGAGCGACGGCATGGGTGAGTCCGCCCTGGCCCGTTTCCAGCGCGATGCACTGGATCAACCCGGCGTGGCGAGCGTCATCGTGCTGATCGGCATCAACGACATCAGCTGGCCCGGCACGGCGTTCGCCCGGGGCCAGGCCAGGCCAACGCTGGCCGAACTGCAGGCGGGCTATCGCACCCTGGCAGAACAGGCCCGCAGGCGTGGTGTGCGGATAATCGGCGCCACCCTGCCACCGTTCGCTGGTGCCCTGCCCGGCACGCCGCTGGACGACTACTACCACCCGGACAAGGACGCCCTGCGGCGGCAACTCAATGCCTGGCTGCGTACGGACAGCCCGTTCGACGCGGTGATCGACCTGGACGCGGCGCTGCGCGACCCGGCCGAGCCGTTACGGATGGCCGCCGCCTACGACTCCGGCGATCACCTGCATCCGGGTGATGCAGGGAACCGGGCGATGGCCGAGGCGGTGGACCTCCTGATGGGATCATCCGGGCGTGGCGGGAATCTACCGTAAGCAACGAAAAACCCCGGGCAGGCCCGGGGTTTCGTCGCATCCAGCGGGCCTGAACGGCCTACTTCCGCTTCTTGCGCACGTACAGCACCAGCGAGTGCTCTTCCAGCTCGTAGCCATGGTCGGCCGCGATCTTGCGCTGCAGCTCCTCGATCTCATGGCTCTCGAACTCGATGATCTTGCCGCTGTCCACGTCGACCATGTGGTCGTGGTGGCCACCACGGTCCAGTTCGTAAACGGCCTGGCCGCCCTCGAAATTGTGCTTGAGCACGAGGCCGGCAGCCTCGAACTGGGTCAGCACCCGGTAGACGGTCGCCAGGCCGATCTCGTCGCCATGCTCGAGCAGCTGGCGGTAGATGTCCTCGGCGGTCATGTGATGCTGGTGGTGCTGGGCATTGCGCTGCTCGAGCAGCGCCAGGATCCGCATCCGCGGATGGGTCACCTTCAGGCCGACTTTACGCAGGTCGTGGGTTTCCATAGGTCTCCGTTCATTGGCGATTTAGCGCCAGCTGCCTCGGATTGGGTCGCGGTGGCACGCCGGGAGTGTATCATCGGTTTGATTTCCCCAACCGCCAGTCCCGATGCGCAATCTCCTGTTGGTCGCCGCCGTCGCCCTGTCCACCACCGGGTGCGGCATCATCTACAAGCAACCCATCTATCAGGGCAACCTGATCCGGGAAGATGCCGTGGCCAAGCTGCAGGTCGGGCAGAGCAAGCAGCAGGTCACCGCGCTGCTGGGCACCCCGTCCATTCCCGACCCGTTCCACGCCCAGCGCTGGGACTACACGTCCAGCCAGCGCGTGAACCGCCTGGGCCGTACCGAAGTGAAGAACTTCGTGGTGTTCTTCGAGAATGACACCGTGACCCGCTGGGAGGGCGATTACTTCCCGGGCAACGACAAGGCCCTGGCCCAGCAGACCGTGCGCCAGTTCGGCCGCAACCTGCCCAAGGACAAGAAGAAGAAGGGCCGTTAAGCGCCCAGCCCCGTCCGCAGGGACGGGTTGACGGGATCAACCGCCGAGCGCGCGACGCCGGCGGTTGTCCTTGGGATCGGCCAGCAGCGGGCGCAACAGCTCGACGCGGTCGCCATCCAGCAGCACCTGTTGCGGGCGCGCCAGGACGCCGTGCACGGCAGCGGCCGGACAATCGGCACTGCCTTCCAGCGCCGCAGCGGCAATGGCGTCGGCCACGGTGGCACCCTCCTCCAGTTTCAGTCGGCGCGACAGCACCCGCTGTGCCCTGGCCAGTACCACCTCGACCTCGATCATCGCTCAGGCCTCGTCGGCGACACGGATGAAGTCGTTGACCATGCGGTCGGCAAGGCTCTGGAAGCCCAGCGCCAATGCAGGACCAAGCAGGCGCGAGCTGGGTTCGAACTCCAGGGTGAGAGTGACCTTGCAGGCGTCCTCGGCCAGCGCATGGAATTCCCAACGGCCGTGCAGCTGCTTGAACGGGCCATCGCGCAGCTGCATATCGATGCTGTACGGGCGCCGCAGCGTGTTTTCCGTCTGGAACCAGGTGCTGAACGAACCCAGGCCCAGGTCAAGGCGCGCGACCAGGCGGTCCTCGCCCTGCTCCAGGATCTGGGCAGCCGAGCACCAGCGGAAACGGCTCGGATAGGCCTGGACATCGTTGACCAGGTCGAACATGCGCGCGGCCGAATGCTCGACCAGGGCGCTGCGGCGGATAGTAGGCATGAATACAGGACGTTTCGGCAATCGACCGGGCGGGCCCGAATCGGAGACAATACGGAAATGAGCAAGAACAGCGGCAAGGATAAAGCAAAGAGCGCGACGGCCAACAAAACCATCGCGTTGAACAAGCGTGCCCGCCACGAGTATCACATCGAGGAGCGCTTCGAGGCCGGCCTCGCCCTGCAGGGCTGGGAGGTCAAGTCGATCCGCGCAGGCCGTGGCAACATCATCGACGCCTACGCCTATGTGAAGCGCGGCGAGATCTACCTGATCGGTGCACAGATCACCCCGTTGATCCAGGCCTCCACCCACGTGGTCGCCGAGGACCGCCGCGAGCGCAAGCTGCTGCTGCACCGGAACGAGATCGACAAGCTGATCGGCAAGGTCGAGCGCGACGGCTACACGATCGTGCCTACCGCGATGTACTGGAGCAAGAACAAGATCAAGCTTGAGATCGCACTGGCCAAGGGCAAGCAGAACCACGACAAGCGCGATGCCGCCAAGGACCGCGACTGGGCGATCGAGAAACAACGCGTGATGCGTCGCGGCAACCGCGACGCGTAAGGCGGCTGCGCAGCACCCTGTAGAGCCGAGCCATGCTCGGCTGCTTTGGCTTTCTGTAGAGCCGAGCTGTGCTCGACTGCCGTGAAGCAGCCGAGCATAGGCTCGGCTCTACAACACGATGCGGCTCAGCTGGCCAGAACGCCCTGCCTGCGCATCCTCGGCGCCAGCGCCGCATGCATCACCGCCAGGTGCATCACCACCGAAAGTTCCGGAGCGTGGGGATCATCACCGGCGCGCCACTGCTGCGCCAGCCGCGCGGCGTCGACGGGCAGCAGGGCCAGCAACTGGGCGTCGTCCAGCGCATCGGCGGAAGCCTGCAACTGTCGCGCAACTTGCCGCGACTGCCACACATGCACGCCAATGCTGAGGCTGGCCAGCGACATCAAGGTCAGGGCCAGGCCATGTTCGAACCACTGTGACAGTACATCCGGGCCCCACAGCAGCGCGGCGAGCACCGCCAGCGCCGGCAGCCGCCAGCCCAGCCAATGCAAGCGCCCACGCTGCGGCCAGTGCACCACCACCGCACTGGAGACCAGCGCGGCTGCCGCCGTCGCCGGCAGCTCGGTCGGCCAGGTGGCCGCCAGCAGCACCGCCAGCACCGCCCAGACCCAGCCGGGCGGCAACGCGCGCCGCTGGTAGTCGGCCCCGACGGGTCCAACCAGCTGTCGCAGGCTGCGTTGTTGGCTTGCCTCGGTCACCCACAGTCTCCCTGTCTGTCCTGGCTTGGATGGTCGTCGCCAGTGTGTCGCAAATTCGTGCCCATGACGTTACCAATCCGCTATGACGGAGGCTCTACAACTTGTTGTGGATTGCCACGGTGACTGTTCAGCTGTTTTGGCGTAGCATTGGCAGCGTTGGGCAGGCCCCGCTCGTGGCAACACGGCATTGGCCCTGTACCTTGCAGCACTGTAGAAACCGGGGGTGCATTGGTTTCGACGGGGGTTGTGAAGTCGCCTGGCGCATGCCGAGGGGGTAGCTTTCCTCGTAAATCCAGCTGCAAAACTCTAGTTGCCAACGACGACAACTACGCTCTGGCCGCTTAAGGCCTAAGCCTCGAAACCGCTTGTGTCCATGCTCGCGGTGTAGAGTCACTATCATGGAATCGCGCCGGGCGGCTGCCTGTCAGCCCGGCACTAGAACACAACAGGCTGGTTCCCGGATGCGCTTTGCGCACCGTGCTGTTCGGGGACGAGATCCAACGGTGAGCTAAGCATGTAGTGCTGGGGATGGAGTGCCTTCGGACGGCGGTTCAATTCCGCCCACCTCCACCATCTGTATGGCCTGTCGAGGCCACAAGAAGCCGGATCTCCCGTCAACCGGGGTTCCGGCTTTTTTGTGCCTGCACGTCGCGGAGGATGTGTGGCGCATAATCGGGATGACACCTCCAACAGCCCCTCACCCCGCGATCGCCAGAAGGATCTGCCATGAAAGCCCCCCTCGCGATGTCCCTGCTCCTCACTGCCCTGGCCGCAGCCCCAGCCACGCACGCCTCCACACCCACCATCGCGCCGCCAGGCACCGCAACGTTGGAAGCCCTGCTGTCCTGCAGACCTGGCTCCAACTTCAGCGAGGCCGAAGCCATCGATGCCCTGCAGGCAGCCGGCCTGGCCAAGAAGCCGGGCGGTACATTCGAACCGGAGGACAACCCGGTCGCGCTGTTTGGCGGCACGGCCACCAGTGCCGATGTGAACGTGGCCGAAGGCGAGAAGAGCCTCTTCGTGTACTTGAACGGTGTCGATGCCAAGCGCCTGGCCAAGGCCTGGTCGGTGACCGAAGTCAACGAGCACGCCGATACCGAAGAACCGTCGTACGCGAAGCGCATCGACAAGCGCCATACCCTGCACGTGATCGCGGGTGACGACTACGAGGGCTATT
Source organism: Stenotrophomonas thermophila (assembly GCF_001499715.1). NCBI lineage: Bacteria > Pseudomonadati > Pseudomonadota > Gammaproteobacteria > Lysobacterales > Lysobacteraceae > Stenotrophomonas > Stenotrophomonas thermophila. Next base: position 66,887 of record NZ_CVIW01000011.1, on the reverse strand, counting down.
CGGCCGCAGTGAAATGCCAGATCAGCCGCTGATGGCGTAGCCAACGCTACAGCCAGCGCGGCACGCGACGACGGTACTGCGCGTACGCCTCGGGAAAGCGCGCCATCAGTGCCCGCTCCTCCGGCAGGATCTGCAACCGGGTGATGTACGCCAGGAACAGCGGGACCACCATCAGCGCGATCAGATGCTGCAGGTACACCATGGCTCTCAGCAGAACCAGCGCCTGGCCCAGATACATCGGATTCCGTGTGCGGCGGTAGACCCCGCTGGTAACCAGCACGCTCGAGGCCGAAGGTCGCAGAGGATTGACGGTGGTGCCTGCTCGCCGGAAGGAGACCTTGGGCAGCAGGTTGCGCACCACACCGAGCGCCATCGTCAGACCCGCCAGTAGCGCCGGCACCGGTGCCCGAAAGGCAGAACCCGGCCACAGCCTGCACGCTGCATAGCCGACAGCTGCACACAGCAGCATCACCACGGGCGGGGGAACACGTGTTTCCAGCCAGGTCATCACGATCACCAAGCACGTTCCACCACAGTGTCACACGGGAATGCCCGGATCGCATGGCGGACGCATCGGCCAGGCCCAATCCGGCCAGTGGATTCCACTTTGACAGACCGACCGCTAGAGTGGCGCCTCCGCGCAGGAGGATCGCATGGCTACCACGGGCTTGGGCTTGATCGGCCGCACGACCCTCATCATCACCGCGCTGCTCAGCCTGGGAGGTTGCGCGACGCTGCGGCAGTTCGGGCCTTCGGTGCAGGTCGCCTCGGTCACGCCCGGCCAGTACATCGCGCTCAAGCGCGGTGACATCCTCACCTCCGGCAAGCTCAGTGCGGCGACCACGGAGACGCTGCGCGTGGCCGGCCTTGATGAAGGTGTCTGCGCCAAGCCCGGCCTGCCCTGCATCGAAGCGATGGAAGCCAGCATCGTCGTGCGCGAGGAGGACAAGCGCTCCAGCCTGGCCGAGCTGTGGCTGCAGTATGCGATGACCCTGCCGGCGCCGAAGCGCGAGTACTCCGCCTCGGGTCGCGCCAAGACCGCAATCAACGAGTTGGATGCCGACTTCCAGCCGCGCCTGGACGCATGGATGCAGGTCGCGCGCCAGGCCTACGCCTACCTGTTCTTCACCGAGCGCACCGCCAACCAGCGCGGCTTCGAAGACCGCCAGACCCAGGTGCGCGACTATTACAACCTGGCCGTGCAGGAGGCGTCGGTGCAGCTGTACGACGCCTACGCCACCGGGCGCGTGCACAACGATGCCAACCATCTCCAGCTGGGCCGCTGGACGTTCGTGCTGGCCCCTCCAGGGGAAGCATCGGCGTTGGGCGAGCGTACACCGACCGAACTGGTACCCGCCGCCTCGCTGTCGTTCACCGGCACGCTGCGCAGCGTGCACCGCCGCGATGGCTTCGGTGCCGAACTGGTGGCCGTGATGGATGACCCGGCCGCAACCACGCCCAGCACTACGCCGGCAGCGGCGCAGGCAAGCCCTTCCGCCACGCAGAGCTGGAGCGAGATGCCTTCGCCATCGATGACGGTGCTGCTGCGCTTCTCGGGAAAGAACCTGTGGGAAGTGCTGCACGATGACGAGCCGGAGCTGGAGATCCACGATCCCTACCAGGTTTCGGAAGTAACCCTGCACGGCCAGCAGGTGCCATTGGCGGCCAACTTCACCGCCGGCTATGCGTTGTGGCTGGCCCGTTCCAATTTCAGCCGGCAGTCGCTGCGCTCGCTGTTCGGGGGCAAGGGCGGCATCGACACACCGCATCTGTACATGATGCAGCCCTACGATCCCAACCGTCGCGTACTGCTGATGATCCATGGCCTGGCCAGCAGTCCGGAAGCCTGGGTCAACGTGGCCAACGAACTGCTGCGCGACGACGAGATCCGCCAGGACTTCCAGGTCTGGCAGTTCTACTACCCCACCAACATGCCCATCGCGATGAGCCACGATGCGATGCGCCACACGCTGGATGAGGTGTTCAAGCATTTCGACCCCAGCGGCAAGGCGCAGGCTTCACATGACATGGTCCTGGTCGGGCACAGCATGGGTGGGGTGATCGCGCGGTTGATGGTTTCCTCTTCCGGCGATCATCTGGTCGACACCCTGCTGGCAACCGCGCAGATGACGCCGGCACAGCGTGAACTGCTGCGCACCAAGGGCGCACCGGTGCTGACCTTCCTGCCGGAACCGGCAGTGTCGCGGGTGGTGTTCATCGCCACGCCACACCGCGGTACCGATGTGGCGGGCACCCGCCTGGGCCGCTGGATCGGTCGCCTGGTGCGGTTGCCGCTGACCGTGCTGGAAGATGTTGCCACCATCGCCAACGACGGCCAGATCGACCGCACCGACGGCAAGCACGGCTACCAGATGAACAGCATCCAGAATCTGGACAAGGACGATCCCTTCGTCCGCGCCGTGGCAGACCTGCCGATGTCGCCGAAGGTGCACTACCACTCGATCATCGCGCGGGCGAAGGCCGATGGTCCGCTGGGAAAGACCAGCGACGGGCTGGTGCCCTACTGGAGCTCGCACCTGCCGCATGCGGATTCGGAGAAGGTGATCGTCTCCGGGCACAGCGTGCAGGAAGCCACGCCGGCCATCGTCGAACTGCGGCGGATCCTGCATGAGGACATGCAGCAACACGGGAACCAGGCCAATTAGCCGTGGGCAGCTGAGGGAAATCCCTCATCGCGCGTGCGCACCCACCCTCCTATGCTGGCCTCACATTTCCCGCAGGAGGTCTGCATGAACACGCAAGAGCCCAGCCGCCAGCCCAGCCCCGACCCGGCCGAGCGCGATGCCTTCTTCCCGTCGCCCTACTCGCTGTCACAGTTCACATCGCCCAAGAGCAACCTTTCCGGTGCCGACTACCCGGATGCGCGCCGCGATGGCCGCTGGAAGGTGCTGATGATCGCTGCCGACGAACGCTACCTGCCAACTGCCAATGGCCACCTGTTCTCCACCGGCAACCATCCGGTGGAGACCCTGCTGCCGATGTACCACCTCGACAAGGCCGGCTTCGGCATCGATGTAGCCACGCTGTCGGGCAACCCCGCCAAGTTCGAGTGGTGGGCATTTCCAAACGAGGACAAGGAAATCGGCGGGCTGTACGAACGTTATGCCTCGTGCTTCCGCCAGCCGCTGCCACTGGACGAGGTGGTCGCCGGGCTCGATGCGGATTCGGACTACGCGGCAGTGTTCATCCCCGGTGGCCATGGCGCCCTGATCGGACTGCCGCAGAGCCGCGCGGTGAAGTCCGTCCTGCATTGGGCGATGGCCCAGCAACGCCACATCATCACCCTTTGCCACGGTCCGGCCGCACTGCTGGCTGCGGGCGTGGACGAGGCCGATGGCGGTTCGCTGTTCCGCGGCTACCGCATCTGCGCCTTCCCCGATGCGATGGACCGGCAGACGCCGGAGATCGGCTACATGCCTGGACAGTTGCCGTGGTTCTTCGGTGAGCGCCTGGCACAGCGGGGCGTGCAGATCGTCAATGACGGCATCGATGGCAGCGTGCTGCAGGACCGCCTGCTGCTGACCGGCGACAGCCCGTTGGCTGGCAATGCGCTGGGCAAACTGGCTGCACGCGCCCTGCTCGACGCCCTGGCCGAGCGCTGAGCCGGATGACCGAGCTGGTGCAGGCGCTGCTGGAGCTGGAACGCGCCCGTTCGCTGAGCGCGGTGGGTGCAGTCCTGCGAGGCATCGCGGCACCGCTCGGCTTCGACCGCGTGCTGGTGTTTGCCACCGGCACCGGGCTGGAGCGGGGTACGCAACGCGTGTACTGGATCGAGGGCGACTGGTTCGGCGATGGCAGCGATACCGACCTTGCGCGCTACCTCCACGCCTGCCCCGTCAATCGCCACGTGCTGGACAGCAACGCGCCGTTCTTCTGGAGCAAGCGCCTGGGCGTTCGCGGCGAGCGCTACCAGGTGGTGAAGCAGCCTCGCGGCGAAGGCCTGCATGGGCTGCAGGTGCCGGTGTTCGGCACCACCGGCCTGGAAGGCGCGGTCAGCGTTGCCGGTACGTCAATCGACGCGTCGGCCAACGCGCGCCTGCGGCTGGAAGCTGCTGCAACCGCAGCATTCCGGGCCGCGCGCCGTCTGGCCGAATCGCCTGCCGAGCGTTCGGGAAGCGCACTGAGCAACCGCGAGCGCGAAGTGCTGCGCTGGGTCGCCGCCGGGCGCCGGCAAGCTGAGATCGCGGCCACGCTTGGGCTTTCCACGCGCACGGTGGAGAACCACCTGCGCCACGCGCGGCAACGGCTGGGTGTGGCGACCACCGCGCAGGCAGTGCGTGCCGCCAGCCGTCGCGGCGAGATCGAAGACTGATCGCGGCGAGGCACTTCCGGAGCTCTGGTTCGCGTGTTACACACGCCATGCGCATGTGCGCGATTGCAGAAAGCAAGGATGATGCTTATGAAACTGCAACTGGCCGCGATGGCCGCATTGATGTTGGCATTGGGTAGTGGGATACCGGCGACTGGCCACGCGGCCGGGTCCCCCGGATCGACGACCGATTGCGTGCCCGTAAGACTTGGGCCCAACCTCGTGCATCAGCGCTGCACCGTCACCCGCACTCTGGCAGACGGCACCGTTTTCACGTCGGTGTACTGGATAGACGAGAACGGTCAGTGGTACCTCCCGGCAGACTGATCTGCATCGGACACCGACTACGGCTACAAGGAGTGTGATCAATGACGCTGCACAATCGAATGACCGCTTTTTCTTTCGCCGCAGTAGTTGCACTTGCGGCCCTGGTGCCCTCGCCGCCGGCGAATGCAGCCGAAGAGGTCGGCCTGCAGGAGGAGTGCGTGCCCTTCCGCATCAGCGGCAACGTGTTCCACCAGCGTTGCACGCTGTACGTGGTCCATGACGACGGCACCCGCGTGGCCAGCGACCACTACAACCGCGACGAGAACGGGATGATCTACGACCCCTGATCGGGCAAGGGGCATCTGCCGGGCGGAGCGTCCAGCGCCCGCCCGGCGTCTCCAAATCGCCCGTCCCGGCATACCACTGCCCCCGCCTTCCATGGCATGCTCCATGAAACCGTTTTCATGGAATGGAGGGATTCCACGATGTTGTCGCGTTTCCGTCGCCCGGCGCTGAGTGCGCTGCTGGCGCTCGCTCTGCCTGCCGTTGCCTGGGCCGTCACGCCGGCGCCGTTGAAGGTGATGTCATTCAACGTCCGTACCCCGGCTGACACCGAGCCGGGCAAGCGCTGGCCCGACCGCCGTGATGCGATGGTCAAGGTGATCCTCGACGCGCACCCGGCAGTGATCGGCACCCAGGAACTGGTGAAGGAACAGGCCGACTACCTGTCAGGGCACCTGCCCGGCTACCGCTGGTTCGGTGAAGGCCGCCGCGGTGGCAGCGGCGATGAGCACATGGGCGTGTTCTACGACAGCAAGGTGCTGGCCGTCGAGGAATCCGGCAACTTCTGGCTTTCGGATACGCCGGACGTCCCTGGCAGCATCAGCTGGGGCAACCTGTACCCGCGTATGGTCACCTGGGCCCTGTTCCGGCGCCTGGACGATGGCCGTCGCTTCTACTTCCTCAACACCCACCTGCCCTACCGCGACGAGGACGAACCGCGCCGGGTGAAGGGTGCCGAGCTCATCGGCAAGCGCCTGCAGGCCATGCCGGACGACCTGCCGGTGGTGTTGACCGGTGACTTCAACAGCGAGCCCGGCGGTGACACCTACAGGGCGTTCACCCGCCTGCTGCAGGACACCCGTACCCAGGTGAAAACACCGCAGGGTCCGCGCCCGACCTTCCACGACTTCACCGGCAAGGCCACCGTGCAGCTGGACTGGGTGCTGGTGCGTGGCTTCCGTGCGCGCAGCTTCCTTACCGATGATCGTCGCATCGACGGCGTGCTGCCGTCGGATCATTTCCCGCTGGTGGTCGAGCTGGACTGGCCGAAGCCCTGAATTCCCGCGGCAGCCGTGGCTACGGCGGCGGCTGCCGCGACAACAGCCGGTACAACGCCTGGTGCTGGTTGCGCGCCTGGCAGATGCGGGCGCCGACGGCAAGGAACACGGCGACACCGATCAGCCCGAGCCCCAGCATCGGATCGGGCAGCCGCAGGAAACCGATCGCAGCGGCCATCGTCGCCAGCACCAGCAGCACAACGACCGCCACCGAAAGGCCCGCACCGGGTGGCCCCGGGTCGCCAAACAGCATGCGCTGGGTATCCCGCCTGTCATCGCTCATCGTGTGTACTCCCTGGAATCTGCCCCACTAGTTACACGGCGGACACGGCTTCTGGCAGAGTCAGAAACGTCACGACTGTGACAACGTCCACAGCAGACGCCGCGCTACCCTGCCCCTGTTCCCGAACTGTGGAGAAAGGCATGGCACACCAGAGTCGCCTGGCCGGTTTCATCATCGATTGCGAGGGCATTCCCGCCGACGAAGGCGCCCGCTTCTGGGCCGCCGCGCTTGGCCTGAAGGCGCAGCCCGCCCGTGCCGAAGACGCCGCCGAGTACGCCGACCTGCTCGGTGCTCCGGCGGGCCTGGACGTTGAAGTCCAGCGCGTCGATCACCCGTCACGGGTGCATCTGGACATCGAGAGCGACGAGATCGATGCCGAAGCCGACCGCCTGGAGAAGCTCGGCGCGCGACGGATAGGCTTCGTCAAGCGCTGGTGGGTGATGGAAGCACCAACCGGCCATCGCTTCTGCATCGTGCGCATGCGCGAGCGTGAGGTACCGGCCAACCACTGGCCCTGAAAGAACAAGGGGACGGAAGCCACTGCCTCCGTCCCCTGCGGTTACTGCGCCTGCGCCACGCTTGGCGGCTGCGGTGATTGACCCCAACCACCCAGCGCCTTGTACACACCCACCACGCTGACGTTGACGTCGGCCTCGGCCGCCGCCAGCGCATCATCGGCTGCCAGCTGGGTCCGCTGCGCGTCCAGCAGGGTCAGGAAGTCCTCCGATCCCTCGCGATAGCGGATCTGCGCCAGCGATTCGGCACGCCGAGCCGCCTGCGCCTGCTCCACCACGATTGCCAACCGTGCCTGCTGCTTGGAATAGCGGGTCAGCGCGTTCTCGGTGTCCTCCAGGGCGAGCAGTACCGCCTGTTCGTACTGCGCGGCCACGCCTTCGGCTTCAGCCTTGCTGGCACGCAGGCGCGCACGCACGGTGCCGAAGTCGAACGCGGCCCAGCTCAGCGAGGGCGTCAGCGACCAGGCCTTGTTGCTGCCATTGACCAGGCCACTGGCATCGCCGCCGAGGAAGCCGACGAAGCCTGACAGCGACAACCGCGGGAACAGGTCCGCTGTGGCCACGCCCACGCGTGCGGTCGCGGCAGCCAGGCGACGCTCCGCCACGCGCACGTCGGCGCGTTGGCGCAGCAGCTCGCGGGTATCGCCCAGCGGCAGTGCCTTGGCGAATGCCGGCACTTCGTGCGGCGCAAGCATGGCGGTCAGCGTTTCCGGACGCTGGCCCAGCAGAACCGCCAAGCGATTGCGCGACTGCGTTTCGGCCACTTCCAGCAGCGGGATATCGGCCTCGATCGCCTTCAGCCGGGCGCGACTGCTCTGCACGTCCAGCTCGCTGCCGGCGCCCAGCTCCCAGCGCGCCTCGGTCAGCTTCTGCGTATCGCGCAGGTTGACCAGGGTGTGCTGGGCCACGGCGATGCGCTTCTGCGTGCCGCGCAGCTCGAAGTAGTTGCGCGCCACTTCGGCAGCGATCAGTACCTGCGCGTCGGCCAGGTTGGCCTGCTCGGCGTCCAGGTCGGCGCGCGCGGCTTCTGCAGCACGGCGCTTGCGGCCGAACAGATCCAGCTCCCAGCCGGCATCGAAGCCGAGCTGGTAGCTTTCACTGAACACCCGCTGCCCACCCAGCTGCGGATCGGGTTGCTTGCGACGGTCGTAGCTGCCGCCTGCGGTGATGTGCGGCGCCTGGTCGAAGCGGCTTTCGACAAACACCGCGCGGGCCTGGCTGACGCGGGCCACGGCCACGCGCAGGTCCAGATTGTCCGACAGTGCGCCGTGAACCAGTTCTTCCAGCACCGGATCATCGAACTGCGCCCACCAGCTGGCCACCGGCGAAGTAGTGCTGAAGACCGGCTGCTGCGCGCTCTGAAGGACCACCGGTTCCTGCACAGGGGCCTTGTAGTTCGGGCCGACGCTGACACAGCCCGCCAGCACCAGGCTGGAGACGGCCATCGCCAACGTGCGGATCACCATGGCAGCACCTCGCCAAGGTAGGTGAAGCTGCCGCTGGCACCGGACTCACCGATCAGCGCCATTTCCACGCTGGACCGCGCGCCTTCGCTGATTTCGATCTCGCCATTGCCGCCGTTCATGTCGGTCTTTACGTAACCCGGATGCACGGTATTGACCTTGATCGGCGTGTTGCGCAGCTCATAGGCCAGGCTCAGGGTCCAGCTGTTCACTGCGGCCTTGGACGCGTTGTACGCCGGGATCTTGAAGTCATAGATGCCCGAGGAGGGATCCGCGTGCAGGGTCTGCGAACCGAGCATGCTGGACACATTGACGATGCGGCCGGACTTGGCTTGCTTGACCAGCGGCAGGAATGCCTGGGTGACCGCCACCAGCGCATAGACGTTGGTGTCGAAGGTGCGCTTCCAGGTGTCCAGCGATTGCTCCGACGGCGCCTGCGCGGGATTCTCGATCATGATGCCGGCATTGTTGACCAGGATGTCGAGGCGGCCATGGCGCTGGCGCACCTGCTCGACTGCCTCGGCGATGCTGGCCGCGTCGGTCACGTCCAGCTGCAGGGCTTCCACCGGCAGGCCCTCGGCCTGCAGCTTCAGGGCCAGCTCCACCGCCGTTTCGCGCTTGCGACCGGCCAGCAGCGTGTGCACGCCCGCCTGGGCCAGCTGGCGCACGGTTTCCAGGCCGATGCCACGGGTAGCGCCAGTGACCAGCGCGATCTTGTTCTGATGGGTGTTCATGGATTCATGCCTCGTGAGGGAAAAGCCGCCACCGGCCGGTAGCCGGCGGCGGCGGGGTTCCATGTCAGTGATGGATGGTCGGTTCGCCATGCTGCACCAGCTGGCCGCCACCTTTGCGGGTAACCAGCTTGCGCAGCGCCACGTAGAACACCGGGGTGAGGAACAGGCCGAACAGGGTCACGCCTAGCATGCCGGCGAACACGGTAATGCCGGTCACCGAGCGCACCTCGGCGCCTGCACCGTGCGACAGCACCAGCGGTACGGTGCCGGCGATGAACGCGATGGAGGTCATCACGATCGGGCGCAGTCGCAGGCGGCAGGCTTCCAGCGCGGCTTCAACGATGCCCTTGCCGCCCATCTCCAGCTCTCTGGCGAATTCGACGATCAGGATTGCGTTCTTGCACGCCAGGCCCATCAGCACCACCAGGCCGACCTGCACGAACACGTTGTTGTCACCACCGGTCAGCCACACGCCGAACAGCGCCGACAGCAGGGTCATCGGCACGATCAGGATCACCGCCAGCGGCAGCGACCAGCTCTCGTACAGCGCGGCCAGCACCAGGAAGGCCAGCATGATCGCCACCGGGAACACGATGAAGGCGGCCTTGCCCTGGGTCGCCTGCTGGTAGCTCAGGTCGGTCCATTCGGTGGTCATGCCCACCGGCAGCACTTTGCCGGCGATCTCGGTCAGCTTGGTCATCGCCTCGGCCGAGGACAGCAGGCGCGGGTCGGCCTCGCCGGCCAGGTCCGCTGCCGGGTAGCCATTGAAGCGCAGCACCGGATCCGGGCCGAAGGTCTGCTTGATGGTGACCATCGAACCGATCGGCACCATCTCGCCACGATCGTTGCGGGTGCGCAGCTTGCCGATGTCCTCGACCGTCTCGCGGAACGGACCGTCGGCCTGGGCGATCACCTGCCAGGTACGGCCGAACTGGTTGAAGTCGTTGACGTAGGCCGAACCCAGGTAGGTCTGCAACGTGTCGAACAACTCAGTGAGCTGCACGCCCTGTGCCTTGGCCTTGACGCGGTCCACCTCGGCATCCAGCTGCGGCACATTGGCCTGGTAGCTGGAAATCGGGAAAGCCATGCCCGGGGTCTGCGCAACGGTGCCCTGCATCGCCTGCACGGCATTCTGCAGTGCGCCGTAGCCCAGGTTGCCGCGGTCCTCGATGAACATCTGGTAGCCGTTGCCGTTACCCAGGCCGAGGATCGGCGGCGGCATCATCGCGAACGCGAAGCCCTCCTGCAGGCCAGCGATCTTCTGGTTGATCTCGGCGTTGATCTGCGCGGCAGTGCGGCCATGGCGCTCGGCGAACGGCTTGAGCGGAATGAACGCCACACCGGTGTTGGGCGTGTTGGTGAACTGCAGTGCATTCAAACCCGGGAACGAGATGGTGTGGGCCACGCCATCGGTTTCCTGGGCGATCTTGGCCACCTTGCGCAGCATTTCATCGGTGCGTGCGATCGACGAACCTTCCGGCAGCTTCACGCCGGCAATCAGGTACAGCTTGTCCTGGGTCGGGATGAAGCCCGGCGGCACCAGCTTGAAGATCACGCCGGTACCGACCAGCAGGATCGCGTAGACCACGAACACCGCACCACGACGGCCGAGGATGCGGGCCACGCCACGTTCGTACTTCTCCGAGCTGGACTTGAAGAAGCGGTTGAACGGACGGAACACCCAGCCGAACAGGCGGTCGATCAGGCGGCTCGGGCCGTCCTTCGGCGCACCATGGGCCTTCAGCAGGCGCGCGGCCAGGGCCGGCGACAGGGTCAGCGAGTTGATCGCCGAGATCACCGTGGAGATGGCGATGGTGACGGCGAACTGCTTGTAGAACTGGCCGGTGACCCCCGACAGGAACGCCATCGGCACGAACACGGCACACAGCACCAGCGCGATCGCCACGATCGGGCCGGACACTTCGCGCATGGCCTGGTGTGCCGCCGCAGTGGGCGACAGGCCTTCCTCGATGTTGCGCTCGACGTTCTCCACCACCACGATCGCATCGTCGACCACGATGCCGATCGCCAGCACCAGGCCGAACAGGCTCAGCGTGTTGATCGAGAAGCCCAGCAGGTACAGCGCGGCAAAGGTACCCACCACCGACACCGGCACCGCGATCAACGGAATGATCGACGCACGCCAGGTCTGCAGGAACAGGATCACCACCAGCACCACCAGGGCGATCGCTTCCAGCAGCGTGGAGACTACGGCCTTGATCGAGTCGCGCACGAAGATGGTGGTGTCATACACCGCTTCGTACTTCACATCGGCCGGCATGGTCTTCTGCATCTCGTCCATCGTCGAGATGACCTGGTCGCGGATTTCCAGCGCGTTGGCACCCGGCGACTGGAAGATGCCGATACCCACCGCGTTCTTGCCGTCCAGCTGCGAGCGCAGGGTGTAGTCGCCTGCGCCCAGTTCCAGGCGGGCCACGTCGGACAGGCGCACGATCTCGCCATCCGTGCCGCTCTTGAGCACGATGTCGCCGAATTCCTTTTCGGTCTTCAGCCGGCCCTGGGCATTGATGAGGGTCAGGAACTTGCTGTCCGGCAGCGGTTCGGCGCCGAGCTGGCCGGCCGACACCTGCACGTTCTGCTCGCGCATGGCGCGCACCACGTCGCTGGCGGTCAGGCCGCGCGAAGCCACCTTGTCCGGGTCCAGCCAGGCACGCATGGCGTAGTCGCCGCCACCGAAGATCTGCGCGTCACCCACGCCCGGAATACGCGCCAGCGCATCCTTGACGTGCAGGCGCGCGTAGTTGCGCAGGTACAGAGTGTCGTACTTGCCTTGCGGCGAGGTCAGGTGCACCACCATCAGGAAGGTCGGCGACTGCTTCTGCGTGGTCACGCCCTGCCGGCGCACGTCCTCGGGCAGGCGTGCCTGTGCCTGCGCCACGCGGTTCTGCACCTTCACCGCCGCCGCGTCCGGGTCGGTGCCCGGGCGGAAGGTGACGGTCATCTGCAGCACGCCGTCCGAGCCGGCAACCGACTTCAGGTACATCATGCCTTCGACGCCGTTGATCGCCTCTTCGAGCGGGGTAGCAACGGTCTCGGCAATGACCTTGGGGTTGGCGCCCGGATAGACCGTGCGCACGACCACCGACGGCGGCACCACTTCGGGGTACTCGCTGATCGGCAGGATTGGAATCGTGATCAGGCCTGCGGCGAAGATCACGATCGACAGCACCGCCGCGAAGATCGGCCTGTCGATGAAGAAGCGGGAAAAGTCCATGGAGGAATTCCTGGGAAAGGCATTCGGCGGGCAACAGCCGCCCCGCCCCTCGCCAATATGACGAAGGCAGGGAAGGCTGCCGCTGGCGCCGGCAGCTAAGCGGGGACGCGGATCAGGAGCGGGCGGATCAGTGGTTCAGCGCAGCGGTGGCATCGCGGCCCGGTGCGGGCTTTGCGGCCGGTGGCTGCATGGCCACCGCCTTGGCCTGCACCGGCATGCCCGGCATGAAGACCTTCTGCACACCGTCGATGATGACCTTGTCACCTGCGGCCAGGCCATGCTCGACAATGCGCAGGCCGTCGGCGGTACGGCCGAGCTGGATGTCGCGGCGCTGGGCCTTGCCATCCTTGTCGACCACATAGACGTACTTGCGGTCCTGGTCGGTCAGCACGGCCTTGTCGTCGATCAGCAGGGCCTGGAACTGGCCGCTGCCAAGCAGCTGCACGCGGGCGAACAGGCCCGGTGTGAACTGGCGGTCGGCGTTGTCCAGCAGCGCACGGACGCGGATGGTGCCGGTGCTGCGCGCCACCTGGTTGTCGAGGAAATCGACCTTGCCCGAGTGCGGATAGCCCTCTTCCCCCGACAGGCCGACCTTCACCGGCAGCTCGCTGTCCCGCTCGCTCGGGCGCTCGCCCTTGCGCGCCATCTGGGCGTAGCGCAGGAAAGTGCTCTCGTCGGCATCGAAGTAGACGAACACCGTGTCCAGCGAGACCAGCGTGGTCAGCACGCTGGCGCTGTCGCCAGCAGTGACCAGGTTGCCGGCGGTGACCATCGCGCGGCCGGCACGGCCGTCAATCGGCGCGCGCACCTTGGTGAATTCCAGGTTGAGCCGGGCTGCATCCAGGGCCGCCTGTGCGGCCTGCACGGCAGCCCCCGCCTGGTCGGCAGCCGCGCGACGCTGCTCGGCGGTCTCGGTGGAGATCGCCTGCTGCTCGGACAGCCGCTTGGCACGCTCGGACTCGCTGCGGGCCAGGCTGGCCTGGGTGCGGGCACGGGCCAGCTCGGCGGCTGCGCGGTCGTACTCGGCCTGGTAGCTGCGGGCGTCGATGGTGAAGAGCACATCGCCCTTCTTCACTTCCTGGCCTTCGACGTAGTTGACCTTGTCGATGTAGCCGGACACGCGCGGGCGCAGTTCAACGCTCTGTACCGCTTCGACGCGGCCGCTGAACTCGTCCCACTGGCTGACCTGCTTGACCAGCACCGGCGCGGCGCTGACCTGCGGCGGCGGCGGGGCACCGGCCTCTTCGGCATGGCCGCCGCTGCAGGCCGCCAGCACGGCCGCGGCGAGGATCGATACGCCAACCATCGCAATGCGATGGCCGAAACGATGTGGGGTGGTATTGGGGGAAGTCATGGCATGCATCCGTACGGAGGGGTGGTACAGCAATATGGGAACGTGTTGCAAAAATCGGCGGCGCATACTGCGACCTCAACCTTGGTCGAGGTCAAGCGACGCCTGCGGTATCGCGCCACAAAGGGGGAACTTCCAGGTGCAGCAGGCCGCGTGGCAGTTCGGCATCGCTGCTGTCGCAGCGGACGATGGCGCGGTTGTCCCGGCAACCATCGAGCAGCGAGACCACGCGGCGGCCGACCAGCAGCGAGCTGGGCCACTCGATGCAGGCGTTGGCCGCGTTGGCCGGGGTACACACCGGGCTGCAGACTTCCAGCATCTGCGCGCGCACGCCCAGCGCCTGCGCTTCCTGATGCACCACCTGCGCGTACATGCGCAGCGCGGCAGTAGTGATCGAAGTCTCGCCGTAGCCCGCCCAGGGCTTGGCGCTGGCCGGGCTGCCGATCATCACGTAGCGCCGTGCATGCACGTTGTCCTGCAGCAGCGGCAACAGGTGGCGCACCGCGTGCACGTGCGGCATCAGGTCGGCCTGCATCGCGCCCAGCAGCTCATCGCCTTTGCGGTCGATCACCCGGCCGCGACGGTAGGGCCCGCCCATGGCCGCGATCACCGCGGCCAACGGACGCGGGCGCTGCCCGATGCGTTCGGCCAGGGCGCGTGCCGAGCCATCATCGCTGAGTGAACCCAGCAGCGTCTCCAGGCCCGGCTCATCGGCGAACTGCTCATGCAGCGCAGCCAGCCGGCCCGGATCGCGACCGACCACCAGCACCGGGCTGCCGGCTTCCAGCAAGGCGCCGACCACGCCCTGGCCCACGGCACCGGTACCACCGAGGACCAGAACTTCAGGCGTCAGTATCCCATTCACGGGACATTTCCTCCCAAATCCGGGATAGTCCCGATCCGGCGCAGCCGGTCACCCTTGGGAGGGGCCAAGCGGATGGCGCCGCCACGCTGCTGACGCATGGGCGCGGTAAACTCACGAAAGTCCTTGTGTACCAAGGAACTCGGACGGGCTTCGACGGTCATCGCCAGGTCCAGGGTGCTCTGGCCGGCGTTCCGGAGTCGGGCAAGAATGTTGCGCAGGCTCATGGCGGACGGGCTCCAACTAACGAATGGCGCCACGATAGACCTCAAACCTTTACTTGATTAGTCCTGATTAAGGGGAATAATCATCCCGCTCCCGGTCCAATCGTTCTGTCACGATTGTCCCATCCCCGTCGTCCAGGATCCCGACCATGTCCCACGATCTCAACGAGACGCTGATCTTCGTCAAAGTGGTCGAGCAAGGCAGCTTCATTGCCGCTGCCAAATCGCTCGGCCTGCCCAAGACCACGGTCAGCCGCAAAGTGCAGGAGCTGGAAACGCGCCTGGGCGCGCGCCTGCTGCACCGGACCACACGCCGCCTCGGCCTGACCGAAGCTGGTTCGATCTACCACGAACATTGCCAGCGCATCGCACGCGAGCTTGAAGAGGCCGAAAGCGCGGTGAGCCAGCTGCAGTCCGGCCCGCGCGGCTGGCTGCGCTTCACCGTGCCCTATTCGATCGGCATCACCTGGATCGCCCCGCTGCTGGGCCAGTTCCATGCGCAGTACCCGGAGATCCGCCTGGACATGCACATGGGCAACGAAAAGCTGGACCTGATTGCCGGTGAAGCGGACCTGGCGCTGCGCGTGGGTGCCCTGCCCGATTCCAATCTGGTCGCGCGCAAGCTGGGCAGCCTGCGGACGCAGGTGTTCGCCAGCCCGGCCTACATCGAGCGCTACGGCGAGCCGCTGCATCCGGAAGAACTGCAGTTCCATCGCATCCTTGCGATGCGCAAGCCGTACCACACCGGCAACTCGCCGCGCTTCACCTGGCAGCTGGGCGAGAACGGTGGGGAACTGCGCGACTTCCCGGTTACCCCGCTGATGACCGCCAACGACATGTCTGCGTTGAATGGTGCATTGGTCTGTGGCGAAGGCCTGCTGCTGACCGGCGACGTGATGGCCAAGCCGTTCGTTGAATCGGGCATGGTGCGCCGCGTGCTGGCCGGCTGGACCGGCCCGGAAGTGGACTTCAACGCCGTGTTCGCCGGCGGCCGCCTGGTCTCGCCAAAGGTGCGTGCGTTTGTCGACTTCCTGGTCGAGAAGCTCAACTTCGATGCCAACTACATGCTGGCGCAGTGCCCTGGCGCGAAGCTGGCACAGCAGCAGAAGGCACAGGAAGATGCCGCGCTGGAAAGCAGTGGCAAGCGGATCCTGGAGAAGGTGGCGGCTTCGGCGGCGTAGCCGGGGGTATCCACGCATGGCGTGGCTCTACCCGGGCGCGCGATGCCGGTTTCTGTAGAGTCGAGCCACGCTCGACTCCGCATACGCCATCGGCGTGCCGAGCAACGCTCGGCACCCACAAAAATGCCGCCTGCAAGGGCGGCATTTTCGCTCCGGCCGATGGCCGGACCGGCTCAAGCAATAACGCTACGCGTTACTGCTTGAGCGGAATCACCCGAATCTCGACGCGGCGGTTCTTGGCACGGCCGGCGTCGGTGCTGTTGTCGGCAATCGGATACGCCTTGCCGGCGCCCAGCGTTTCGATACGTACGCTCTGCACGCCCTGGCCGATCAGGTACTGGGCGACCGAGTCGGCGCGTTCCTTCGACAGTCGGTTGTTCACAGCGTCGCTGCCGATGCTGTCGGTGTGGCCGACCACTTCGATCATGGTCTGGTTGTACTCACGCAGCGTACCGGCGACGCCGTTGAGCGAGCCGTAGAACTGCGGCTTCAGGGTGGCCTTGCCGAAGTCGAAGGTAATGCCGTCCGGCAGGTTCAGCATGATGTTGTCGCCCTGGCGCTGCACATCGATGCCGGTGTTGGCGGTGCGCTCGCGCAGCGCGCGTTCCTGGCGATCCTGGTACTGGCCGACCGCGGCGCCGCTGAGCGCACCGATACCGGCACCGATCAATGCGTGCTGACGGCGCTCGGTGGCGCTGTCGCCGGTCAACAGGCCGGCAGCCACGCCGATGGCGGTACCGATCAGCGCGTTACGACCAGTGCGGTTCTGCTGCTCGGTCGGATTGCCGTACTGGTCACTCTGCACGTAGGAGCCGCCGGTGGCGCAGGCCGACAGGACGGCCGCACTCATCAGGGCCAGTGCGACGTTGCGGGTGGTGTTGCGGATCATGAGGTTCTCCTTGGTTTCCGGACGGGCCGGCGGCTTGCGGGCGCAGAGAGAATAAACAGCCCGATGCGACGTCGGGATGATGATCCGGTGCGCCGACAGGGCCGCGTTCAGCTAACTGACCGGATCGCTCGGGTCACCCTTTACCCCGCCCCCGACTGGCGGTATGCCGCCAATGCGGCGTCGCGGCCCGCGGCCAGGTCCACCAGCGGCGTACGCGGATAGCCCGGGGCATGCGCCGCCAGCAGCAGCGGATGCTGCCACGGCGCAAACCGGGCCTTCACCGGCAGCGCGGCCAGTTCGGGCACCCAGCGGCTGATGTACCGTGCCTGCGGATCGAATTTCTCGGCCTGAGTCACGGGGTTGAACACCCGGAAGTACGGCGCGGCATCGGCGCCAGTCCCGGCCACCCATTGCCAGCCCATGGTGTTATTGGCCAGGTCGGCGTCGACCAGGGTGTCCCAGAACCAGCGCGCGCCATGCAGCCAGTGCGCGCGCAGGTGCTTGCACAGGTAGCTGGCCACGATCATCCGCACCCGGTTGTGCATGTAGCCGGTGTGCCACAGCTCGCGCAGGCCGGCATCGACGATCGGCACGCCGGTATTGCCGCGCTGCCAGTCGTGCAGCTGCGTGGCACTCGGAGTGGCCCACGGGAAACGGTCGAAGCGCGGGTTGAGGTTATCGGTGGGCGTCTTCGGGAAGTGATGCAGCAGGTGGTAGGCGAAGTCGCGCCAGCCCAGCTGGCGCAGGTAGCCGTCGATGTCGGCATCGGTGGCCGCACTGCGCAGCCCTTCCAGGGCTTGCGCGATGCGCCACGGCGCGATCTCGCCGAAGTGCAGATGGGGCGACAACCGCGAGGTCCCGACACGGTCCGGCAGGTCACGCTGCTCGCGATACCCGCGAAGGGCACCGTCTTCAAAGACGGACAGTGCTTCCAGCGCACCGGCTTCACCCGGCTGCCAGTGCGCCCAGAAGCCGGTATCCCAGTCCAGCGTCGGTGCCAGCTGGAGATCATCCAATGCCAGGCTGTCGACCGCGTGCGGCGCCAGTGCTTCCGGTGCAGCCTGCAGTGCCGGCAGGCGCCAATGACTGAGTACATTGCGCCAGTACGGCGTAAATACCCTGTACGGCTGGCCCTGCTGCGTGGCAATGTCCCAGGGTTCGAACAACAGGCTGCCATTGCAGCTCTGCGCGTCGATGCCCTGCTCGCGCAGCGTGCGCTTGATGGCCGCGTCGCGGGGCTGTGTGGCCGGTTCGTACTTGCGGTTCCAGTACACCGCCTCGGCGCCCGCCTGCTCGATCAGCAACTGCAGGGCCGGCAGGCTATCGCCGCTGCGCAGCACCAGCGAGGAACCCCGCGCGCGCAGGTCCGCATCCAGCGCGGCCAGTGAACGGTGGCGCCAGGCATCGGAGGCCGCACCGGGCACCCATTCGCCTTCCTCGTGCGGCGCGTGGATGTAGACCGGCACCACATCGTGACCTGCATCCAGCGCGGCCTGCAGGGCCGGATTGTCCTGCAGCCGCAGATCACGGCGGAACCATACCAACGCTACCGACACAGGCACTGCCTTCGTTGTGGAAGGCGCACATGATAGCCAGCGGTGGTGAAGGCGATGCGCGCAGACGCCGTCTGCTAGGCTGCACGGCCGCTACCCGTTGGACTCTGACATGGAAGATCTGCACGCCTCATTCGCCCGCTTCGGGCTGCTGCATGCCCAGGACGAGCGTGACTGGCAGGGTCCGTTCCCGCTGCCCCCCGTACTGGCACGTTTTTACGCGCAGGTGGGGCCGCTGGGCGAAGAGATCAATGCCAGGGTTGGCCGCGCCGGCATCACCGTTCCCGGCCTTGATGTCTGGATACCGCCGTTGCAACGCCTGTGGAGCCAGCAGGCCGGCTATCGATGGCACGGCGTCAGCGGCGAACGGATCAACGACTGGCCATCGAACTGGCTGGTGATTGCCGATCGCAGCGCCGATCCGTTCATCCTCGACCTGGACGATGGCCGTGTACTGTTCAGCCATCACGGTGCCGGCCTGCTGGATGCCGGCGAGATCACCGCCGATGTGCCGACCCTGATGGCGGCTCTGGCTGCAGCGGGCACGGTATACCTCGATGCCGGCGATGACCTCTACAACGACGATGATGATGGCGGCATCCGCCCTGAACACCAGGAGGCAGCAGTACAGGCGGTGGCCCGGGTACTGGGCGACCGCCTGCAGGCCGAATCGTTCATCGAGACGTTGCTGGACTGAATCCACGCATGGCGTGGATCTACTTTTCGAAGCGCTTCATCGCTTCGCTGATCAGTGCCCTCGCCTCGGCGGCGTTGCCCCAACCGTTGAGCTGCACCGGGTTGCGCCCGGCCGGCAGGTCCTTGTAGACCCGGAAGAAGGCCTCGATGCGCTGGCGCTCGACCTCCGGCAGATCCTTCAGATCGCGGATCGTGGCGTAGGTCGGGTCGACCTTGTCGGTCGGTACGCCGATGATCTTCTCGTCGTGCTCGCCGCCATCGATCATCTTCAGGTAACCGATCGGCCGGAAGCGCACGATCACGCCCGGATGCAGGGGTTCACGGGTCAGCACCAGCGCGTCCAGCGGATCGTTGTCGCCAGCCAGCGTGCGCGGCATCGAACCGTAGTTGGCCGGATAGGCGACCGGCATCGACTGGAAGCGATCCACATGCACCAGGCCGTCTTCCTTGATCTCGTACTTGGTGAAGCTGCCGGCAGGAATCTCCACCGCCAGGTGAACTTCATCCGGGGCCTGCTTCGGCTGGTCGGCCAGGAACGGGTGCAGCACGGTATCGGCAGCGGTCACTGCACTGGCCAGCAACAGCAGTGCCGCACCGATGGCAGCGAGAGGAACGATACGGCGGTGCGTGGTCATCGGCATCTCCTCATTCCCAGCAGCGGTCGGTACGACCCTTGGCGGTCTGTGCGCGCGGGCAGTCGCGTGGCGTAATGCGGCCTTCGGTCAGCTCCGTGCGCTGCTTGCCCCCCTTGGCATCGCGGCGCAACTCGAAGGCATCGTAGAGACGACCGGTCACGGTACGCGCCTCATAGCGCAGGCGCTGCGGATCGATGTTCAACACCTGGAACAGCTGGGTGTCCTCGGCGACCGGATCCATCGTCTTTCGCGCCTCGTCGGAGAGACGGTACTGCTTGGGCCCGGCCACGGTCACCACGTACTGCGGGGTTGCGGCCTGCCCTTCGCCACGGCGGCCGTAGGTGTGATCGTGGCCCTGCAACACCAGGTCAACATTGTGGCGGCGCACCACCGGCAGCAGCACGTCACGCAATGCGGCGTTCTCGCGCCCTTCGCGCGGCGAGTAGAACGGCTGGTGCAGCAGCACGATGGTCCACGCCTGCCGATTGCCGGTCAGCACCTTGTCCAGCCACTGTGCCTGTGCCTTGGCGGTGCCGAGGTCGAGTGCCGATGTGCCATCGACCACGGCCACGCGCACGCCCTGCGCATCGAACCAGTAGCTGGTCTGCTGCGCAGCGGTGGCACCATTGCCCGGCAGCGCGAACGTCACCGGCCAGTGGCGGCCCAGCACGCGGCGCTCCTGCGGGGTGTCCTCGAATTCCTCGAAGTACTCGTGGTTGCCGATGGCCGGCGCCACCAGGGTCTCCTGCGCCAGCCAACCGGTGGCGGCAAACCATTCGCCCCACTCGCTGTCATCGGCACCATCACCTCCACTGACCAGATCGCCAGCGAACAAGCTCATGCGCGCCTCGGGTGCGGCCTTCTGCGCGGCGCGCACCACTCGGCTGACATGGCTGACGTTCTTGTTCTGGGTGTCGCCAAAGTACAGCAGGGTCAGCGGCTGGTCGGCGGCGGCCAGCGTACGCAGCTGGTTCCAGGCGCTCCAGCTGCCGTTGCCCTGCACCCGATAGACGTACTGGGTATCCGGCCGCAGGCCGCTGATGTCGGCGCGATGATGATGCGACAGACCGTTCTCGGTCTGTAGCGAACGGGTCGTTGCGCGCACCTGGCGGATGCCCTCGATGGCGGGCGAATCTGCGGCGGGGGCAATCTCCAGCAGCGGTGCCTGCACGCTGCCGTCGGTACGCCAGGCCACGGCGAACCCATGGCTGGGATCGGCCGACGGGGAGGCGACGATGCGGTCCGGTACCGTCGTCGCCGCGTAGTGGCGGCTGCCCGCCGGCACCTGGGTATTGGCTTCGGCTGCTGCGAACGACAGCGACGGGAGGGCCAGCAGCAGGCCCAGTGCCAACGTAGGCATCACGCAGTGCCGGCTCATGCACCACACTCCAGCGGTAGCGCCAGCTGCTTGGCGATGCTCTCCCAGTCGAAGGCCACCACGCCCTGGTCGTCGTGCACGGCGTACAGCGCACCATGCGGGAAGCGCGCGCTGGGTTGCTGCATCATCCAGATGCCATCGGTGTTGGCCACGGTATTGCCCTGGAACGCGCCGACCGGTTTCAGCGTGTGCCGGTCGAACAGGTGGAACACGCTGCGCTGCTTGCCCTGTTCGGTGGTGATCCACCAGCCGTCCTTGCCACAGGTGCGCAGGGTCACGCCTTCGGCCTGTGCCTTGAAAACGTCGCGGCCGAAGGTGGTGCCGGTGAAGCGGCCCGCCAGGGTGTAGACCTTGAACTCGCTGGCGTAGCTCTCGTCCTCTTCGGCGATCAGCAGGCGGTCGTTCTCGGGATCGCCCCAGATCGACTCGATCACGCGCAGCGCACCGGCCTCGGTGGTGTCACCGATGCTGGCGACAAGCTTCGCGTCGACCTTCGCGCCATTGCGGGACACGTGGTACTGGCGCACGCGCTTGTCCAGCTCGGCCAGCGGCGGCAGGATGTCACGCCCCTGCGCATCCTCGCCGTTGTCCCAGGAGTCGGTGACGTAGACGCTGTAGCCATCGGCACGGCGGTCGACCCACAGCCCGTACGGCTTGCGCAGGTCGTCGGCAGCGAACGTCGCCAGCGGCGTGAAGTCCGGCAGGCTCAGCACCTGCACACGGTGATTGTCGCGCTCCACGATCCACAGCAGGTCGTCGATCACCGCGATACCGTTTGGGCGGTCGAACTGCCCCGGTGCGGTGCCGCTGCTGCCGACGTCACGCAGGTGCTGCCCGGTGCTGCCGTCGTAGACCACCAGCTTGTCGGTGGCCTTGGCGGTGGCGATCAGCCACAGCGCGCCGTCCGGCGCGCGCCAGGCTGCAGGCGAGTCGATGTTGTCGGCCGGGGTCATCGGTGACAGGAAGGCCTCGGCGATGGTGGTCACCACGCGCTCGCCCCCGGCGGCCGGCGCGGCTAGTCCCGCAACCGGATCGGTGCCGGTGGCCGGCGTGCAGCCGGCGACCAGCGCGGCTGCCAGCGCGGCGGCCAGGACGGTGAAGCCACGCCCCCTCACAGCGCCACCTTCAGGCCCAGCGCATAGGTGCGGCCGTACTCTTCCATCTGCAGGGTGCGCGAACGGGTGCCCTGGTAAAGCTCCAATGGCTTGTCCAGCAGGTTCTGCGCCTCGAAGTACACGCTCACGCGCGGGGTGAACTTGTAGTCAAGCGAGAAATCGAGCTGGGTGTTGGGTGCCACGTAGATGTCGAACGCGCGGCCCTTGCCGATGCTGTCCAGATACTCGCTGCGGTACACGGCCGCCAGGCGCGTGCTTACACCATACTTTTCATAGCCGATGTGTGCGCTGTAGACATGCTTGGAAGCGCGCGGCAGCGTGAAGTCCTCGCCCGCACGGTCCTTGATGCCGGCATCGAACTCGGTATCCAGCCAGGTGCCACTGGCGCCGACCAGCAGGCCATCCAGGCCCTCCGGCAGGAAGGCCAGCTGCTGCTGCCAATTGAATTCGGCACCACGCACGGTGGCCTTGCGGCCATTGATCGGTTGGGTCGCGTCGTATCCGCCGTAGGCCGGATCATTGGTGCGCACGGTCTCCACGATGTAACCGTCGATCGATTTATGGAACAGGCCCAGCGAAACGATGCCACTGCTGCCGATGTACTTCTCCACCGAGAGGTCGATGTTCTTCGACTCGTACGGGTCCAGGTCCGGGTTGCCCAGGCGCACTTCCTCGTCACCCCGGCTGTAACCCACGCGCGGCGAAACGTCGCCGAAGGACGGGCGCGATACGGTCTTGTTGGCCGAGGCGCGCAGCACCCAGTCATCGGCCGCGTCATAGCGCAGGTGCAGGCCCGGCAGCACGTTGGTGTAGCTGCTGTTGGCCACGCGCGGGGCAACGGTGAAGCTGCGGCCGTTGGCAGCGACGTCCACCTGGTTGCCGATCGCCTTGAACTGCGTGTTTTCCACGCGAACACCGCCGATGATGCGCAGTGCGCCCACGTCCCAGGTACCCATGGCATAGCTGGCGAAGATGTCCTCGCTTGCCACGTAATCCTCTTCCAGCGACGTCATCGCATTGCCACCGGCGTCCTGCGGGCGGGCGCTGTACTGGCCGCCGTTGGCACCCCAATAGGCACGCATCGCGGGCGAATCCATGCCGTCACCGATATCGCCGTGGCGGTGTTCCGGCGAGGTGGTGGTCCAGCTCGACAGCGCCACCTTCGGGCCGACACGCAGTTCGCGCTCGTCCACATTCACGTCGCGGTCGCGCCAGCGGCCCAGCAGGCCGAACTTGATGCTGCTGCTGTCGCCGTCGAAGCGCACGTTGACCTGCGCGCTGTGTTCCTTGTCATTCACCTGCTTCGGCGAGATCACGAAACGATCGAACGCGTAGTTGGCATTGTCCAGCCACTGCGGATTGTCGAAGCTGTAGCTGGGCAGGCGGCTACGCTGGTCCAGCGTGCCGTTGAAGGCCTTTCCGTTGAGCTTGAAGCGCGCCTCCATCTCGTCATTTACCCGCTCTTCGGTACGGGTGTAGCCGATCCGGTAATCGACCACGGCATTGGTCAACTTGTTCTCGCCGCCCAGGCTGGCCGCGAAGGTGTTTTCCTTCTTGGTGCGATAGCGCATGCGCTTGTCGATGGAATCCTTCGGCATGCCGTCCAGGCGGTACTGGTCGGTGCCGGTCTTGACCATCTTCGCGTCATCGAAGTTGAAGATCACGCGCTGACGGGTCTCCGCATCATCGAACTGACTGTACAGCGTGCGCAGGTAGTACTTGCTGTTTTCGTTCGGCCGCCAGTCGAGGTTGAGGTTGGCGCCGATGCGCTTGCGCTCGATCTCGTACTTGCGGTGCTGCAGGTTGATCGCGGTGACGTCGCCAGGTGCGGCGTCATCCTCGCCGTCGTACTCCACTTCGGTGTTGTCCGACTCGAACTTCCGCTTCTGGTAGTTCACGCCCAGGGCCACGCCGAAGGTGTCGTTGAACACTTCGCTGTAGTTGAAGGCGGCCTTGGGGCTGGTCTCGCCGGACAACTGCTGGTGGCTGCCTTCGATCTTGCCACGCAGGCTGCGACCGTCGCGGTCGAAGGCCGAAGCTGATTCCACCAGTACGGCGCCGCCGATGGCATCACCGGGCATGTCCGGGGTCGGCGACTTGACCACGCGCAGGCGTTCGGTGGAGTCGGACGGGATAACGTCCAGCGGCGCGGCGCGGCTGGAATCTTCCGGCGTGCCGACGGCGATGCCATCCACGCTGACGCTGTTGAGATTGGCATCCAGGCCGCGGATGACCACGAAGCGGCCCTCGCCCTGGTCGCGGGTCACGCTGATGCCCGGCAGGCGCTGCAGCGACTCGGCCACGTTCTTGTCCGGGTACTGGCCCAGTGCGTCGGAGGACACTGCATCCTCGATGGCGTCGCTGCTGCGCTTGAGGTCGACTGCGCGGATCTGCGACTCGAGCTGGGCGCGTACTTCGATGCGGTCCAGGTCGACCGCGTCGGCGGCCACGGCGCCGGTGGCGGCTACCGCCTGCTGCCCGGCCGCCTGCAGCGGTGCTGCGGCCCCCATTGCCAGGGTCAGGGTGATGGCAACGGCCAACGGAGTCTTGATATGCACTGGGAATCCCCATTCCTGTTAAGAATGGGTCTGCACGATATGTCCGCAAGGTTGCATGGCCATGACATGCACCTGCACATTTCCGGTCACGCCGCTCCGGGGCCGGTTTGGGATTCGACACGCCAATCCGGCAAAATGGCCTCCTCTCTCTCCTTTCCCCCTTCCCGACCATGAAGATCGTCGAAGTGCGCCACCCGCTGGTGCAGCACAAGATCGGCCTGATGCGCAATGCCGCGCTCAGCACCAAGGATTTCCGCGAACTGGCCAACGAGCTGGGTACCCTGCTGGCCTACGAGGCCACCGCCGACCTGGACACCGAGCCGCACACCCTGCCCGGCTGGGCCGGCCCGGTGACGGTTCAGCGCATTGCCGGCGCCAAGATCACCGTGGTGCCGATCCTGCGTGCCGGCCTGGGCATGCTCAGCGGCGTGCTGTCGCTGATCCCGGCGGCCCGTGTCAGCGTGGTGGGCCTGCAGCGCGATGAGGAAACCCTGCAGCCGGTGCCCTACTTCGAGCGCCTGACCGGCCGCCTGGAAGAGCGCGACGCACTGATCCTCGACCCGATGCTGGCCACCGGCGGCACGCTGATCGCCACCATCGACATGCTCAAGCGCGCCGGCGCCCGTCGCATCAAGGGCATCTTCCTGGTGGCCGCGCCTGAAGGCATCGAAGCAGTGAAGGCCGTGCATCCGGACGTGGAGATCTACACCGCGGCCATTGATGCCCAGCTCAACGACAAGGGCTACATCCTGCCGGGCCTGGGCGACGCCGGCGACCGCATCTTCGGAACCCGCGTCGGGTAATCCCGGTGAACGGCTCGGATCCCTCTCCGCAGGAGAGGGCTCTGACCCGCCAACCACTCGCGGGCGCGCTTCGCCGCGGCACGTGAACGCCCGTGGACGCGGGCGTGGCCGACGCGTGGTTCTTCACGTGGCCTTACCGGTCGGAAGCGAATGCTCCGCGCACCCGCCACCGCTTGGAGCATTCCGATGAAAGCCGCTTTCCTGCTGGCCGCCGTCCTGCTGGTTGGCCTGCCCCTGGCTGCCAACGCCACCACCCCGCAGCAGCAGCGCATGGCCGAATGTTCGGCCAAGAACAAGGGGCTGAAGGGTGATGCCTACAAGACCGCGCAGAGTTCCTGCCTCAGCGGCCACGCCGCCGAAACCAAGGCGGTCAATCCACAGCAGGAACGCATGCGCAAGTGCAATGCCGACGCGGGTGCGAAGAAGCTGGCGGGCGATGCGCGCAAGACCTTCATGAGCAGCTGCCTGAAGGCGTCGTAACGAGAGTGATGTAGAGCCGAGCCCACGCTCGGCTCTGCCATTAACCCAGGGCGCGCGCCTTCAGCTCGCCCTGTTCGTGCAGGGTCACGAAACGTCCCTTGTCATCACGGCCCAGCTGCGCCAGCGCCACCTGCGGGTCGTGGGTGAAGAACAGCCGCACGTTGCGCGCCAGCTTGTCTTCAAGGAACTGCCGCTTCTCGTCGATCAGCAGCTCGGCGTTGCGGTCGTAGCCCATGGTGATCGGCACGTGTACCCATGAGCGCCCCGGGATCAGGTCGGCACAGAACACCACGCCACCGTGCGCATCTTCACCGGCATGCGCATGACCAACGATCTCGGCCAGCATCAGCCCCGGCGTATGCCCGTCGCTGTAGCTGAAGCGCACGCTGCGGCCAAGTGCCTTCGAGTACTCCCCCTCCACCACTTCCAGGCGGCCACTGGCCTGCAGCAGGCCGGGCAGCTCAGGAATGAAACTGGCCCGATCGCGCGGGTGTGGCTGCACGGCGCGCTGCCAATGCTGCGCACCGACCACGTAGGTCGCGTTGGGGAACAGCAGCTCGGGTTCACGCCCTTCGCTCCATGCCGCCAGCAGGCCGCCAGCATGATCGAAATGCAGGTGGCTGAGCACCACCACATCGATATCCTCGTGCTCGAAGCCGGCTTCGCGCAACGAATCGATCAGTACGTGCTGACTTTCCTGCACGCCGTAGCGCTCGCGCATGCGCGGATCGAAGAACGCCCCGATACCGGTTTCAAACAGCACGGTCTTGCCTTCCAGCGGACTGGCAAGCAGCGCACGGCAGGCCAGCTCGATGCGATTGAGCTCGTCCGGAGCCGCCCATTTTTCCCACAACGCGCGCGGCGCGTTTCCGAACATCGCGCCGCCATCAAGGCGTTGCGAGTTTCCACGAATAGACCAGAGTTTCATGTGTCGATTATCGGCGCCGGACCGTTAAATAATCGCTAGAAAGTAAACGGAAAACCCCGCCGGCGAAGACGGGGTTTCGATATCCGCCGAAGTGCCGGCCAGTGGCCGGCACTCTCACGTCAATGGGCCGGCACGACCTGGGCACTGCCCACCGGATTGCGCGGGTCGCTGCCGCCGAACAGTCGGTTCGCCTTGCGGTCCCATTCCACGGTCTGCAGGTTGCCCCACACGTGGCTGGAACCGCGGCCGCCTGCGGCGACATTGCCCGGCAGGTCGATCTTGTGGCCCATCGCCTGCAGCTGCTTCACCGTCGCCGCGTCGAATGCATCGTCCTCAGCTTCGATCAGGTCCGGCAGCCACTGGTGGTGATAGCGCGGCAGCGCAGCAACCTGCTGCGCGTCCAGGCCGGCGTCGTAGCCGAGGATGCCCAGCAGCACCATGGTGATGATACGGCTGCCACCCGGGGTGCCCAGCACGATCACCTTTTCGCTGTTTTCCATGAAGGTCGGCGTCATCGAGCTGAGCATGCGCTTGCCCGGCTTGGGCGCATTGGCCTCGTAGCCCATCACGCCGAATGCATTGGGCGTGCCTGGTTTCAGCGCGAAGTCGTCCATCTCGTTGTTCAGCAGCACGCCGGTGCCCTTCGGAATCAGCCCCGAGCCGTACAGCAGGTTGACGGTCTGGGTGGCGCCGACACGGTTGCCGTCACGGTCGATGATCGAGAAGTGCGTGGTCTCGTCATCTTCCAGCGGGGTCGGGTTGCCCGACAGCAGGTCGCTGGGCGTGGCCTTCTCCGGATGGATGGTCGCCCGCAGGCCCTGTGCGTAGTCCTTGCTGGTCAGCACCTTCTGCGGGATCTGCACGAAGTCCGGGTCGCCGAGGAAGAAGGTGCGGTCACGGTAGGCACGGCGCATCGATTCCACCACCAGGTGGGTGCGGTGCGCCGGGTCCATCTTCTTGATGTCCCAGCCTTCCAGGATCTGCAGCATGCTGGCCAGCGCGATGCCACCGGACGACGGCGGCGGCGCGGTTGTGATCTTCCAGCCGTTGTAGTTGAACACGATCGGTTCGCGCTGCTTCACGCGATAGCCGGCCAGCTCTTCAGCGGTCCACTGGCCGCCGGCCTGCTTCACGCCGGCCAGCAACAGCTTTCCGGTCTGGCCCTTGTAGAAGCCATCGAAGCCACCTGCGGCCAAGCGCTCCAGCGTCTGTGCCAGCTCCGGCTGCTTGAACAGGTCACCGCTGGCGATCGGCTTGCCGTTGCGCAGGTAGACCTCACGCGTGCCGGGATAGCGCTCCATCACCTCACGGCGAGAGGCATAGCCCTTGGCCATGCGGTCGTAGACCGGGAAGCCTTCGCGCGCGATGCGGATCGCCGGCTGCAGCGATGCCGACAGCGGCAGCTTGCCGTGCTTGGCCGACAGCTCGACCAGCGCCGCAGGCAGGCCCGGAATACCGGCCGACCACGCACCGTTGACCGAGCGGTCACGGTCGAGGTTGCCCTGCTTGTCGAGGAAGGCCTGCGGGGTCGCGGCGGCCGGCGCGGTCTCGCGCGCGTCCAGCATCACGTCCTTTCCGGTGGCCGCATCGTGCAGCAGGAAGAAGCCGCCACCGCCCAGACCGGAACTGATCGGCTCGACCACCGCCAGCGTGGACGACACCGCCACTGCTGCGTCGAAGGCGTTGCCGCCCTGGGCCAGGATGTCGATACCGGCCTGGGTGGCCAGCGCATGGCCGCTGGCAATGGCGGCGCCATCCGGGCGCTCGGCACGGACCGGGCTGCCGGCCCAGGCAATCGGGCTCAGCAGCAGGCCGAGCAGCAACAGGGGGCGAACGATCAGCGTCTTCATTCGGATGGGGGCTCCGCGTAGAGTTCGGGGTGATCGTGCTGCAGCTGGCGCAGCTTGGCCAGCAGCTGGTCTTCCGTTTCCACGATCTCCGGATCCGGGTCGATGCACTCGACCGGGCAGACGACCACGCACTGTGGCTCGTCGAAATGACCCACGCATTCGGTGCAGCGCGCAGGGTCGATCACGTAGATGGTTTCACCCATCGAAATGGCCTGGTTCGGGCAGGCCGGCTCGCAGACGTCGCAGTTGACGCAGAGCTCGTTGATTTTCAGCGACATGGCGATACTCCTCGCCCGCGCCTTGGGACAAAGGACCGGCCAGCGCGGGCGCGCGGGCCGGTCAGGTCATCAGCGGCACCCTTGCGGGGTGCCGCCCGGGCCATGCCGGAGCATGGCCGCCATGGCTCGGTATTACTTGGCTTCGACGAAAATGTACTCGGCGCCGGTCGGCTGGACCGCCGCCTGCACGCGAGCGTTGTCGGCCGACTGGCCGATGAAGACGACGCGCACGCCCTTCATCGAATCCGGCGCCACGTCCTTGAACACAGCCTGGATCATGTCAGCCATCTTGCCCGAGGCCGACGAACCGAAGGCCAGCATGTTGCCCGGCTGCACGCCACGGGCCACCGCCTGGGTCGCGCTCTCGGTCTGGCGCTCGTACTTGGCCTGGAAGTCCGGGTCCGATTCCGGCGAGAGGTAGTACAGGAACGGGCTGTTGCTGATGTTGCCCATGTTCTGGATGGCCACTTCCTGCAGGTACTTCTTCCAGCCTGCATCGTCATCCTTGGACGGCGCGACCAGGGCCTGCTTGGCCTCGTCGACCGGAGCGGCCTCTTCCTTCTTGCAGGCGGTGAAGGCCAGGGCCAACGAAGCGATCAGCATCGCGCGCATGGTGGTGTTCATGGGTTTCCTCCCGGAATGGTGCGTGGTGGTGTACGTAATGGGGTGCGGGTACAGCGGGGCTTACGACTGTGCCGCCTTCGCTTCGCGGACCTTGCGCAGGGCTTCGAGCACCGCGGCCGGCACGAAGCCGGACACGTCGCCACCCAGGCGGGCGATCTCGCGGACCAGCGAGGACGAAATGAAGCTGTGCTGCTCGGCCGGGGTCAGGAACAGGGTCTCGACCTCGGGGATCAGGTGGCGGTTCATGCTGGCCATCTGAAATTCGTATTCGAAGTCGGACACCGCGCGCAGGCCGCGCAGCAGCACCCCGCCCTGCACCGAACGTACGAAATGCGCCAGCAGGGTATCGAAGCCGATGACCTCGACATTGCCGTGATGGGCCAGGGCGCCGCGTGCCAGCTGCACGCGCTGCTCCAGCGGCAGCGCCGGGCCCTTGGACGGGCTCTGCGCCACGCCGACCACGACTTTTTCGAACAGCGGCGCGGCCCGGCTGACCAGGTCGATATGACCGTTGGTGATCGGATCGAATGTGCCGGGATACACGGCAATGCGGCGGTTGGCCACGGTCATGGGCGGGTGCAGATGTTCAGATGAGGTCAAAGTGTAGCAGTGGCGCGGCGGTACAGGGCAAAGCGCACCTCGCGGGTGCCGCCCTCGCGGTGCAGCAGCCAGTCCGGCGGCAGCATCGGCACGTGGCCGGCCGGCGATTCCAGGTACAGCCAGGCATCGGCGGCCAGGTGCCGCGGCAGCTGGGCCAGCACGTCCTGCCACAGGCCATCGGCGAACGGCGGGTCGATGAAGACCAGATCGGCCTGCTGCGCCTGCGCCCCTTGCAGCCAGCGCAGGGCATCGGCCTGCACCACGGTGATCTGGTCGCTGGCTTGCAGCCTGGTCACGGCGGCGGTCAGGTTGCGCCCCAGCTGAGCATCACGCTCGACCAGGGTGGCGTGAGCAGCGCCGCGCGAAACCGCCTCCAGGCCCAGCGCGCCACTGCCGGCGAAAAGGTCCAGCACCCGCGCCCCGCCCAGCTTGGGCATCAGCCAGTTGAACAGGGTTTCGCGCACGCGGTCGCTGCTGGGACGCAGCCCCGGCAGGGTCGGCACCGGCAGGCGGGTGTTACGCCAGCGACCACCGATGATGCGGACCTGACCGTCATTGCCCCCACGGCCGCTCACAGGCGCCCCCGGCGGGGTTCATTCGAGAATTTCAGCATGAGCGGGATTGTAGTCGTCCGGGCGGCGCCCGGAACCCGCAGAGGCCGAAGCAACAGCCAGAGCAACGGCAAAAGCTGGTTTCCTGTGGGTAGGCGGGGTGGGCCAGGTTGTGGGGGACGCCGTAAACCCGTCCCTGGGGGCTTGGCCGCGGCATCCATGCCGCGGACACCCCCACAACCTGCCCCACCCCGCCTTCGACAGTTTCCTGCGATCTGCCGGAACGTCTCTTGGGGTCAGATCCGTTTTCCTGCGGAAAACGGATCTGACCCCATTTGATGTATCGATATCTGACAGATGTGTCGACCAAGGTCGACACCTGCCAACAGCCGCGTGAACCGGTCAGAGGCGGGGCGGTGTGGGTTGGCAGGACCGTTGGCGCCATGGATGGCGCCATCGAGCCCCCAAGGGTGAGGGCGCTTTGCTTGCGAAGCACTGCTTCGCAAGCGCCCGAACGCACAGCCGCCAGCGGCTGGGCCGGACCGCGGAGCGGGGTTTACGGCGTGTCCTGCCAACCCACACCGCCCCGCCATCCCACGGAACGCCCGCTATTGCTGTTGCTGTTGCTGTTGCATCGGCCTCTGCAGGTGCAGGGCTGCAAGCCCGGCCGACCAACCCCTTGATTTCGGGACAATCAGCCATACCCCTTGGCGAGGCCGCACGCGCTGGCGCGGCATTGCACATGGAGCCCTATCGATGACCGACACCATCCAGACCGAAACCCTTGGCTTCCAGACCGAAGTCAAGCAGCTGCTGCAGCTGATGATCCACTCGCTGTACTCCAACAAGGAAATTTTCCTCCGCGAGCTGGTCTCCAACGCTGCCGACGCCGCCGACAAGCTGCGCTTCGAGGCCCTGACCCAGCCGGCGCTGCTGGAAGGCGACAGCGAACTGCGCGTGCGCGTCAGCTTCGATCCCTCCGCCCATACCATCACCATCGACGACAACGGCATCGGCATGAGCCGCGCCGAAGCCATCGCCCACCTGGGCACGATTGCCAAGTCCGGCACCGGCGACTTCCTGCGCCAGCTGTCCGGCGACCAGAAGAAGGATTCGCAGCTGATCGGCCAGTTCGGCGTCGGCTTCTACAGCGCCTTCATCGTTGCCGACGAAGTGGAAGTGACCTCGCGCCGCGCCGGCCTGGCCGCAGGCGAAGGCGTGCGCTGGACCTCGCGCGGCGAAGGCGATTTCCAAGTGGCCACCGTCGACAAGGCCGAGCGCGGTACCCGCATCGTGCTGCACCTGAAGGACGGCGAGCACGGCTTCGCCGATGGCTGGCGCCTGCGCAGCATCCTCAAGAAGTACTCGGACCATATCGGCCTGCCGATCCAGATGCCGAAGGAAGGTGGCGAAGAAGGCGCCGCGGCCGAATGGGAAACCGTCAACCGTGCAAGCGCGCTGTGGACCCGTCCGCGCACCGAGATCAGCGACGCCGAGTACACCGAGTTCTACAAGCACGTTGCACACGATCACAGCGATCCGCTGGCGTGGAGCCACAACAAGGTCGAAGGCAAGCTGGAGTACACCTCGCTGCTGTACGTGCCTGGCCGCGCGCCGTTCGACCTGTATCACCGTGATGCGCCCAAGGGCCTGAAGCTGTATGTGCAGCGCGTGTTCGTGATGGACCAGGCCGAGCAGTTCCTGCCGCTGTACCTGCGCTTCATCAAGGGCGTGGTCGATTCCAACGACCTTTCGCTGAACGTCTCGCGCGAGATCCTGCAGTCCGGCCCGGTCATCGATTCGATGAAGGCCGCGCTGACCAAGCGTTCGCTGGACATGCTGGAAAAGCTGGCCACCGACAAGCCGGAGCAGTACGCCACGTTCTGGAAGGAATTCGGCCAGGTGCTGAAGGAAGGCCCGGCCGAGGACTACAACAACCGTGAGAAGGTGGCCGGGCTGCTGCGCTTCGCCTCCACCCGTGGCGACGGCGATGCACAGACTGTGTCGCTGGCCGATTACCTCGGCCGCATGAGCGAAGGCCAGGACAAGATCTATTACCTGACCGGCGAGAGCTACAGCCAGGTACGCAACAGCCCGCACCTGGAGGTGTTCCGCAAGAAGGGCGTGGAAGTGCTGCTGCTGACCGACCGCATCGACGAGTGGCTGATGGGCTACCTGACCGATTTCGACGGCAAGGGCTTCGTCGACATCGCCCGTGGCGACCTCGACCTGGGCGCGCTGGAAACCGAAGCGGACAAGCAGGAACAGGAAGCGGCGGCCAAGGACAAGCAGGGCCTGGTCGAGCGCCTGAAGACGGTACTGGGCGATGACGTGGCCGACGTGCGCGTCTCGCACCGCCTGACCGATTCGCCGGCGGTGCTGGCCATCGGCGAACAGGACCTGGGCCTGCAGATGCGCCAGATCCTGGAGGCCAGCGGGCAGAAGGTGCCGGACAGCAAGCCGGTGCTGGAGATCAATCCGGGCCATCCGCTGATCGCCAAGCTGGATGCAGAAGCCGACGGCGCACGCTTCGATGATCTCGGCCGGGTGCTGTTCGACCAGGCCGCACTGGCCGCCGGTGACAGCCTGAAAGACCCCGGCGCCTATGTGGCGCGCCTGAACAAGCTGCTGCTGGAGTTGTCGGCCTGATCGAGGCGGTGGTCGCCGGGCATGGCCCGGCGATGCTCTGGTAGGTGCCAACCTTGGTTGGCACTGCAGCCCTGGCAGAGGCCAACCTTGGTTGGCGCCCCAAAAGCGTGCCAACCAAGGTTGGCACCTACCAGGGGGGAGCGTGTCAACCCAGGTTGACACCCACCAAAGCCGGGCGGCTCAGACCTCCCGATCCAGCAGCGAACCCAGCATCTGGTCCTGGCGCCGTATCACCATGGCATTGGCGGCGAAGGCCACCACCTCGGCTTTCGCCGCCAGCAGGTCCCCCAATGGCGCGCCAGCATCGGCGTCGGCAGGGGTCATCGCGGCCTGCACCCCGCCCTGCTCCGCCTCACTGCGCAGCAGTTGCAGGCGTCGGGCATCAGGAGTCGCCAGGTTGGCCACGTTGTACGCGGCCACCTGCACGCCCTGGTGGGCCGCGCGCATCCCGCCGAGAGCGATTCCCATCACGTCGTTCATGGCGGTCTCCGGGCCGCGCTGCGCAGCCCTTCGGACCGGTTAACGGCCGGCGGGCCGCGACCTTGAGTCCACATCAGCCCGACAGGCCCGAGTGGTAGCATATCCCCCTGATTTCAGCGCCTTTTGCCAATGCTCAGTTTTTTCCGCCGCAAGAAGCCCCAGGATGCCCCCGCCGCGGAGGCACCCAAGACCCAGCACTACTCGGCTGAAGAGCTGGCGGCGGCGTTCCCGTCAGCCGCCCCGGCCGAAGACGCCGCCACGATCCCGGTAGTCGAAGCCGCAGCACCGGCACCTGTACCGGAACCGGCGCCCGTCGCCGAATGGCCTGCCGTACCGGCTGCGCAGCCGGTCACCGCGCCGGAGGACGTCCAGGCCGAAGTGCTGGCTGCGGCCGCCGTGCTGGCCCCTCTGGCTCCGGTCATTTCGGTCGAGGAACCAACCGCCCCGGCCGCCGACCTGCCAGCTCTGGTGGATGCCCCGCCAGCCCCGGCCGGCAAGCCCGGCTGGCGCGAGCGCCTGCGCAACAGCGTCATCGCGCGCAGCTTCGGTGGCCTGTTCTCGCGCAATCCCAAGCTCGACGACGACCTGCTGGACGAACTGGAAACCGCACTGATCACTGCCGACGTCGGCGTGGGTGCCACTACCGATCTGGTCGAGGGCCTGCGCAAGCGCATGAAGTCGCGCGAGTTCGCTGATGCCAATGCACTGCTGGCCGCGCTGCGCGCCGAGCTGATCGCGATCCTGCAACCGGTCGCCAAGCCGCTGGTGATCGACCGCAACGCCAAGCCCTTCGTGGTGCTCACCGTCGGCGTCAATGGTGTCGGCAAGACCACCACCATCGGCAAGCTGGCCAAGCGCTTCAAGGATGATGGCCACAGCCTGATGCTGGCCGCCGGCGATACCTTCCGTGCCGCTGCCGTGGCGCAGCTGCAGGCTTGGGGCGAGCGCAACGGCGTGGCCGTGGTCGCGCAGGGGCAGAACGCCGATGCCGCGTCGGTGGCGTTCGACGCGCTGCAGGCCGGCAAGGCCCGTGGCACCTCGGTGCTGATCGCCGATACCGCCGGCCGCCTGCACACCCAGTCCGGCCTGATGAACGAGCTGGGCAAGATCCGCCGCGTGCTCGGCAAGATCGATCCCACCGCCCCGCACGAAGTGCTGATGGTGATCGATGGCACCACCGGCCAGAACGCGCTGTCGCAGCTGCGCCAGTTCAATGCTGCGGTGAACGTGACCGGCCTGGTGGTGACCAAGCTGGACGGCACTGCCAAGGGCGGCGTGGTGTTCGCACTGGCCCGCGAGTTCGGCATTCCGATCCGCTTTGCCGGCATCGGCGAGCGCCCGGAAGACCTGCGCGTGTTCGACCCGGAAGCCTTCGTCGACGCCCTGCTGCCCGAAGCGCTGGGCACCTGATACACCATGCAGCCACGCATGGCGTGGCTCTACTGCACCGCAACCGCAATCCAGTAGAGCCACCCTACGGGTGGCTGCCTTCCCCGGAACACCCATGCCCCGCCAGCCGCACGCCAGCGCCGACAACCCCCAGCAAGACGACTTCATCGCTCGCCTGCTGCACTGGTTCGACGACCACGGCCGCCACGACCTGCCCTGGCAGCACCCGCGCAGCCCTTACAGGGTCTGGTTGTCGGAGATCATGCTGCAGCAGACCCAGGTGACCACGGTCATCCCGTACTTCCTGCGGTTCCTGCAGCACTTCCCGACCCTGCCCGACCTCGCCGCCGCCAGCAATGACGCGGTGATGGCGCAGTGGGCAGGGCTTGGCTACTACGCCCGTGCGCGTAACCTGCATGCCGCTGCAAAGCGCTGCGTGGAACTTCACGGCGGCGACCTGCCGCGCGATTTCGATGCATTGCATGCCCTGCCCGGCATTGGCCGCAGCACCGCTGGCGCGATCCTCAGCCAGGCCTGGAACGACCCGTTCGCGATCCTTGACGGCAACGTCAAGCGCGTGCTCAGCCGCTATCACGGCATCGACGGCTTCCCAGGCCTGCCAGTCATCGAAAAGCAGCTATGGGCGATCGCCGAGGCACACGTGGCGAAGGTGCCGGCCGGTCGCATGGCCGATTACACCCAGGCACAAATGGACCTGGGCGCGTCCGTATGCAGCCGGGCCAAGCCCGCCTGCGTCATCTGCCCGCTGCAGGACACGTGCGTGGCACGCCGCGAAGGCCGCACCGCTGAACTGCCCACGCCCAAGCCCAGCAAGACCCTGCCCGAGCGCGAAGCCGTGGCTCTGCTGCTGCGTGACGCCCAGCAGCGCGTGCTGCTGCAGAAGCGGCCGGACACCGGCATCTGGGCGCAGCTGTGGACGCTGCCGCAGGCGGAGGCCGGCAGCGACCTGCAGGACTGGTTCGACGCACATGTCGACGGCTCGCTGGAAGATGCAGAGGAACTGCCGGTGCTGCAGCACACCTTCAGCCACTACAGGCTGCACCTGCAGATATTGTCACGGAAGGTGCGCGGCCTGCGCGTGGAAGAACCCACGCTGCGCTGGGTCGCCAACGACGAGCTACCCGCATTGGGCCTGCCAGCGCCGATCCGCAAACTGCTCGACGGCGCCACGATCAGGACGCCAAAACGAACTTCCAAGAAATCCCGCAACCACGAGTGAGTGCCATGCCCCGAACCGTCTTCTGCCAGTACGAACAACGCGATGCCGAGGGCCTGGACTTCGTGCCCTACCCCGGCGAGCTGGGCCAGCGCATCTTCAACAACATCGGCAAGCAGGCCTGGACCGCATGGCTGGCGCACCAGACCATGCTGATCAACGAGAACCGGCTGTCGCCGCGCACCCCGGAGCATCGTGCGTTTCTTGAAGGCGAACTGGTCAAGTTCCTGTTCGAGAAGGACGCAGAGAAGCCGGCTGGCTTCACCCCGGAAGCCTGACCCACAGGTAGTGCCGGCCGCTGGCCGGCATCGCGCATGCCAAGTTGCCGGCCAGCGCCCGGCACTACCGCGTTATTTCGTGTTTTCCTCGCGCTCCTGCACCTGCGCCTGTCGCAGCTCCTGCTCGGACGCGCGCAGCGCCTTCACATCCAGCTTGCGGATGCTGTCGATGAAGCACGGCATGCGCGGGCCACCGGTAGGGTCGCGCACCAGCACCTTGTCGAAGCGCGCCGAAACACGATTCATCTGGCTGGTCAGGCCGATGGCGGTGGCATACGGCAGGTCCTGGCAGGGGCCTCTCAGCTCCAGCAGGTAGGCCTCGCTCGGGCGCGTCCAGACCGCCAGTGCGCTGTCGCCCAGTTCGGTCCAGCCATTGAGGGTGCCGAAGAACTGCATGTCGCTCTGCGGCGCACCGGCGTGGGCGCGGTAAAGGTCAAGCTTCTCGGCGCTGCTGAGCCGGCCGGTGGTCGCGCAGGCGACCAGGGCGAGGCAGAGGCCGGCCAGCAGGATCGGGGTCTTCATGGCGATCTCCTCGGGGAACTGTCGCCATCATGCGCCCGGGCTCGCAACGCTGGCGCGACGACCGGCAGCCCATTCAGCCGCCGGTCGGCGGCTGCTGGCCGGACCACGGTAGACGCCAACCTTGCTTGGCGCTTGCCCTGCAAGGAGCAGCCGACCCAGGTCGGCTTCCACCAAAGCGGGCCCAGCGCCTCAGACGTCGGCGTGGGCCAGTGCGTGCAGGCGCCCTTCCCGCAGTTCCAGCACCCGGTCCAGGCGACGCGCCAGGCTGCGGTCATGGGTCACCAGCACCAGGCTGGTATGGCGCGCGCGGTTGAGTTCAAGCATCAGCTCGAACACCGTTGCCGCCGTGCGGTCATCCAGGTTGCCGGTAGGCTCGTCGCCCAGCACGCAGGCTGGGTGATTGACCAGTGCCCGCGCCACCGCAGCACGCTGCCGCTCGCCGCCGGACAGCTCGCCCGGCTTGTGGTCCAGGCGATGGCCGAGGCCGACCGCTTCCAGCAGCATGGTGGCGCGGCTGCTCGCTTCGGCCACCGCGGTGCCAGCCAGCAGCACCGGCATCATCACGTTTTCCAGCGCGGTGAACTCCGGCAGCAGGTGATGGAACTGGTAGACGAAGCCCAGCGCCTGGTTGCGCAGCAGGCCGCGCGCGGTGTCCGACAGCGCCGACATGCGCTGGCCGGTCACATAGACCTCACCGGCAGTGGGAATGTCCAGGCCACCCAGCAGGTGCAACAGCGTGCTCTTGCCGGCGCCGGAGGCACCGATGATCGCCACCGTTTCGCCGGCGGTCACGGTCAGGTCCAGCCCATCGAACACCGGGGTCTGCATGCGCCCTTCAGCGTAGGTCTTGCCCAGTGCTTCGGCACGGATCACTTCGTCGCCGCGGTTGAAGACCTTATTCATAACGCAGGGCCTCCGCCGGCTGGGTGCGTGCTGCCCGCCAGGCGGGATACAGGGTGGCCAGGAAGCTCATCAGCAGCGCGACCACGGTGATCGCCACCACGTCGCCCGTCTGCATGTCGGTCGGCAGGCCGGTGATGTAGTACACATCCTCCGGCAGCAGCTTGACGTTGAACACGCTCTCGATGGCGCCGAGGATGCGTTCCAGGTTGAGGGTCAGGGTGATGCCGCCGATCAGGCCAGCCAGCGTACCGAAGATGCCGATCAGCGAACCCTGCACCATGAACACCTGCATCACGCCACCCGGGGTCAGGCCGAGGGTGCGCAGGATGGCGATGTCGGCCTGCTTGTCGGTCACCAGCATCACCTGCGAAGACACCAGGTTGAACGCACCCATGGCGATGATCAGCGACAGCAGGATGCCCATCACCACCTTTTCCATGCGCAGTGAGTGGTAGAGGTTGGCATTCTGCTGGGTCCAGTCGCTTACGCGGTAGGCGCCACCGAGGTTCTGCGCAAGATCCACGCCCACCTCCAGCGAGCGGTCCATGTCGTGCAGTTTCAGGCGCACGCCGGTGGCACCGTCGCTGCGCAGCACGCGCTCCAGGTCCTGCATGTTGGCGAAGCCGACGCCGCGATCGACCTCGTTGTAGCCGGCCTCGAAGAGGCCACTGACGGTGAAGCGTTTCATCCGCGGCACCGCGCCGGCCGGCGTGCCCTGCACTTCTGCAAAGGTCACCAGCACCTGGTCGCCAACGTCCACGCCCAGCCAGATCGCCAGCTCCTTGCCCAGCAGCAGGTTGAAGCTGCCCGGCTTGAGGCTGTCATAGCTGCCCTTGGTGATCTTCTTGTCGATCACCGAGACGTTCGGCTCCAGCGCCGGATCGATGCCCTGGATGATCGCGCCCTGCACGCGCGGGCCGCTGATCATCGACTGGATCTCGATGTACGGTGCGGCGCCGGCCACACGCGGGTCCTTCCTGGCCACGTCGACCACCCGCATCCAGTCCGGCATCGGTTCGCCGTCGCGGCTGATGGTGGTGTGCGCGGTCATCTGCAGCAGGCGGCTGCGGATTTCCTTCTGGAAACCGCTCATGACGGCCAAGGTGGTGATCAGCACCGTAACGCCGAGCGCGATGCCCAGGATCGATGCCATCGAGATGAAGGAGATGAAGCCGTTGCGGCGCTTGGCACGCAGGTAGCGCAGGCCGATCGCCACGGGAATGGGTTTGAACATGCAGGCACGCCAGTCAATTCAGCTTATGGTGCCATTGACCGGGGCCGACGGGAAACGCCGCGTGCGGCCACGGCCAGTCGCAGTTCACGTCGCTGCCCGGAATCGAGCACATCGGGCCAGAACAGCAGGCGCCGGCGGCGCCGATCCTCACACCACAGCAACAACAGCCATGGGCCACGCACCACCAGCCGTGGCGTATCAACGTCCTGCCCGGCCACCTGCAGTGGTTCGGGAAGCGGCGCAAGAAGCACCTGTACGCGTGGCCTGCGCTGGCGCCAGGCCAGTTCGGCCAAGCCGACGCCCCAGGCCAGCAGCAGCGCGGGCATCAGCAGCCGCGCAGGCAGATCCGAGGCGCGCAACAGCCAGGGTGCGGCCAGCAGCACCGCCAACTGAGCGGCGGCCTGCAGCCTCGAAGGGCGCCACTCAAGGCTTGAGGGTGAGGATCTTCTGCATGAGGGGGATCGCGTGCGCATGCGGACAGGCCTCGTAGCCCATGAACCAGCGCCACAACTTATCGTCCTCGCAGTCGAGCAGGAACAGGAAAACCTCGCGCTCTTCGGTCGGCGCAGTGCGCCATTCGTGGTCGAGATAGCGCTCGAACAGCTGATCCAGCTCACGCATGCCGCGGCGGCAGCGCCAGCGCAGCTTCTTCAGCAGAACGTCTTCTTCCATCGTGCTTCTCCAGATACAGCAAAGCCACGCATGGCGTGGCTCTACTGAGGTGGTGCAGCCACGCATGGCGTGGCTCTACCGGGTACAGCCAGGCCTGATCAGGCGCGGCGTTCCATCATCAGCTTCTTGATCTCGGCGATCGCCAGCGCCGGGTTCAGGCCCTTCGGGCAGGTACGGGCGCAGTTCATGATGGTGTGGCAGCGGTACAGCTTGAACGGATCTTCCAGATCGTCCAGGCGCGCACCGGTGTCCTCATCGCGCGAGTCGATGATCCAGCGGTAGGCCTGCAGCAGGATTGCCGGGCCCAGGTAACGCTCGCCGTTCCACCAGTAGCTCGGGCAGCTGGTCGAGCAGCAGGCGCACAGGATGCACTCGTACAGGCCGTCCAGCTTCTTGCGGTCTTCCGGCGACTGCAGGCGCTCGCGGTCCGGCGGTGCCGGAGTCTGGGTGCGGATCCACGGCTTGATCGAGGCGTACTGCGCGTAGAAGTGGGTCAGGTCCGGAACCAGATCCTTGACCACGTTCATGTGCGGCAACGGGTAGATCGGCACTTCCTTCTTGCCGCAGTCCGAGATGGCTCGGGTGCAGGCCAGGGTGTTGGTGCCGTCGATGTTCATCGCGCACGAACCACAGATGCCTTCGCGGCACGAGCGGCGGAAGGTCAGGGTCGGGTCGATCTCGTTCTTGATCTTGATCAGGGCGTCCAGGACCATCGGGCCACACGCATCCAGATCGACCTCATAGGTATCGGTGCGCGGGTTGCTGTCGTCGTCCGGACTCCAGCGGTAGATCTTGAAGGTGCGCACATTCTTGCCGCCGTTCTTGACGGGGAAGTGCTTGCCCTTCGTGATCTTGGAATTCTTGGGGAGTGAAAACTCGGCCATGGCTGCTCTCGTTGGCTCAGGCGGCCCGCGCCCGTGGGCGCGGATTGCATGGTAGGCGGGGTCGAATCAGTACACGCGCGGCTTCGGCGGCACCACGGACACGTCGTCGGTCAACGTGTACATGTGCACCGGACGGTAGTCGAAGCTGCACTTGCCCTTCTCGTCGACGCTGACCAGAGTGTGCTTCTGCCAGTTGACGTCGTCGCGGTCCGGATAGTCCTCGTGCGCATGCGCACCACGGCTTTCCTTGCGCTGTTCGGCCGAGTTGATCGTCGCCACCGCGTTGAGCAGCAGGTTGTTCAGCTCGTAGGTCTCGATCAGGTCCGAGTTCCAGACCAGCGAGCGGTCGGAGACCTTCACGTCCTGGAACGAGTCGAAGATCTTGTCCATCTTCTCGCAGCCTTCCTTCAGCGTCTGGCTGGTGCGGAAGACCGCCGCGTCGGCCTGCATGGTGCGCTGCATGCGGTCGCGGATGACCGAGGTCGGGGTATCGCCGTTGGCGTGGCGCAGCTTGTCCAGCAGGCCCAGCGCCTTGTCGCAGGCATCGGCCGGCAGCGGCTTGTGCGCGGCACCCGGCTTGATGGTCTCGGCGCAGCGGTTGGCCACCGCACGGCCGAACACCACCAGGTCGAGCAGCGAGTTCGAGCCCAGGCGGTTGGCGCCGTGCACGGAGACGCAGGCCGCTTCGCCGATGGCGTACAGGCCCGGCACCACGGCGTTGTCGTTGTCGCCGACCTTCTGCACCACTTCACCGTGGTAGTTGGTCGGGATGCCGCCCATGTTGTAGTGCACGGTCGGAATGACCGGGATCGGCTGCTTGTGCACGTCGACGCCGGCGAAGATGCGAGCGCTCTCGGCGATGCCCGGCAGCTTCTCGTCGATCACGCCCGGGCCGAGGTGGGTCAGGTCGAGCAGGATGTGGTCCTTGTGCTCGCCGACGCCGCGGCCTTCGCGGATCTCGATGGTCATCGAACGGCTGACCACGTCGCGCGAGGCCAGGTCCTTGTAGTGCGGTGCATAGCGCTCCATGAAGCGCTCGCCGCTGCTGTTGCGCAGGATGCCGCCTTCACCGCGGACACCCTCGGTGATCAGGCAGCCGGCGCCGTAGATGCCGGTCGGGTGGAACTGCACGAACTCCATGTCCTGCATGGCGATGCCGGCACGCATGGCCAGGCCGCCACCGTCGCCGGTGCAGGTGTGCGCCGAGGTGGCGCTGAAGTAGGCACGGCCGTAGCCGCCGGTGGCCAGCACCACGCCCTGGGCGCGGAACAGGTGCAGCGTGCCATCGGACATGTCCAGGGCCAGCACGCCGCGGCAGGCGCCTTCGTCGTCGAAGATCAGGTCGAGCGCGAAGTACTCGATCATGAAGCGCGCATCGTGCTTCAGCGACTGCTGGTACAGGGTGTGCAGCATCGCGTGGCCGGTACGGTCGGCCGCCGCGCAGGTACGCTGCGCCGCCGGGCCTTCGCCGTACTTGGTGGTCATGCCACCGAACGGACGCTGGTAGATCTTGCCTTCGGCGGTGCGCGAGAACGGCACGCCGTAGTGTTCAAGTTCGATGATGGCCGGGATGGCCTCACGGCACATGTACTCGATGGCGTCCTGGTCACCCAGCCAGTCCGACCCCTTGATGGTGTCGAAGAAGTGGTAGCGCCAGTCGTCCTCGCCCATGTTGCCGAGTGCGGCCGAAATACCGCCCTGGGCGGCAACGGTGTGCGAACGGGTCGGGAAGACCTTGGTCAGGCACACGGTCTGCAGGCCCTTGGCGGCCAGGCCGAACGTGGCGCGCAGGCCGGCACCGCCGGCGCCGACCACGACCATGTCGTACTTGTGTTCGGTGATCTTGTAAGCGGACATCTAATCTGGATTCCTGTGTAGGTGCCTGGGCTCAGGCAACGCCGAGGGCGATGCGGCCCACCGCAAACACACTGACGATCATGCCGAGCACGGCGACGAACTTCACCGCGGTCTGCAGCACCAGGGCCAGCAGCGATTCGTGGATATAGTCTTCCAGCACGACCTGCATGCCGAGCTGCGCGTGCCAGAACATGGCGATCAGCAGGCCGATCAGCGGCACCGCGTTCCACGGTTTGGCCACGGCGGCGGCGGCGGTCGCGTAGTCCGAGCCGAGCAGGCCCAGCACGAAGACCAGGAACCAGATGCCCAGCACCACCAGTGCGGCGGCGGTCAGGCGCTGGTGCACGAAGTGCTCGGTGCCGGTCTTGGCCGAGCCCAGGCCGCGCACGTTCTTCAACGGGGTACGGAACTTGCTCACGCGGCACCTCCGAACATCACATAGGCCCACACCAGCAGGGTGATCACCAGGCTGCCGATGACCGACAGCCAGCTGCTGCGGATGAAGGCGGGGATGCTGAAACCAATGGCGAAGTCCTGCACCACATGGCGGATGCCATTGCACAGGTGATAGGCGAACGACCATGTCCACGCGAACAGGAACACGCGGCCATACCAGGCCCCGGCATGGCCGGTGAAGCAGTTCCAGGACTCGGGCCCCATCATCAGGGCCAGCAGGCCGGCAGCGATGATGAGGGCACCAACAGACAGAAAGATGCCGGTGGCTCGATGCAGGATCGAGGTGGCCATCTGAATCTGCCAGCGATACACCTGCAGGTGCGGGGAAAGTGGGCGTTGTCTGGTCGCCATTCGCTGGGCTCGTTGTCTCGGCTGGGCGGCACGCGGCCGCGTTGGCTCAATGCTGATCAGAAATCGATGCAGCGTCCGTTTTTCTCCCAATCGCCATACCGCACCGGATCAAGTCCGCCGCGGCCGCCGAATTCTTCTGCCTTTTCCTGCTCCACGGGCACGGGTGCCGCAGGGACCAGCGGGGCTTCAGTTTCGTCGTCGGGAGTGGGGGTTGTTTGGCCTATCATGTTCGGTCTCGCAACGCACAAATTTTAGACCTCGTTCACGTGCCTGACAACCTGCCCCCTGCTTTCGTCGGATATCCGCGCCTGCCCGGCCACCAGCTGCTG
This sequence comes from Stenotrophomonas thermophila, assembly GCF_001499715.1. Lineage (NCBI taxonomy): Bacteria > Pseudomonadati > Pseudomonadota > Gammaproteobacteria > Lysobacterales > Lysobacteraceae > Stenotrophomonas > Stenotrophomonas thermophila. The sequence continues at coordinate 22,923 of NZ_CVIW01000011.1, read as the reverse complement.
AGCCTGCAGGGCCCGGATGCGGCCGCCTTCGCCCACGCCCAGTTCAGCAGCGATGTCACCGCCCTGCCCCTGTTGCACTGGCAGTGGAGTGCCTGGCTGAGTGCCAAGGGCCGCACTCTGGCGGTGTTCCAGCTGCTCCGGCTGGCCGACGATCACGTGATGCTGGTGCTGGCCGACGGCGATGCCGATGCGATTGCGTCGCAACTGCAGCGCTTCGTGTTCCGTCGCAAGGTGAAGGTACAGGTGCGCAGCGATCTGGCAGCTGCCGGCGCCTTCACCGCGCCCGAGGCCGCCAGCGGCGCGGCGATTGCGCAGGCCGCAGATGAGGGTTGGGAGCTGGACCTGGGCAGCGATGCACTGCCGCGCACCCTGCGCATCGGCAGCGCCGAAGCGTTCGCCGCCAGTTCTGAAGCCGATGAGGCCGCCTTCGCTCTCGCTTGGCGCCAGGCCGACCTGCGCTACGGCCTGCCAAGGCTGGAAGAGAGCCAGCGCGAAGTGTGGACCCCGCAGCAGCTGGGCCTGGACCGCCTGAATGGCTACAGCGTGAAGAAAGGCTGCTACCCCGGCCAGGAAATCGTCGCCCGCACCCATTTCCTCGGCAAGGCCAAGCGCGCGGTGCAACTGCTGCATACCGCGGCACCCGCACGTGCCGGCGATGGCGTGCAGCAGGACGGCGCGACGCTGGGCACAATCGCCAGCGTGGCCGGCGAGCTGGCGCTGGCGGTGCTGCCACTGGAGGCTGGCGACGCCGAGCTGCAGGTGGGTGATGCCATTGCGCAGCGCGTGCCGCTGCTGGATGGATTGGCGCGCTGAATCTGACGCGCCCTCATCCACGCATGGCGTGGATCTACTGACCGACCCGGTGGGTGCGGACCGTTGGTCCGCACGCCTTCGGTGAAGGAATGGTAGTGCCGGCCGCTGGCCGGCAACCACGCATGATTGAGGTTGCCGGCCAGCGGCCGGCACTACCGGTTACAGGCGCTCGCCGGTTTCCGCGTTGAAGAAGTGCAGGCCCTGCGGGTGGATGGCCACCCGGATGTCTTCACCCACGCCCGGCAGCGACTGCGGCGCCACGCGCATGGTCAGCGCGTGCTGGCCACTGCTCATGTTGACGAAGATCTCGTTGCCGACCGGTTCGATGCCTTCAATACGCGCGATGAACGCGTGCGCGTTATCGGCAGCAGCAGGCTGCAGGTGCTCCGGGCGCACACCCACCGCGATCGGTTTCTGCAGCCATGCAGGATCGATCGTGGCCTGGCCCAGCGGTGCACGCCACTGGCCGTCGACCACGGTCACGCCACCGGCATCGCCCTGCAGCGTGCCACGCAGCACGTTCATCGCCGGGCTGCCGAGGAAACCGGCCACGAACAGGTTGGCCGGGCGGTCGTACAGCGCCATCGGCGTATCGATCTGTTGGATGATGCCGTCCTTCAGCACCACGATGCGCTGACCCAGGGTCATCGCTTCAACCTGGTCGTGCGTCACGTAGATCATGGTGGTGCCCAGCTTCCGGTGCAGCTGCGCAATCTCGGTACGCACGCTGTGACGCAGCTTGGCGTCGAGGTTGGACAGCGGCTCGTCGAGCAGGAACACCGCCGGCTCGCGCACCAGCGCCCGGCCCAGTGCCACGCGCTGACGCTGGCCACCGGACATCGCCTTGGGCAGCTTGTCCATCATCTCGGTCAGGCCCAGCGTCTGCGCCGCCTCGGCAATGCGCTTGTCGATGGTCGCCTTGTCATGCCCGCGCAGCTTCAGGCCGAAGGCCAGGTTCTCGGCCACGGTCATGTGCGGGTACAACGCGTAGCTCTGGAACACCATGGCGATGTCGCGATCCTTCGGCGCCACGTCGTTGACCACGCGATCACCAATGGTCAGCGTGCCACCGCTGATCTCTTCAAGGCCGGCCACCATCCGCAACAGGGTCGACTTGCCACAGCCGGACGGTCCGACCAGCACCATCAGCTCGCCATCGGCTACCTCGAAGGTGGCGTCCTTCACCGCGACCTGGCCGTTGTCATAGACCTTGCGCACACCCTGCAACTGCACTTTTGCCATATCACCTATCCGGTCCGCCCGAAGCCGGGCTGTCTTTTGGGACTGCCTCGGCCCTCCCGATGGCAGTGATGATTGCGCGCCTGCCGCATGACGGCGAGCACTGCAATCGAATACAGTTGCCCATTCTGCCATGTAAACGTTTTCACGTGGCACTATCCGATGATCGGTGCGCACCGATCTGCGTCGGCGGTTGAACGAAGGTTCCGCCGAGGTAGTGGTTTCGAATGGAACGATCTTCCGCAACACCGGAGATCGCCCCTGACGAACCTCGGACAGGCAGTTGCGCGGATGTCCCCCGAACCCAGCCATGAAGCGATTGACAACGATGTCACCCGGATCTGAAACTCGAGCGATGCACGACACCCTCTTCCTGTTCGGTGCCACAGGTGATCTGGCCCAGCGCTACCTGTTCCCTTCGCTGCTTCGCCTGCTTGGCGACGGCCTGCTGCCGGAGGACTTCCGCATCCGCGCACTGGCCCTGTCCGGGCATGACACCGAAGCTTTCCATGACATCCTCCGGCCGCGCCTGCAGCAGGCCATGCCGATGGCCACGCAGGACGACATCGCTGCCCTGCTGCGCCGCATAGACTACCGTTCGGTGGACCTGCGCGATGTCGACTCGGTTGCCGCCGCAGTCTCCGACTTGGTGCACCGCAAGTGCGTCAGCTACCTGGCCATTCCGCCGGGCCTGTACATCTCCACCTGCGAAGGCCTGGCCAAGGGCGGCGCCCTCGCCGCGCCGGCACGCCTGATGCTGGAGAAGCCGATCGGCAGCGACAGCGAGAGCGCCGAGGAAATCATCAGCACCATCGGCCAGTGGATCGACGAGGACCGCGTGTTCCGCCTCGACCACTACCTGGGCAAGGCGGCAGTGCAGAACCTGATCGCGCTGCGCTTCGGCAACACGCTGCTGGAAGCGGTGTGGAACCGCAACTACATCGAATCGGTGCACATCCTGGTGGCCGAGAGCGAAGGCGTGGACGGCCGTGACGCCTACTACGCCCGCTCCGGCGCGCTGCGCGACATGGTGCAGAGCCACATCCTGCAGCTGCTGTGCATGGTGGCGATGGAACCGCCGGCCTCGCTGGAAGCCGACCGCATCCGCGACGAGAAGGTCAAGGTGCTGCGGGCCCTGCGCCCGCTCGATGCCAGGCACGCCGCGCGCGACAGCATCCGGGGCCGCTACACCGCTGGCAACATCAACGGCCAGCCGGCCCAGGCCTACCAGCCGCCGGAAGGCAGCGACGTGGAAACCTTCGCCGGTGTCACCGCGCATATCGACAACTGGCGCTGGAGCGGCGTGCCGTTCCACCTGGTCACCGGCAAGCGCCTGCCCGAGCGCACCACCCGCGTGGTGGTCACGCTGAAGCCGGTCACCCACTGGCTGTTCGAGCGCCCGCAGCGCGCGCAGGCCGCACCGAACCGCCTGGTGTTCCAGCTGCAGCCGCAGGAGAACATCGAACTGGGCCTGATGAGCAGCCTGGCCGGCCCGGAATGGGGTGCCCTGGAACTGCATCCGCTGGAACTGGAACTGTCGGTGCCGACCGGCCTGCATCGCCGCATCGCCTACGAACGCCTGTTCCTGGATGCCTTCAACGGCAACCACACGCTGTTCGTGCGCGACGACGAAGTGCGCGCAGCGTGGGCCTGGATCGACAGCGTTGCCGACGCCTGGAAGGAGGCCAAGCTGCCGCTGGAACCGTATCCTGCTGGCCAGTGGGGCCCAAGCAATGCAGGCGAGTTCCTGCCGCAGGGCGTGGACGCGCCGGACAGCGGGGCCTCGGCATGAGTGCCATCTCGCAGCCGGTGCTGGTTGCCGACATCGGCGGCACCAATGCCCGCTTCGCCCTGGCCGACACCTCACAGGACGCGCCGCTGCTCAAGGAGAGCATCCGCGAGTACGCGGTGGCGGAATTCCCGTCGCTGGGTGATGCCGCGCGCCACCACCTGGAACAGATCGGCGCTGCGGCCAGCCGCGGCGTGTTCGCAGTGGCCGGCCGCGTCGACGGTGACGAGGCGCGCATCACCAATCATCCGTGGGTGATCTCGCGCAGCCGCACCGCCGCGATGCTGGGGTTCGACGAGTTGCACCTGATCAACGACTTCGCCGCACAGGCGATGGCGATTTCGCTGCTGCAGCCCGAGGACGTCGTCCAGGTCGGCGGCGCCGCCTGGGTACCGGGCAAGCCGGGACAGCCGCGCAACTACGCGGTGATCGGGCCCGGTACCGGGCTCGGCGTCGGTGGCCTGATCATGCGCCACGGCCGCTGCTATCCGCTGGAAACCGAAGGCGGTCATGTCAGTTTCCCACCGGGCACACCGGAGGAAATCCGCATCCTGGAAATCCTGTCCGAGCAGTTCGGCCGCGTCTCCAACGAACGCCTGATCTGCGGACCCGGGCTGGTCAACATCCACCGCGCCGTGTGCGAGATGGCCGGCATCGACCCCGGCCAGCTGCAGCCGGTGGACGTGACCGCGCGTGCCCTGCACGGTGATCCGCAGGCAATGCGCACCGTGGACGTGTTCTGCGCGGTGTTCGGCGCCATCGCCGGCGATCTGGTACTGACCCAGGGCGCCTGGGACGGCGTGTTCCTGACGGGCGGCCTGACCCCGAAGATGCTCGATTCACTGCAGCACTCCGGCTTCCGCCAGCGCTTCGAACACAAGGGGCGGTTCTCTTCGATCATGGCGAGGGTGCCATCGCTTGCCGTGATGCATCCCCACGCCGGACTGCTGGGCGCTGCCGCCTATGCTGCCGACGCCGAACGTGACGCACCAGGAGTTGCCGCATGAGCCCCACCTTCCACGACGACCGCATCGAGTTCATCCAGCACGGCGACGCCGATGGCTGGATCGAGGCGGTGGCCGCCGAAATGGCGCAGACCCTCAACCACGACATCAATGAAGTGGGCCGGGCCCGCATCCTGCTCTCCGGTGGCACCACGCCGGCGCCGGTATACCAGGCACTGGCCGAACTGGACGTGCATTGGGACCGGGTGGAAGTGAGCCTGGCCGATGAGCGGTGGCTGTCGCCGCAGGATCGCGACAGCAACGCCTGGCTGGTGCGCGAGCACCTGCTCAAGCGTGCCGAGGGTGCGCACTTCGATCCGCTGGTGCGGATCGGCAAGCCGCTGACGGAGTGCGTCTACACCGCCAACCTGCAGGCCCAGCACAGCCAGCCACCCAGCCTGGTGGCACTGGGCATGGGCAACGATGGCCACACCGCCTCGCTGTTCCCGGGTTCGAAGGACCTGGCCCGTGCACTGGAAAGCACCCTGCCCTATGCGGCACTGGATGCCACCGGCTGCCCGGGCGCGAACCAGTGGCCGCTGCGCATCACCCTGACCCCGCACGGCCTGCGCCAGTGCCGCCAGCGTCTGCTGCTGCTGCGCGGCAAGCAGAAGCTGCAGGTACTGCGCCAGGCACTGGACAGCAATGACCCCCAGCAGTACCCGATCCTCAATGCAATCAACCTGGAAGGCGCGCGCCTGCGCGTCCACTGGGCTGATTGATGTCGGCGGCGGCGCCACGCCGCCGCTTGCCTCTCGCCACCACGAACGCCGGTAGCCAATGAGCCTCCATCCGCAACTGCAAGCCATCACTGAGCGCGTCATCCGCCGCAGCGCGGCCTCGCGCGCCGCCTATCTGGCCGCGATCGACGCCTCCCTGCGCGAGGGCCCGTTCCGCAGCCGCCTGAGCTGCGGCAACCTCGCCCATGGGTTCGCCGCCTGCGGCGGTACCGACAAGAGCCGCCTGCGCGGTGGGGTGACACCGAACCTTGGCATCATCACCGCCTACAACGACATGCTGTCGGCGCACCAGCCGTTCGAGTCCTATCCCGAGCAGATCCGCCAGATCGCCCGCGAGCTGGGCGCCACCGCGCAGGTGGCCGGCGGTGTGCCGGCGATGTGCGACGGGGTCACCCAAGGCCGTGGTGGCATGGAGCTGTCGCTGTTCTCGCGCGATGTGATCGCGCAGGCCACCGCGATCGGGCTCAGCCACGACATGTTCGATACCACCGTCTACCTCGGTGTCTGCGACAAGATCGTGCCGGGGCTGCTGATCGGCGCACTGGCCTTCGGCCACCTGCCGGCGGTGTTCGTGCCGGCCGGCCCGATGACCCCGGGCATACCCAACAAGCAGAAGGCGGAAGTTCGCGAGCGCTATGCCGCCGGCGAAGCCACCCGTGAAGAACTGCTGGAAGCCGAGTCGGCCTCCTACCACGGCGCCGGCACCTGCACCTTCTACGGCACGGCCAACTCCAACCAGGTGCTGCTGGAAGCGATGGGCGTGCAGCTGCCGGGCGCGTCGTTCGTCAATCCGGGCACCCCGCTGCGCGACGCTCTTACCCGCGAAGCGACCGAACGTGCACTGGACATCACTGCGCTTGGCGATGACTTCCGTCCGCTGGGCCGGATCATCGACGAGCGCGCGATCATCAACGCGGTCATCGCGCTGATGGCCACCGGCGGTTCGACCAACCACACCATCCACTGGATCGCGGTGGCGCGTGCGGCCGGCATCGTGCTGACCTGGGACGACTTCGACGAGCTGTCGCAGCTGATTCCGCTGCTGGCCCGCGTCTACCCGAACGGCGAGGCCGACGTGAACCGCTTCGCCGCCGCCGGTGGCCCGGCGTTCGTGTTCGGCGAGCTGATCAAGGCCGGCCTGATGCATGGCGACCTGGTCAGCGTGGCCCGTGGCGGCATGGCCGACTACGCCCGCGAACCCCAGCTGCGCGACGGCCAACTGGTTTATCTGCCGGGCCTGGAACGCAGCGCCGATGACGAGGTGGTGCGTGGCGTCGACAATCCGTTCGAACACCAGGGTGGCCTGCGCCTGCTGCGCGGCAACCTGGGCAAGTCGCTGATCAAGCTGTCGGCGGTGAAGCCGCAGTACCGCACGATCGAAGCACCGGCCGTGGTGGTCGATGCACCGCAGGTGCTGAACAAGCTGCACGCCGGTGGCCTGCTGCCCGAGCATTTCGTGGCGGTGGTGCGGTACCAGGGCCCGCGTGCGAACGGCATGCCGGAACTGCATTCGCTGGCGCCGCTGCTGGGCCTGTTGCAGAACCAGGGCCGACGCGTGGCGCTGGTCACCGACGGTCGCCTGTCCGGCGCCTCGGGCAAGATTCCGGCGGCGATCCACGTGACGCCGGAAGCGGCGCGCGGCGGCCCGCTGGCGAAGGTGCGCGAAGGCGACATGATCCGGCTGGACGGCGAGGCCGGCACGCTGGAAGTGCTGGTGGACCCGGCCGAATGGGCGGCGCGTCCGCTGGCACCGAACACTGCGCCGGCCGCGCATGACCTGGGCCGCAATCTGTTCGCGGTCAACCGTCGCGTGGTGGGCCCGGCCGACCAAGGCGCGATGTCGATTTCGTGCGGGCCGGCGGCGGCCGATGGCGGGCCGTGGGAGTACGACGCGGAGTACGAGCTGGGGCATGATGCCGCGGCGGCGGCAGCGCCGCATGAGGCGAAAGACGCCTGAAGCGAAAAGCCGCGGCAGGCTTCCCGGCTTGGGCAGTAGAGCGCCCTGGCCGGGACACGCCGCAAACCCATCCATGGGGCTCGATCGCGGCATCCATGCCGCTCACGGTCCCGGCCAGGGCGCTCCACTGCCCTTGGACAATTCCCGGCGCGTCATTTGCGCTGCGGCCACTGAATCAAGAAGAGCAAAGGCAAGGGCAAAAGCATGGGTATCGAACAACATCAGGTGAAGGCGGCGGAGCTGTTGCATGCGGCGGGCATCCTGCCGGTGGTGACGGTTCATACGCTGGACCAGGCGCGGGCGGTCAGTGCGGCGCTGCTGGACGGTGGTTTGCCGACGATCGAGCTGACGCTGCGTACGCCGGTGGCGATGGAAGCGTTGGCGATGCTCAAGCGCGAGCTGCCCGATGTGGTGGTGGGTGCAGGCACGGTGCTGACCGTGGAGCAGATGCAGCAGTCGATCGATGCGGGCGCGGACTTCCTGGTGACCCCGGGCACGCCGCCAGCGCTGGCCGATGCACTGGCTGCTGCGCCGCTACCGGTGGTGCCGGGTGCGGCCACGCCGACCGAGCTGCTGTCGCTCTACGCCCGGGGCTTCCGCGTGTGCAAGCTGTTCCCGGCCACGGCCGTGGGCGGGCTGGCGATGATCAAGGGACTGGCCGGCCCGGTGGCGGACCTGAAGCTGTGCCCGACCGGCGGCATCACCGAAAACACCGCCGCCGAATACCTCGAGCAGAAAAACGTGGTCTGCATCGGCGGTTCGTGGATGGTGCCGGGCAACTGGATTGCCAACGGCGAATGGGACAAGGTGCGCGCCAGCGCCGCCGACGCCGCGAAGATCATCAAGCGCGTTCGCGGCCACTGAGCCCAACGCAGCTGTAGAGCCGAGCCCACGCTCGGCTCCACGCCAGCGGAATGGAAAGCAGCCGAGCATGGCTCAGCTCTACAGGACCAGCATCCAGAGCGCGCGCAGCGCGCGACCGCTCCCGCTCTTCCTTCTTCATTCCGCGGTGGCGGCGCACGAAAACCGTCCTTGGCCCTGCGGAGGGATTGCGCAGGGACGTGAGCGCCATGGATGGCGCGACCGAGCCTCCAGGGATGGGTTCACGGCGTCCCCCGCGCAATCCCTCCGCAGGGCCAACCCCACGAATCCTGCCGCACACCGCGAGGGGCTCAGCCGTTGGCCGAAACCCTTACAGCGGTCGCGCCGGATCCACCAGCCCGTACTGGCTGGCCATCCGCGCCAGCGCGATGTTGTCGTGGATCCCCATCTTCTCGAACAGCCGCGCCTTGTGCGTGTTCACCGTCTTCGCACTCAGGCTCAGCCGCCGCGCGATATCTTCCTGGCGCAGGCCCTGGGTCAGCAGCAACGCCACTTCCAGCTCGCGCGGCGACAGGCTGTCGAACGGCGAACCGTTGCCTTCCACCGTCGACAGCGCCAGATTCTGCGCGATGCTGGTGCCCAGGTAGCGGCGCCCACCTGCCACGTCACGCACCGCGCGCAGCAGTTCCTGCGCATCACAGCCCTTGCCGATATATCCGGCCGCGCCGGCTTCGAGCAGCCGCTTCGGCAGCGGGCCATCTTCCAGCACCGACACGATCACCACGCGGGTATTGCGGTGGCTGCGCACGATGCGCTCGGTCACTTCCATGCCGCTCACACCCGGCAGGTGCAGGTCACACAGCACCACATCCGGCAGCAGCTGGCGGACTTCACGCAGCGCTTCTTCGCCGGTCTCGGCTTCGCCCACCACCTCGATGTCGGCTTCCCCCGACAGAATCATCTTCATCCCGGTGCGGACCAGCGCGTGGTCATCCACCAGGTAGACTCGAATCGTCATTCACGTACCTCTTCGAATGCGGCCATTGCAGGTCAAGCTAGGCAGGGTGCCGATACCCTGCAAGCGCGTTCGGAATGCGGCCCCGGCAATCTGCCTTGCGCATCACAGTACCGCGCGTTGTGCTTGCCCCCTGTCTTGCAGAACCTGCTGCAACGAAACAACTGATCTATCACGTAGACGTCCCGCGCGGGGCATCCACGTCAATCCCCCTGTGATGATGCTTCGCTGGCCTTCGCTGGCCGCGTGCCATGATGCCGCCAAGGGTGCCGGCGACTGAACATGACCAGATAGCACCCTACCACCCAAACCAGCGCGGCACACCATCCGGCCAGGATATCGGAGGGGTAATGCACCCCCAGATAGACCCGGGAGACGCTGACCAGCAGGCTGAATGCCGGTGCCAGCAGCAGCACCGGCCAGCGCCAGCGGGTGTTCCAGGCCAGCAGTACCAGGGTCACCGCCAGGGTCATCGAGCCCATCGCGTGGCCGCTGGGAAAGCTGAACGTCGATTCCGGCGCGATCGATTCCCACAGGCTGGGGCGCTGGCGCTGGAAGAAGTGCTTGCTGCCCATGTTCAGCAGCGCCGAGCCGACGAAGCTGACCGCCACGAAGGTCGCCTCGCGCCAGCGCCGGTAGCCCAGCAGCACGCCGATGATCAGCACGTCGGCCGGGATCAGGAACCACTCATAGCCCAGTTTGGAAATGAGCACGAAGAAGCGGTCCAGCAGTGGCGAGTGCAGGCCATGCATCTGCCACAGCAGCGGCGCGTCGAAATGGAACGATTCAAACTCGTGCACCTCGTCCGCCAGGGCGACGAAGCCAGCCAACGGCAGCAGCACGCCGCCGAACAGCAGGACCAGGCGCCAGGCATTGCGCGCCATCCAGTGGCGGAAACCGGAGGCGGACTCCGGTGCAGCGAGGATTGCAGGCTTATCCGGCGCTTCGGACATACGTGTGTTCGACGTAGTCGTCGATCAGGGCGACGAACTCCTGGGCGATGTTGTCGCCGCGCAGGGTCGCCTTCTTCTCGCCATCGACAAACACCGGCGCTGCGGGTGTTTCGCCCGTGCCCGGCAGCGAGATGCCGATGTTGGCATGGCGTGACTCGCCCGGCCCGTTCACGATACAGCCCATCACCGCCAGGGTCATGTTCTCCGCCCCCGGGTGGTGGATCTTCCACAGCGGCATCTTCTCGCGCACGTGGTTCTGCACGACCTTGGCCAGCTCCTGGAAGAACTCCGAGGTGGTGCGGCCGCAGCCCGGGCAGGCCGTGACCAGCGGCGTGAAGGCGCGTTGGCCGGTGGTCTGCAGCAGTTCCTGGGCGACGATCACTTCCTGCGTGCGCGACTGGCCCGGTTCCGGGGTCAGCGAGATGCGGATGGTGTCACCGATGCCTTCCTGCAGCAGCACGCCCAGCGCCGCCGCCGACGCGACGATGCCCTTGCTGCCGATACCGGCTTCGGTCAGGCCCAGGTGCAGGGCGAATTCCGAGCGCTGGGCCAGGTCGCGGTATACCGCGATCAGCTCCTGCACGCCGCTGACCTTGGCCGACAGCACGATGCGGTCGCGCGGCAGGCCGAGTTCCACCGCCTGCTCGGCCGAATCCAGGGCCGAGCGGATCAGCGCTTCGCGCAGCACGCGGCCGGCATCCCAGGGCTGTTCGCGCAGGCTGTTCTCGTCCATCAGCTTCGCCGCCAGGGCCTGGTCCAGCGAGCCCCAGTTGGCGCCGATGCGCACCGGCTTGTTGTAGCGGATCGCAAACTCGATCAACTGCGCGAACTGCAGGTCCTTCTTCTTGCCGAAGCCGACGTTGCCGGGGTTGATGCGGTACTTTGCCAGCGCTTCGGCACACGCCGGTTCGGCGGTCAGCAGCTGGTGGCCGTTGTAATGGAAGTCACCGATCAGCGGCACGTCGATACCCATCATCGCCAGCTTGTCGACGATGCGCGGGATCGCCGCAGCCGCTTCCACGGTGTTGACGGTCAACCGCACCATTTCCGAACCCGCGCGCCACAACTCGGCCACCTGCTTGACGCTGGAAGCCACGTCGGAGGTGTCGGTGTTGGTCATCGACTGCACCACTACCGGCTTGCCTCCGCCTACGGTGACCCCGCCGATCTGCACGGCATGGGTCTGGCGGCGGGGCCAGGAGGTGGCATCGGAGGGAGGCGTAGGGCGGGTAACGGCGTCGTGCATGGGCGCATTCTACCGCCCGCTCCCGCATTCGGGGTGACTCGCATTCAGCCGGCGGCACGGCTGCGGCCGATTGTCGCAGGCACGCGCGCCCGTGAACGCATACGATGAGCATGAATGACCGGTCCCGACGCCCCGTTCCTCCGTACCCTGTGCAGCCTGCGCTGGCTTGCCGTAGGCGGCCAGGCCGCCACCATCCTGGTCGCCAGCTGGGTGCTGGGCCTGCCGTTGCCCCAGCTACCACTATGGGCCGGCGTGGCCGTGCTCACCTTGTTCAACATCTACACCCAGCTGCGCCCGGAAGCGGCCGACACCGCCCCGCTGACCGCATTCGGCCATATCCTGGTGGACGTGATCATCCTGACCTGGATGGTGGGCTGGAGCGGCGGCATGGCCAACCCGTTCAGTTCACTGTTCCTGATCCTGATCGCGCTGGCCGCCTTCGCCCTGCCCCTGCGCTGGGCACTGGCAGTGGCCCTGGCCTGCCTGCTCGGCTACGCCGCCAGCGGCATCTTCGGCCAGCCGCTGCCGGACGGCTATTTCCGCGCGCAGGACCTCAACCGTTGGGGCGTGGTCGCCAACTTCCTCATTTCCGCAGCGGTCGTGCTGACCTTCTCCACCCGCTTGGCGCTGGCGCTGCGACAGCGCGAACTGGAACTGTCGGCACTCAGGGAACGCTTCGCCCGCAACGAAGGCATCGTCGCCCTGGCCACCCATGCCGCCTCGGTGGCGCATGAACTGAACACGCCGCTGGCGACCATGACCCTGCTTGCCGATGACGTCGCCGAGCGCAGCGAAGAGCCCGAAGTGCGCGAAGACATGGAGACCCTGCGCGAACTGCTGGTGCAGTGCCGGGAACGCGTGCTGGCGCTGGCCGCACCGGCCTCGGCCGACGCACCGGGCCGCAGCCACTCCAGCGCCCAGCAGGTACTGGAACAGTGGCGCCTGGTGCGGCCGACCATCGACCTGCATCGCAATGACGATGCGCCGCTGCGGTTACCACTGGATCCGGGCGTGGGCCATCTGCTGATGGTCCTGCTCAACAATGCCGCAGATGCCGGCGAACAGGCCGGGCGGCCACGGGTAGACCTGGACCTGCGCATCGAAGGCGACGACCTGATCGGCGAAGTCCGCGACTACGGCCACGGCTTCGATGCCCGTGCCGCGGTGCTGCCAGGCAAGCTGTTCGGCAGCAGCAAGAGCGAGGGCATGGGCGTTGGCCTGGCCCTGTCCCATGCCACCATCGAACGCCTCGACGGCGAGATGTGGATGCGCCCGGCCCAAGGCGCCGGCAGCCGCGTCGGCTTCCGCCTGCCGCTGGTCCCACGCGAGGAAACCCCATGAGCGCCTCAACCCTCGGCCTGCTGGTCGACGACGACGAACTGTACCTGCGCACCCTGCAGCGCAGCCTGGCCCGCAAGGGACTGGAAACGCAGACCGCGCAGGATGCCGCCAGCGCGCTGGCATTGGCCCGCCAGCATCCGCCGGCGTTCGCGCTGATCGACCTGAAGCTGGGCAGTGATTCCGGCCTGGCGCTGATCCAGCCGCTGCGCGCGCTGCGCGCTGACATGCGTATCCTGCTGGTGACCGGCTACGCCAGCATCGCCACTGCCGTTGAGGCGATCAAGCTGGGGGCCGACGATTACCTGCCGAAGCCGGCCACGGTACCGATGATCCTGCGCGCGCTTGGCGAGGAAGACGACGGCCCGGCCGACGATGGCGAAATGGAAGTGCCGGACGCGATGACGCCGATCAGCCGCCTGCAGTGGGAACACATCCAGCAGGCGATGCACGAGACCGGCGGCAACGTGTCCGCAGCGGCACGCCTGCTCGGCATGCACCGGCGTTCGCTGCAGCGCAAGCTTGCAAAGCGGCCGAGCCCGGAACGCGATCCGAGCCGTTGATCGCTGACGGACCGGTCCGGCTCAGGCCTCGGCCAGCGCCGGCCGGTACTGCGCGGCGCTGAAGCGCACCGCACACGCATCGGCCCGCGTGGCCTTCGTCTCCTGCAGCAGCGGCGATGGCAGTACGCAGGCCGGATGCATGCGCAGGAAGCCGTAGATCGAACCCGCCAGGCCGATCATCAGGCCCGGGGTAAAGGCCGCACGGGTGAGGCCGCCAACCATCCCCTGGTGCTCCTCGATCGAAGAAATGATCTCGATGGCGGCCTCGTCCTGCGGATAGGGACACCCTGCCGGATCCAGCGCAGCGGCCAGCACCAGCAGTTCCCGGGTGGACACATCGCCATGGCACAGGGTGTGGCTGAACCCCCATTTGCCGCGCGCATCGGCCACGGCGCGACGCATGTCGCGCAATTGCGCGGCATCACCGGTGCGGGCATACAGGTCCGCCGCCGCCAGGCCGATGCCCACGCTGCCGTGGCACCAGGTCGGGAAGTTCTTCTGCCCATCCTGCAGGTGGATGTCCCGCCAGTGCCCGGTATGTGGCTCGAACAGGGCTGCCTGGAATGCAAATGCTCCTTCGGCCAGCCGCCGCCATGCGGCCCGCTCGGGCACGCTGCCAGCCTCGGAGCGGGCCAGTCGTGCCAGCGCCCAGCCCATGCCCATCGCACCGTGGCCAAAACCACCGATCGGCTCGCTGAACTGTGGCGTCGGCCAGCGCGTACCGTCTGCGTCGACAATCGCAGCGTCCTGCATGCGGCGTCCCGCTGCGGCCGCCAGTTCCAGCCAGCGTGCGTTGCCGGTGGCTTCAGCCAGCGCCAGCAACGGCAGGATCATGCCGGACACACCATCAATCAGTTCGAACTTTGCCGCCTGCTGGAAACCGCGATGCTCCGCGGCTTCCGCGCAGCGCTCTGCCAGCGCCAGCAGCGCCGGTCGCTGCAACAGGTCGTGCAATGCCAGCAATGCCCACATTTGCGAACCGGTTCCGACGAATCCACCGTCAATTTCGGCGGGGTGCCGCTCGCACAGGGTCTGGAACACCGCAAGGGCGCCCTCGATGGCCGGATCCAGCCCGGCCACCGGATCGGCACGCCCCTGCTCCACTTCGTGGCGATAGGCTGCCAGTGCGAAAGCGATGCCGCCCAGCCCGAAGTACAGGTCTGGCTGCACCGGCTGGACGGTCCATCCGGTACGCGTCACTTCAGGTGTGATCCAGGTCATCGAGCCGTCTTCGCCGTGCACCGCCAGCCGCAGCAGGCTTTCCACCGCGCGCGTGGCCAGCGTGCGACGGCGTGCGTCCAGGTCGTCGGCGCGCGGATGCCGTGCTGCATAGCTGTAGCCGGACCGGGCCTCGGCTCGGGCCAGTGCATGCTGGTTCAGGTCGGTGGCGACCAGCGTGCTGCGGATCGTCACGTCTTCCAGGTCGATCCGCATCGCGCGCCAGTTGGCGACGACGGAGTGGATACGCGCCGCGTCCAGCTGCGATGCGAAGATCGGAATGTCACCGTGGCGCAGGTCATCGACCTCTCCGCGTACGGTTTCCAGGTCCGATGGCGCAGCGGGCGACACCG
Organism: Stenotrophomonas thermophila; assembly: GCF_001499715.1. NCBI lineage: Bacteria > Pseudomonadati > Pseudomonadota > Gammaproteobacteria > Lysobacterales > Lysobacteraceae > Stenotrophomonas > Stenotrophomonas thermophila. The sequence goes on along the minus strand of NZ_CVIW01000011.1, from coordinate 7,873 downwards.
CCGCATTCCGCACCAGCAGGTCGATCGCGCGCTCAACCGCCCGAGCTTCGTTGTGAAGCGATGCTGGATGCCAGAGCATCCGCCCGAGCTCGGCGTAGGCCATTGTCGGCCGCCGTACATCCCGCACCTGGCAGCCTTCGAAGGCCGTCAGCAGCGGCATCAGTTCGCCGTTCGCGTCCAGCGCGCGCAGACGCCGACTGGCGTCGATGAAGCCCTCGCTGATGTGGTCCCAGTACAACGACACATCGGGCTGTGCGCTGGGATGGTTCTGCGCAATGGAGACCTCGGCCTCGACCATGCCCAACCGGGCCGGTTCCGTCCCGTCGTCGACGATCACCGGCACCTGCACCCGTGGCTGCTCGCCGGGCAGCGCGCCGGCTGCAGACAGGTCCACGCCCTCCATGCCCAGGCCGGCAGTACGGAACGGCACGATTCCGGTACGCAGCACTGAATTTCGCATCAGCTTGACGGCGGTGTCGTACGCATCGCCAAGCCCTGATGGCTCGATTTCGATTACCCGGCAGAACACGCTTTCGGCGTCGACCACCACCGGCACCGGCCCGACCGCGATCAGATTCTCCAGATGGATGTCGGTGCCACCGATCAGGCGCAGGATGGCCAGCCAGTGGCCGAGGCCGCGGTAATAGCACCGCAGTTCAGCCTCGCCGGAACAATAGCGATGCGCGGCGAATGCAGCCCAGCCGTGGCTGCCACGATCGATCACCTTCGGCACGCGTACGCGGTCAGGGGCGTCACCGAAGACCGCGGACAACAGGCCATCGAGCGTGGCATCGATGCGCAATGAGCGTGGCTTGTACATCACCGTGCCGCCTTCGAACTGCAGCCGTGCCACGGTGCGGCCGCCACCGTGCAGGTCACCGCGGCCCAATGCAACGGCATGCAGCGTGCCCGCCGGCGCACCCAGCAACTCGGCCAACGCAACACGATCACTACCGATGCGTGCAGCGAGCTCCACCACGGCCGCGCATTGTCCTTCGAGCATGCGCGTCAGGCGCGGCAGCAGTACCGGATAACGTTGCTGCAGATGCGCGCGGAAGCCCTCGCTCGTGGCCAGGGCAACGAATTCGTCCAGCGCACCAGCACTGTCAAGCGGGCCGATGTCACCGCTGCGTGCAGCGGCGTGCAGCTCCAGCAGGAGCACGCGGTTGAGCTTGAGCTGGGCATGCTCACGCAGCGCCGCCTCGCCCTGCGAATGCAGCAGCGCACGTTCGCCAGGCTGCAGGGCAATGGAGGGATCATGCAGGCCGGCAGCCAGCGCAGCGCGCGCCTGGGCAAGGAAATGTTCGGTGATGCGCGCAAACGCGGCCGCAGCCGGAGAAGCGGTCATTACGCCCCCTGCGAGATTCAAGAGTCTGTTCCAGTCGCCGGCACGCAGCTGCATGCTTCTGCGTGCCGGCACGGGCTACATCAGCAACACAGGCAGTGGTTGATCACCGATACCGTGGTGGTGCACTCGTTGGTGCCACCGGTGATCATGGTGTCCGAAGCCCCGGTGAGGGCCGCTTCGGTGGCTGCCGCACCGTAGATGAACAGCGAACCCGCAGGGTTGGCGCACCCATCCACATCGTCCGAGCCATTGAGCCAGCCGGACACAACGTCGTCATTCAGATCCATTCGCAATCTCCTGTCATTCACAACATGAGGCGTTGAGGACATGGATCGATTCCACGTCCCTTCGGATACGGCCAGTCCCTGGCATCAACATCATGCTGCGAGCGATACTGGATGACAGGTACAGCCGCCCATGCACACTGCATTGGCACGCCATGCGTAGTCAAGCTGCGCTGCCGCAGGCACGCGAATACGCTGCATGGGCAACGCCGCAGGGCCCCGGAATGGCAGGAACGGAAGGCATGGGATGGCCGGCCTGTCGCCGGCGCATCCACGACCGGGCTCAGCGCTTCAGCTGCGCCAGTATCTCGCGGGTCATCGGATCGGCAATCGCCACATCCTCACCCTGCAGCGCCGGCAACAGGCCACTGGCCAGCTGCTTGCCAAGCTCGACACCGAACTGGTCGAAGGCATTGATGTTCCAGATCACCGACTGCACGTACACAGCGTGTTCGTACATGGCGATCAGTGCGCCCAGCGCCTGCGGGGTCAGTGCGTCGAGCAGGATCAGCGTGCTCGGGCGGCCCCCGGGGTAATCGCGGTGCGGGTCGTCGCTGCTCTGGCCATTGGCCAGTGCTTCGGTCTGCGCCAGCAGGTTGGCCAGCAGGGCCTGATGATTGATCGTGTAGGGATCGTCGCTGTGCACGCAGCCGATGAAGTCGGCCGGAACGATGCTGGTGCCCTGGTGCAGCGCCTGGAAGAAGCTGTGCTGCACGTCGGTGCCCGCCCCGCCCCACCACACCGGCACGGTGTCGGTGGTGACCGGCTGTCCGTCACGCTGCACGCGCTTGCCCAGGCTTTCCATCACCAGCTGCTGCAGGTAGGCCGGCAGCAGCGCCAGGCGCTGGTCGTAGGTCATCACCGCGTGCGTGGCATGGCCCAGCAGGTTGCGGTTCCAGATGTCGGTCAGGCCGTGCAGCACCGGCAGGTTGCGCTCCAGCGGTGCATCCAGCGCATGCGCATCCATCTGCGCGGCGCCTTCCAGCAGCTGCTCGAAGCGCTCGAAACCGATGGCCAGCGCGATCGGGAAACCCACGGCCGACCACAGCGAATAACGGCCACCGACCCAGTCCCACATCGGCAGCACGCGATCGGCGGCGATCGCGAAAGCCTTGGCCGCGCGTTCCGGATTGGCGCTGACGGCATACAGGCGCTCGCTGCCCCCCAGCCAGTCCTGCAGGATCTGGCCGTTGAGCAGGGTTTCCTGCGTGCCGAAGGTCTTGGAAATCAGGATGCCCGCGGTCTTCGCCGGATCCAGCGTGGCCAGCGTGCGCTGCATGGCGGCGCCGTCCACGTTCGACACGAAATGCACGCGCAGGCGCGCACCGCTGACCGGACGCAGCGCATCGGCGACCAGGCGCGGACCGAGGTCGGATCCACCGATGCCGACACTGACCACGTCGGTTACGCCGCTGTCTTCCAGCGCGCGCACCAGCACGCCCATGCGCTGGCGGATCTCGCGCGCGGTGGCATAGGCCTCAGCGGCAACCGGTGCATCGACCACGTCGCCGCGCAATGCGGTGTGCAGTGCGGCGCGCCCCTCGGTCAGATTGACCTGCTCGCCACGGAACAGGCGCGTGATGGCGCCGCCGACATCACGTTCGGCAGCCAGCGCCAGCAACGCCTGCAGCGCGGCGGCATCGTATTTCTGCCGCGCGAAGTTGACGTACAACGGACCGACCCGCAGCGCCAGATCCTGCACGCGGCCGGGTTCGGCGGCGAGCAGGCTGGGGATGCTTGCGCCCTTCAGGCGCTGGGCGTGGGAATGCAGCGAGTCGAATCCGTTGTTCGTTGTCATGCGGCCTGGGTCGGGATCGTGTCGTTGGTGTGGGTGATCTGGTTCTTGCCATCAACGTACACCAGCTTCGGCTTGAAGCTGTCGGCTTCCTGCTCGGTCATGCTGGCGAACGCGGCGATGATGATGATGTCACCGACCTGCACGTGGCGCGCGGCGCCACCGTTGAGCGAGACAACGCCGCTGCCGGCCTCGGCGCGGATGGCATAGGTCGAGAAGCGCGCACCGTTGGTCACGTCCCAGATGTGCACCTGCTCGAACTCGCGGATGCCGGTGGCAGCCAGCAGGTTGTCATCGATGGCGATCGAGCCTTCGTAGTTCAGCTCGGAATGGGTGACGGTGGCGCGATGGATCTTGGTCTTGAGCAGGGACAGGTGCATGGGGGCGCTGCAACGGCAAAGGAAGAGCGGATTCTAGCACCCGTACAGCGCGGGGCATCACGGCCGGCAACCTGTTCAGGTAGGCGGTGAAACCGGGGTCAGAACCCTTTCCCCTGGAAAAGGCATCTGACCCCATGCATCGCGCGGCGCCGCCGGAACTCAGAATTCCAGGTTGTCGATCAGCCGGGTCGTACCCAGTCGCGCGGCGATCAGCGCCACGCGGCCACCGCCGTCGAAGGTCGGCTCGGCCAGCTCCGGGGTGCGCAGCACCGCATAGTCGACCTGGAAACCGGCCGCCTGCAGTGCGGCGGTGGCATCGGCCTCGATGCGTTCGCGCGGGTGACCGGCCACGTAGCCCTCGCGCATGCCCAGCAGGGTGCGGTGAATGGCGGTCGCGACCGGGCGCTGTTCTGCGCTCAGGTACTGGTTGCGCGAACTCTTGGCCAGGCCATCCTCGTCACGCACGATCTCGGCACCGACGATCTGGATCGGGAACGACAGTTCGGCCACCATCTGTCTGATGACAGCCAGCTGCTGGTAGTCCTTGCGGCCGAACACGGCCACGTCAGGCTGCACCTGCAGGAACAGGCGCGCCACCACCGTGCACACGCCGTCGAAGTGACCCGGGCGACTGGCACCTTCAAGCACTTCACTGACACCCGGCGCGTGCATGCGCGTGGTCTTGTCCACGCCCAGCGGATACATCGCCTCCACGCTGGGCAGCCACACCGCATCGCAGCCGACCTGTTCCAGCCCGGCCACATCGGCCTCGGGCGTGCGCGGGTAGCGGCTGAAATCCTCGTTCGGCCCGAACTGGGTCGGGTTGACGAAGATGCTGGCCACCACCTTGTCAGCGTACTGGCGGGCCTGGGTCACCAGCGAATGGTGGCCGCCATGCAGGTTGCCCATGGTCGGCACCAGCGCCACGCGCAGGCCCTCGCGCTTCCACTGGGCGATCAGCCCGCGCAGCGCGCCGAGCTCGTTGAAGGTCTGGATCATTGGGCGTAGGCGTGCTGTTCGTCGGGGAAACTGCCGTCGCGCACGGCGTCGGCAAAGGCACGGGTGGCACCGGCCACCGAGCCGCCTTCGGCAAGGAAATCCTTGACGAACTTGGGGCGGCGATGACCGCTGTCCAGGCCGAGGAAATCGTGCAGCACCAGCACCTGGCCATCGCAGTGCGGGCCGGCACCGATGCCGATGGTCGGCACCTCCACCGCAGCGGTCACTTCGGCGGCGACCGGGGTCGGTACGCATTCGAGCACCATGATGCTGGCGCCGGCAGCGGCCACCGCCCTTGCGTCCTCGACCAGCCGACGGGCGGCATCGCCGCGGCCCTGGATCTTGAAGCCGCCCAGGCGCAGCACCGATTGCGGGGTCAGGCCCAGGTGCGCGCAGACCGGAATCTCGCGCTCGACCAGGTAGCGGATGATGTCGACCTTGAAGCCGGCACCTTCGATCTTGACCATCTCGGCACCGGCCTGCAGCAGCTGCAGCGAGGCATCCAACGCGCGCTCCGGGGTGGCATCGGCGCCGAAGGGCAGGTCCGCCACCAGCAGCGCACGCTGCAGCACCCGGGCCACGGCGCGGGTGTGGTAGACCATGTCGGCAACGGTCACCGGCAGGGTCGAATCATGGCCCTGCACCACCATGCCCAGCGAATCGCCGATCAGGATCAGGTCAACGCCATTGGCGTCGAAAGTGCGGGCGAAGCCGGCGTCGTAGGCGGTCAACATGACCAGCTTCTGGCCATTGCGCTTGGCCTCGGCCAGGGCGGGAACGGTCCAGGGCTTGCTGTCTGCGTGGGTGCTCATGTGCTGATAACCGGGGGAGATAACCCGGGCATTATCACCCTATCGGGGCAATCCCGCAGGCGTCCACCCGCACCACTGCGTCCCGCACGCGGCCGTGGCCGGGAATGACCAGATCCGGCGCGATTTCGGCCAGCGGCACCAACACGAAGGCCCGTTCGTGCATGTACGGGTGTGGCACCTTCAGCCCGGGCTGGTCGAGCTCCTGCACGCCGTACAACAACAGGTCCAGGTCCAGCGCGCGCGGGCCCCAGTGCACTGCCGGATCGCGCACGCGACCGAAGCGCTGCTCCAGCGCCAGCATGGCCTGCAGCAGCTCATCGGCCGGCAAGGTGGTTTCGACCGAGGCCACCGCATTGACGAACGGCGGCTGGTCTTCATTGCCCCAGGCCGGCGTTGCGTAAAGCCGCGAGGCCTGGCGCAGCCGGGTCCCGGGCAGGCCGTCCAGCGCGGCAATCGCCGCGCCGACGGTGGCGGCCGCGTCGCCGAGGTTGGCGCCGAGGCCGATCCAGGCAGGGGTCATCGCCTACTCGCCCGCTGCACCGGCCGGGGCACCCGGACGACGGCGGCGACGGCGGCGCTTGCGCGGCGCTCCGCTCTCGTCATCGCCTTCTTCGCTGTGCATCGCATCCAGCGACGACTCCAGCTCACGCCCGGACTGCGCCTGCGCTTCGCGCCAGAACTCGACATCGGCGGCGTGCTCGGACGACGCCACCTGGCGCAGGCTGAGGAAATCGAACGCGGCACGGAAGCGCGGATGGGTCAGGGTGCGGAACACGCGCTTGCGCTGGCGCGAGCTGAAGCGCGACTGCAGCAGCCAGATTTCCTGCATCGGCAGCGAGAAGCGGCGCGGCAGCGCGACGGTGCTCAACTGCTGCACGGTGACGCGGTCGGCGGCGCGGCGCTGCGCCTCTTCCGGTGCCACGCCCTGCTTGAGCAGGGTCGCCTGTGCACGGCAGAACGCCGGCCACAGCAGCAGCGCGAACAGGAACGCCGGCGAGACCGGTTCGTCGTTGGCCACCCGCGCATCGGTATTGGCCAGGCCCTCGACCAGCATGCGGCGCAGCGCGCCGGTGCGGTTGGCTTTCAGCGCCTTGGCGCTTTCCGGGAACAGCACGTCGAGCAGGCCGTAACGCTCAAGGCCTTCGAAGCTGGCCACGCCGTGTCCGGACAGGAACAGCTTGAGCACTTCCTCGAACAGGCGCGCTGGCGCGGCTTCGTTGAGCAGGCCGGCCAGGTGCGGGATCGGCGCGGCAGTACCCTCTTCGATCTGGAAGCCGAGCTTGGCCGCCAGGCGCACCGCTCGCAGCATGCGTACCGGGTCTTCCTGGTAGCGCTGCACCGGGTCGCCGATCAGCTTCATCAGGCGCGCCTGCACGTCCTCGAAGCCACCGGTGTAGTCGCGCACCGAGAAATCCTCGATGGCGTAGTACAGGGCGTTGCAGGTGAAGTCGCGGCGGACGGCGTCGTCTTCGATGGTCCCGTACACGTTGTCGCGCACGAGCATGCCGTTTTCCATCTCGCGGTCGCCGCTGCCGTCATCGCTGTTGGCGCGGAAGGTGGCGACTTCGATGATTTCGCGACCGAACACTACGTGGGCGAGGCGGAACCGGCGGCCGATCAGGCGGCAGTTGCGGAACAGCTGCTTGACCTGCTCGGGCGTGGCGTCGGTGGCCACGTCGAAATCCTTGGGTTGGCCATTGACCAGCAGATCGCGCACCGCGCCGCCGACAAGGTAGGCGCCGAAGCCGGCATCGCGCAGGCGATAAAGCACGCGCAGGGCGTTCGGGCTGATGTCCTTGCGGGAGATCGTGTGCTGGTCGCGCGGGATGACGCGCAGGCTGAACGGTGATGTAGCAGAGGAAATGATGTTGGCGCTTCCGGTTGAAGTTTCGGGATTGCCCAATGGCATCGAGGTGCATATACTAGCGCTCCTGCCTCGGCAGCGACACAGTTACGCTCCCTTCGTCTAGTGGTTAGGACGTGGCCCTCTCAAGGCTAAAACAGGGGTTCGAGTCCCCTAGGGAGCGCCAGTCGCCGCAGCAGGAACCGAAAAAGCCCGCCTTGTGCGGGCTTTTCTGTTTTCCGGGATTGCAGTGATTGCGGTCGGGTTGGTCGCTTTGGCGCCTCCCTGCAATCGGCTTGAGCCGGTGGGGTCACCCAGGGCAGGACACGCCGTAAACCCATCCATGGGGGCTCGATGGCGCCATCCATGGCGCCAACGTTCCTGCCCTGGGTGACCCCACCGGCTCTGGACG
>NZ_CVIW01000010.1:0-79660 GCF_001499715.1 Stenotrophomonas thermophila | reverse complement strand
GCACTCTTTGAAACAAAGCATGTCCCGGCGTGGCAACTGCCTGGACAATGCGGCGATGGAGAGCTTCTTCGGGACGCTGAAGTCGGAGTTCTTTTACCTGAACAGCTTTGACAGCATCGAGAGTCTGGAGGCTGGGCTGGTGGAATACATCCAGTACTACAACCAAGAGCGAATCAAATTGAAATTGAAGGGCCTGAGCCCGGTACAGTACCGGGAGCAGGCCCAACAGGCCCAATCGGCCGCCTGACCCTGTCCAAGTCTCGGGGGTCACTTCACCATGGGGGCTCGATGGCGCCATCCATGGCGCCAACGGTCCTGCCCACCCACACCGCCCCGCATCTGACAGATTTCCTCGGCTGTTGGTAGGTGTCGACCTTGGTCGACACATCTGTCAGACATCGAAATGAATTTGGGGTCAGATCCGTTTCCACAGGAAAACGCATCTGACCCCAAGAGCCGTTCCAACAGACCGCAGGAAACTGTCGAAGGCGGGGTGGGTCCGGTTGCGGGGGCGTGAGCGCCATGGATGGCGCGACCGAGCCTACAGGGACGTATTTACGGCGTCCCCCGCAATCGGACCCACCCCGCCAACCCACAGGAAGTCCGCTTTTGACGTTGCTTCGGCCTTTGCCGTTGCTCCTGCGGGTGCAGGGCTGCAAGCCCTGCCGAGCAACACCCCCTCGTGCACAATGGGGCCGATCCCGCCTGGACACCGTCCCTGATGTCGAGCAAGCCGTATTCAGAAGCCTGCGAGCGCAACCGCGAACCCATCGCCACCGCACTCGACCCGTGGATGGGCGACCGCCACCGGGTGCTGGAGATCGGCAGCGGCACCGGCCAGCATGCTGCCTTCTTTGCCGAGCGCTGGCCCTGGCTGCGCTGGCAGCCCAGTGATCATCCGGACCACCTGCCAGGCATCGAGGCATGGCGTGCCGAAACGGCATTGCTGAATCTGCTGCCGCCGATAGCGCTGCAGGTGGAACTGCCGCCAGCGCCCGGCCTGAACCTGGCACCGGGCAGTACGTTCGATGCCGCATTCAGCGCCAACACGCTGCACATCATGAGCTGGGAACACGTGCAGGCACTGTTCGCCGCGCTGCCACCGGTGCTGCGTCATGGTGCGGTGCTGGCGGTGTATGGCCCGTTCAACTACGGCGGCGGCTACACCAGCGACAGCAACGCGCAGTTCGATGCCTGGCTGAAGACACGTGATCCGCGCAGCGGCATCCGCGATAGCGAAGCGGTGCAGGCGCTGGCCGCCGACCACGGATTCACCCGACTGGGGGATGTGGCGATGCCGGCCAACAACCGCCTGCTGCTGTGGCGGCTGGGCTGAACCGCCGGTAGTACCGGCCGCTGGCCGGCAACCGATTGCCAGGAGGGATGCCGGCCAGCGGCCGGCACGACCATCAGGCCACCTGCACGATATGTAGCGCCTTCGGGTTGCGCCACTGCGCCAGCAGGGCAGCTTCGCGCGCCTTGGCCTGCGTGAAGTGGGCTTCCTTGACGTGGCCGAAGCCGCGGATGTGCTCGGGGATGCTGGCAATCTCCACCGCCAGCGCCAGGCGGTCGTCATCCAGGCCATCCAGCAGCACCTGCACAGTGGCCTCGTAATCACTGATCAGCTTGCGCTCCATGCGGCGTTCCTCGGTGCGACCGAACACGTCGAGTCGGCCGCCACGCAGGAACTTCAGCTTGGCCAGCAGGCCGAAGGCCTTGAACATCCACGGGCCGTATTCCTTCTTCAGCAACCGGCCCTGCTCGTCCTTCTTCGCGAACAGCGGCGGCGCCAGGTGGAAGCGCAGCTGGTAGTCACCCTCGAACTGCTGCTGCAGACGGCGCTGGAAGTCACCGCTGGTGTACAGGCGGGCCACTTCGTACTCGTCCTTGTAGGCCATCAGCTTGAACAGGTAGCGGGCTACCGTCTCGGTCAACGCGGTGGAACCGCCGATGCGCTCGGCCTCGGTAGCGCGCACGCGTGCCACCAGATCACGGTAACGCGTGGCGTAGGCAGCATCCTGGTACTCGACCAGGAAGGCGGCGCGGCGCTCGATCATTTCATCCAGCGAGCGCGACAGGCGCGCGTCGTCCAGCGGCAGGAATGCCACGTCGCCACCGTGCGAGGGCAGGCCGCGCAGCTCGCGTTCGTCGCCGGTGTTGCGCGGTGCAGCGGTGGCGCCCCATTCGTTGCCCTCCCATTCGCCCGGCGGCAGCGGATGCAGCGGGCCCGGGGTGGATTCGGTATCGGTGTGGCGGTTGCGCACCAGGCCGGCGGCCTGCTGCACGGCCTGCGGATCGACCGCGGCCAGGCGGCCCCAGGCGAAGGCCTGCTGGTTCATGGCCACCGCAGCGCCATTGAGCTCGATGGCGCGCATCAGCGACTCGAACGACAGCGGCACCAGGCCCTGCTGCCAAGCGTAGCCGAGGATGAACAGATTGGCGGCGATGGCATCGCCCAGCAGCGCGGTGGCCAGCTGGGTGGCATCCAGCAGCAACGGCTCCTGGCCGCCCAGTGCCACACGCACACCGGCGATGATGTCGGCGGCGGGGAACTGCATGTCCGGGCGGGTGGTGAAGGTACCCGGCATCGCTTCGTAGGTGTTCAGCACCACCTGCGAACGGCCGGCACGCACCTTCGACAGCGCCCAGTAGTCGTTGACCACCACCATGTCGCAGCCCAGCACCAGGTCGGCTTCACCGGCGGCGATGCGCACGGCGTGGATGTCATCCGGGCGGCGTGCGATGCGGATGTGCGTGGTCACCGCGCCGCCCTTCTGCGCCAGGCCGGTCTGGTCGAGCACGGTCGCGCCCTTGCCCTCCAGGTGGCCGGCCATGCCCAGCAGCGCGCCAATGGTCACCACGCCGGTACCGCCGACGCCGGTGATAAGGATGTTCCAGGGCTGCTCAAGCGTGCCGCGGATCGTCGGCGCCGGCAGGTTGTCCAGCAGCGTGGAGGCATCGCGCTTGCTGCCCTTGCGCGGCTGGCCACCGTGCACGGTGACGAAGCTCGGGCAGAAGCCGTTCACGCAGGAATAGTCCTTGTTGCAGTTGGACTGGTCGATCTCGCGCTTGCGCCCGAACTCGGTTTCCTTCGGCAGCACCGACACGCAGAAGCTCTTCTTGCCGCAGTCGCCGCAGCCTTCGCAGACCAGCGAATTGATCAGCACCCGCTTCTGCGGATCTTCCAGCTTGCCGCGCTTGCGGCGGCGACGCTTCTCGGTGGCGCAGGTCTGTTCGTAGATCAGGATCGAAACACCCTTCACTTCGCGCAGGCGCTTCTGCACCTCCTCCAGTTCGCTGCGGTCGTGGAACTCCACGTCGCTGGGGAAGTGTTCGCGCTGGCCGGTCCACTTGCCGATGTTGTCCGACAGCACCATGATGGTGTGGATGCCTTCGGCGCGCATCTGCTTTGCGATGTCCGGCACGCTCAGCGGGCCGTCCACCGGCTGGCCGCCGGTCATCGCCACCGCATCGTTGTAGAGGATCTTGTAGGTGATGTTGACGCCGGCGGCGACCGCCTGGCGGATCGCCAGCGAGCCGCTGTGGAAATAGGTGCCGTCGCCCAGGTTCTGGAACACGTGCGGGGTGTCGGTGAACGGCGCCTGCCCGGCCCAGGTCACGCCTTCGCCGCCCATGTGGGTGAAGGTGTCGGTGCTGCGGTCCATCCAGGTCACCATGTAATGGCAACCGATGCCGGCCAGCGCACGTGACCCTTCCGGCACCTGGGTGGAGGTGTTGTGCGGGCAGCCTGAGCAGTAGTGCGGCACGCGCGGGAAGCTGGCGCGCGGCAGCGCAAGCTCGGCTTCCTTTTCCTGCATCCACTGCAGGCGCTGCTCAATCGACTCGTTGTTGAAGAACTTCTGGATGCGGCGACCGATCACGCCGGCGATGGTGGCCGGGGTCAGTTCACCGGTGGACGGCAGGATCCATTCGCCGCTTTCGTCGTACTTGCCGACGATGGACGGGCGTTGGCCCCAGCTGGCCGGCCAGTTGAAGAACTGTTCCTTCATCTGGCGCTCGATGAAGGCGCGCTTCTCCTCCACCACGATGATGTCTTCCAGGCCCTGCGCGAAGCGCGCGATGCCCTGCGGTTCCAGCGGCCAGGTCATGCCGACCTTGTACACGCGGATGCCGATGTCGGCGCACGCGGCTTCATCCAGGCCAAGGTATTCCAGCGCCTGCAGCACGTCCAGGTAGCTCTTGCCGGTGGTGACGATGCCCAGCCGCGCGCGCGGCGCGTCCATCACCACCTTGTCGATGCCGTTGGCGCGGGCGAACGCCTGTGCGGCCTTCACCGCATAGCGGTGCAGGCGCATCTCCTGGTCCAGCGGCGGGTCCGGCCAGCGGATGTTGAGGCCACCCGGGGGCATTTCGAAGTCTTCCGGCAGCACGATGCGGCGCGCCATCGGATCGACCTGCACCGAGGCCGACGATTCCACCGTCTCGGCAATGGTCTTGAAGCCGACCCAGCGGCCGGTGTAACGGCTCATCGCCCAGCCCAGCAGGCCCATGTCGAGGATGTCCTGCACGCCGGCGGGGTTGAGAACCGGCATCATCGCGCTGACGAATTCGTCTTCGCTGCCGTGCGGCAGGGTCGAACTGCGGCAGGCATGGTCATCGGCGGCCAGCGCCAGCACGCCGCCGTAGCGCGAGGTGCCGGCGGCATTGGCATGCTTGAACACGTCGCCGCAGCGGTCCACGCCAGGGCCCTTGCCGTACCACATGCCGAACACGCCCTGCACGTTGGCGCCGGGGAACAGGTTGGTCTGCTGCGTGCCCCACACCATGGTGGCGCCCAGGTCCTCGTTCAGGCCCGGGGTGAACTTCACCTTCGCCGCTTCAAGATGCTTGCGCGCGCGCCACAGTTCCAGGTCGAAGCCACCCAGCGGGCTGCCACGATAGCCGCTGACGAAGCCGGCGCTATCGATGCCTTCGGCGGCATCGCGCAGGCGCTGCATCAGCGGCAGCCGCACCAGCGCCTGCACGCCACTCAGGTAGATCCGCCCCTCGTTGCGGGTGTACTTGTGGTCGAGCGTGTAGTCACGGTCGAGCAGGTCGGCGGAAGAGGGCGAAGTGAGTTGCGCGGTACTGGTCATGGCTGGCCCGGTAGGATCGGCTGGCACCGGCCGCGTGCACGCACGCAGCGGGAAAGGCGCGAATTGTAGCAGCGGGGCCGCGCAGGCCCCGGCACTCGCGCCCACGGCGGTGCTGGGGTTAGGATCGGGGAGAGAGAGAGGGAGGCTGCAGTCGCGGCCTGGGGAGAAGGGATGTCAGTTCCAGGAAAGATCCTGGCCAGCGTGCTGCTGGCCTCGGGAGCGGCCACGGCGTGGGCCGCGCCGGCCATGCCGGCACCACAGGAGTTCTACTTCGACAATGACCCGGCGGCCACGCCGATGGTGGCGGTGCAGGGCGGGGGCGATGATCTGGTCGCCCAGCTGGTCAAGCTGCGTGAACGCGGCCGCCGTGCGGTCGAGGCCACGGTACAACTGGCCTCGGTGGCCGGTGCGCAGGGCCGTGGCGAGCTGGCCGAGCAGTTGTATGCCGAGGCGATGAAAGAGGCCCCGGCACAGAGCAGCAGTGGCCGCAGCGTTCGCTGGAACTACGGCTGGGACCTGCTGCGCCAGGGCAAGCCAGAGGCGGCGCTGGAACAGTGGCTGGCCTCGGCCGCCAATGCGCGTACCAAGCCGAGCTGGGTGCCGCCGACCTATGCGCTGGCATTGTGGCGGATGGGGCAGAAGCAGGAGGCGGTACAGTGGTATGCGGCTGCGGTACGCACCGAGCCGACGCAGTGGAATACCACGGCCAACTATGCGCAGCTGCTGCCGCAGTGGCGCGAGGATGAGCGTGCGTCGCTGGCCGAGGTGCAGCAGGCCTGGGCGGCCGCACCGCCTGCCTGGCCCTGAGGGAAGGGGTTTGGCCGGGTTGCACCCGGCACCCGCAGAGGCAACAGCCGAAGCAACAGCAACAGCGGGCAATCCGCGGGATGGCGGGGCGGTGTGGGTTGGCAGGACACGCCGTAAACCCCCAGACCGGCCCAGCCGCTGGCGGCTGTGCGTTCGGGCGCTTGCGAAGCAGTGCTTCGCAAGCAAAGCGCCCTCACCCATGGGGGCTCGATGGCGCCTTGCTCGTGTGCGCAGGAAAGCGCACGCGAGCAAGCGGCGACCGAGCTTACAGGGATGTACTTGCAGCGTCCCCTGCGCGGCCTACCCGCCCGGCCAACTGCGGCTGTTGCTTTGAGCGATCAACCACGAGGGGCTGCGCCGTTCGCGGGAACCTCAATCGTCCGCGGAAACCGTCCGTCCCGACGCCCACGCCCGCAATGCCTCCACCTGCTCGGCCATCAGCACCGACAGCGGCCGCGTCGCACGGATCTCGTTCATCAGCAGCTCGGTATCCAGTGGCCGCCCTTCGGCGTGCGCTGCATACAGCCCGGCCACGATCGCCTGTTCGATCTCCGCGCCGGAGAAACCATTGGCCGCGGCCGCCAGCGCCGTCAGCGCGAAGTCGTCGCCATTGAGCTGGCGCCGGCCCAGGTGCAGCCGCAGCAGTTCCACGCGCACGTCAGGCGAAGGCAGGTCAACGAAGAAGATCTCGTCGAAGCGGCCCTTGCGCAGCAGCTCGGCCGGCAGCTCGTGCACCTGGTTGGCGGTGGCGACGATGAACACCGGCGCCTTGCGCTCGGCCATCCAGGTCAGCAGGTAGCCGAGTACACGGCGTGATACGCCACCGTCCTCGCCACCACTGGCCAGGCCCTTCTCGATCTCGTCCATCCACAGCACGCAGGGTGCCAGCTGCTCGGCCGAGGCCAGTGCCTGGCGCAGGTTGGCCTCGGTCTCGCCGTGGTACTTGTTGTACAGCGCGCCCACGTCCAGGCGCAGCAGCGGTACACCGAAGCCGGCGGCGGTGGCCTTGGCCAGCATCGACTTGCCGCAGCCCTGCACGCCCAGCAGCAACATGCCGCGCGGCGGGTCCAGCCCGGCCGGCGCCGAGCCGGCGATGAAGGCCACGCGCCGCTGGTTGATCCAGCGCTTGAGCCGGTTGGCGCCGGCCACATCGCCGAAGCGCGCGCTGTCATGCTCGAAGAACAGGTGGCCGCTGCGGTTGAGCAGCTCGAACTTCAGCCGTGCCAGCTGCGGCAGGTCGTCGTCGCGCAGCGCGCCATCGGCGTAGATCAGCTGGCGCGCGATGCGCCGGGCATCGACCAGGCTCAGGCCCTGCAGGTTCTTCAGGATCTTCTTCACCGCCTCGCTGTCGACTTCGACCCGGCGGCCGCCGTGCTCGCGCGCATAGGCGTCGGCCTCTTCGCGCAGCATCTTCAACAGGGCGTTGGCATCGGGCAGGCGCGGGTTGAAGCGCACGGCCAACGCTTCCAGCTCGGCCGGCAGCTCCACCTTGGCACCGATCAGCACCAGCACATGCGGCTCGCTGTGGCGGCGCTGGATCAGGTCGCGCAGGGCGCGCTGGTGGCTGGCATAGCCCAGGTACGGGTGGAAATCGAGCAGCAGGTAGACCCCGCGCTGGTCGGCCTGGCGGATCATCTGCAGGGCCGCGCTGGCATCGGGTGGCCCGACCGGCGGGTCTTCACTGTCCAGGTCGATGCGGCGCAGGCCCTCGGTGATCGACCAGCGGTGCAGCGCCCGCCATACGTGCATCAGCGTCTGCCGGAACAGCTCGACGATGCGACCCTCGTCCTGGGTCTCGATCACGATCAGTGGGGTATTGGCGCGGATCAACGCGCTCAGGTCCTGCAGTTCGCTCATGCCGGTTCGATCCTTCGGGAGCGCCACGATAGCAAAGGCGATGGCCGCTGGTTCAGCACGACGCTACCTCCCGTCACCATCGCCGGTGTACGCTCGGGGAACGTACCCGGAAGCGAGGCTGGCATGAAGACGATCCTGGTGGCCGGTTCCAAGGGCGGGGGGGCAAGACCACCGTCGCCACCCACCTGGCCGCGTACGCGGCATTGCAGGGCAAGGCCACGGTGATTGCCGATGCCGACCCGCAGGGCTCCAGCACCCGCTGGGCACAACGCCGTGCCGGGCTGGAAAGTGCGGTGCTGCCGATCGACGTATATCGGAAGAAGCAGTGGGCGCAGAAGCTGCCCGACGGTACCGACACCGTCATCATCGATGCGCCGGCCGGCGCCCTGGCCGACGATATTCCCCATTTCCTCGACGCTGCCGACGCGGTGGTGGTGCCGGTGCTGCCCTCGGCGCTGGATATCGAAGCCATCGTCGGTTTCCTCAACAGCCTGGCCCAGAACCCGCGCGTGCACAGCCGCAAGCTGCCAGTGGGTCTGGTGCTCAACCGTACCAAGCCCTGGACCCAGACCTCGCAGCAGGCGCTGCAGATGCTGGGTGAATGGCCGTACCCGGTGGTCGCGCAGCTGCGCGACAGCCAGAGCTATGTGGTCATGACCGGCCTTGGCCGCAGCCTGTTCGACTACCGCTCGGCCCAGGTGCGCGAGCACCAGGCCGATTGGGAGCCGCTGCTGTCCTGGCTGAAGCTTTGATGCCTGCATCACCCTTCCTGCTGCATCCTCTTCTTCATGGAAACCCGCGATGCGTGAATTGATCCTGCTGCGCCATGCCCATGCCGAGCCGGCGACCCCCGGCCAGGCCGACCTCGACCGGCCGTTGTCACCGGTGGGGCTGGCCGAAGCCGAAGCCGCCGGCAAGTGGCTGAAGGAGAACAACCTGCTGCCGGACTGCGTGCTGTGCTCGCCGGCGCGACGTACCCGTGAGACCCTGGAAGCGGTGATGACGGCCATCGGCTATGTCGAGAAGCGCCTGGAAGACCGGATCTACGAAGCCACCCCGGGCACCCTGGCGGCGCTGGTGGACGAGCGTCGCGACCTGGACCGGGTGCTGATCGTGGGCCACAACCCGGGGCTGGAGCAGCTGGTGGCCCTGATGACCGACGGCACCAGCAGCGACTACCGCGGCATGCCGCCGGCCGGCATTGCCGTGCTCGGCTTCCCGCGCGAGGCTTCGATCGAGCCGGGCGTGGCCAGCCTGAACGCGTTCTGGTGGCCGTGATCCAATGAGCCTGGCGCGGCGCAGCCGCTTTCTGCTGCCCGTGCTGCTGGCTTCCGGCGCGGCCTGGCCTGCCGCGCCTCCTCCGCCAACGCCAACGCCCCTGCCGCCGGTGGTCGCCGAAGCGCATCGGGTCCTGCGCCTGGACACCCAACGCTCGCAGATCGGTTTCGAGGTGCGCACCCGCTTCGGCCAGCGCATCGAAGGCGTGTTCCCGCACTTCGAGGGCCGCATCGAGATCCTCTCCGATGGCCGCCACCAGGTGCACCTCAAGATGTTCACGCGCTCGGTCGAGATCCCCGGCAAGGCGCGCTATACCGGCTGGATGCGCGGCGAGGAATTCTTCGACGCGGGCCGCCACCCGGTGGTCGAGTTCGACTCGCTGCCGTACTGGCCGGAGACCGTGGAAGAGGGGGGTGACATCAACGGCCGGCTGACCCTGCGCGGGGTCAGCCATCCCGAGAAGCTGAGGGTGGAGAAGGCGGAGTGCGCCCGACCCGGCTATGATTGCGACGTCGTCAGCCGCGGTACCGTGCAGCGAGGCCGGTATGGAATGGACAGCTGGCAGCTTGCCTTGAGTGATCGTGTGACCTTCGTATTGCGAGCGCGCCTGAGCGAGGCGCCGAAACCGTGAACCTCCTGCTGCGTGTACTGGCGCTGGCAACCGTGTTGCTGGGCAGCGGTTGTGCATCGCTGTCCAATACCCAGCGCGACCGCGCCGAAGCGATCGCCGTGCAGGCGCGCTCGACCCAGGTCGACTGCCAGCGCGCCGACCGCTGCGCACAGGACTCGCCGCTGCGGGCGCTGGCCGGCCGGGCGTTCACCGAATCCACCCCGGAGCAACCGCGCCACTACGCCACCCTGCTGGACGAGGGAGAAGGCGCCCTGGTGGCGCGGCTGAACCTGTTGCGCAGCGCCACCCGCAGCATCGACCTGCAGACCTACATCTTCGACAAGGACGACAGCGCCCGGCTGGTCATCGACGAACTGCTGGCTGCATCGCGGCGCGGGGTGAAGGTGCGGGTGCTGATCGACCAGCTCTCGGCGATCTCCGACCTGCAGATCCTCGGCGCGCTGTCCGGCGCCCACCAGAACTTCCAGCTGCGGGTCTACAACCCGACGTTCGGCAAGGCCCGGCTGAACTACTTCGACTATGCCGGCAGCGTGCTGTGCTGCTTCCGGCGCTTCAACCAGCGCATGCACAACAAGCTGCTGGTGATCGACGACGCAATCGGCGTGGTCGGAGGCCGCAACTACCAGGACGACTACTACGACTGGGACCGCGAGTACAACTTCCGCGACCGCGACGTGCTGATTGCCGGCCCCGAGGCGCGTGCGATGGCGGCCAACTTCGATGCCTTCTGGCGTGCCCAGCGCAGCGTGCCGGCCGAGCGCCTGAATGATGTCGGCCGCACCCTGCTGCGCGAGGGCGTGCCGGCGCTGCCCCCCGCCACGTTCCGCCGCCCGGAACGGGTGCAGCGGGTCAGTGCCGAAGCCAATGACATGGACTTCGTCACCCGTTCCTTCGTGGATACCGCGCTGCCGGTGGCCTCGGTGCGCTATGTCGCCGACCTGCCGCGCAAGCACCGGCGCGAGAAGGCCGATGCCCCGCTGGCTGGCCAGCACGTGACCGAGCCCCAGCTGGATGCGCTCATTGCCGGTGCGCAGAAGGAAGTGATCCTGCAGACGCCGTACCTGGTGCTGTCCAAGCCCGCGCAGAAGCTGTTCCGCGAGCTGCGCAAGCGCCCGCAGCCACCGCGCGTGGTGGTGTCGAGCAACAGCCTGGCGGCCACCGACAATCCCATCGTGTATGCGCTGTCGTACAAGTACAAGCGGCGCAACATGCGCGAACTGGGCTTCAACATCTTCGAATACAAGCCGTTCCCGCTGGATGCGCCGGTTGATTACCGCAACCTGCTGCCCGACCCGATCGCCGCCCCCGGGGCAGACGACGACGGCGGCCGCAACCCGCTGATCGGCGGCAGCGCCGCCGGCAGCAATGCCGGGGGGGGCAGCGAGGGGGACCGGGCAACAACGCGCAGGCAGGCAGTGGTGAATCATCCGCGTACCGGCAGTGCCTACCAGAACGCGCGCGAACGCCGCCGCGCGGCCGGCAGCGAGGTGGAAACGCGCTTGCTGCGCACCGAAACGCGGCCCTCGTTCCTGGGCAGCAAGGCGGTCAACAAGCCATTGCCGGTCACCCGCAAGGGCGCGCGCATGGGCCTGCACGCCAAGTCGCTGGTGGTCGACCGCCGCATCGGCGTGGTCGGCACCCACAACTTCGATCCGCGCAGCGAGAACTACAACACCGAAGGCGCGGTGATCATCGATGATCCGGTGTTTGCCGAGCAGCTGGCCGAGAGCATCCTGCGCGATACCCATCCGCAGAACTCCTGGACGGTGGCGCCGCGGGCCAAGCCGCCGGTGCTGTCGGGGCTGAACTACAGCGTCGGCAAAGCCTCCGAAGCGCTGCCGATCCTCGACTTCTGGCCATGGCGCTATGCCACCGACTACGAGTTCAAGCCCGGCCCGGACTGCCCGCAGCCTCTGCCACGGCAGGACCCGGAGTTCCATCGCTGCTACGTTGCCGTCGGCGACTTCCCCGAAGTCAACGTCGGCCCGAAGTGGCTGCTGGTGCGCATGCTGACCGCATTCGGTGCCGGCCTCGTTCCCATTCTCTGAAGGTGACCGCATGACCCAGGTGTTCCGCGAAGCCGTTTCCCTCGAGCAGCTCAATGCGCTCAGCCGCAACACGGCGATCGAATCCCTGGGCATCGTCTTCAGCGCAGCGGGCGAAGACTGGCTGCAGGCCACCATGCCGGTGGACCAGCGCACCCGCCAGCCCTACGGCATCCTGCACGGCGGGGCCTCGGTGGTGCTGGCCGAGACGCTGGGCAGTAGCGCCGGCAACCTGTGCGTGGATACCGCAAAGCAGGTCTGCGTGGGCCTGGAGATCAATGCCAACCACGTGCGGGCGGTGCGCTCGGGGATTGTCACCGGCACTGCCCGCGCACTGCATGTGGGCCGCAGCACCCAGCTGTGGGAGATCCGCATCGAGGACGAGCAGGGTCGCCTGGTATGCATTTCGCGGCTGACCCTGGCGGTGGTGGCGGCCGGCCACGGTTGAGCCCCCGGTCGGGCGTGTTGACGACGGCAGAACCCAGCGTTCCCCACCGATTGCCCCGGTCAATGGCGGTTATGGCCTAAATCGGCTGGCAGCTGCTGCGACGCTCCGGTATCGTGCGCGGATGACTTCCCCCACTCCGGCCCCCCGTGGCGGCGTGGCGCGTGTGTGCCGTTACCTGTACCGCGTACCGCTGCTGTTGGTCCACATCACCGTGTTCCTGCCGCTGATCCTGATCGGCATGCTTCCGCCGTGGGGCGAGCTGCGCGTGGGCGAGGATACCTTCGGGGCGAAGGTGGTGAACTGGTGGCAGGGGGGCCTGATGTGGATCTTCGGCTTCCGCCTGGTGCAGATGGGCGCGCCGCTGCCCGGTGCCGTGCTGTTCGTGGCCAACCATGTCAGCTGGGTGGACATCTGCATCCTGCACAGCCAGCGCATGATGGGCTTCGTCGCCAAGCGCGAAATCGCCAGCTGGCCCCTGGTCGGCTGGCTCGCTGCGCGCGGGCAGACCATCTTCCACCAGCGTGGCAACACCGAGTCGCTGGGCGGGGTGATGCAGGTGATGGCCGATCGCCTGCGTGGCGGCAAGGCAGTGGGCGTGTTCCCGGAAGGGCGCACCCGCGGTGGCCACGAAGTGGGGCCGTTCCATGCCCGCATCTTCCAGGCCGCGGTTGAAACCGGCGTTCCGGTGCAGCCGGTGGCGCTGGTCTATGGGCTCAAGGGTGACGCACAGACCATCGTGGCATTCGGCCCCGGCGAGAGCTTCTTCGCCAATTTCCTGCGCCTGCTCGGTGAGCCGGCGCGGCGTGCGGAAGTGCACTTCCTGGCACCGATCGGTGCACAGGACCTGGAAGGCCGTCGGCGCATCGCGGAGACCTCGCGCGCGCGCATCGTGGCGGCCATGAGCACCGGTTGAGGGCACGGTGGCCCTGGTTCCGCCACCTGTCCTGGACGCCGGTACGCCGACGTTGCATGCGGCTGACTACCAGCCGCCGCGCTGGCTGCGCAACCCGCACCTGCAGTCGATGCTCAGCTCCAGCCGCATGCGCCTGCAGCGCGGCCTGCTGCTGCTGGCGGCCACCGGCGCGGTCAGCGAAGAGCTGATCCTCGACGGCGGCGATGGCGTGCGCCTGCAGGGCTGGCACAGCCATGTCGAAGGCCGCGAACCCAAGGGCATGGCCCTGCTGCTGCATGGCTGGGAGGGCAGTGCCGAATCCAGCTACATGCGCATGGCGGCCGCGCGCATGATCGAACAGGGTTTCGATGTCGTGCGGCTGAACTTCCGCGACCACGGCAACACCCATCACCTGAACCCCGGCATCTTCCACTCCAACCTGATCGATGAAGTGGTGCATGCCGCAGGAGACATCGCCCAGCGCTGGCCGCAGCTGCCGCTGGTGGCGGCCGGCTACTCACTGGGCGGCAATTTCGTGCTGCGCCTGGCCCTGCGCGCGCCGGCCGCCGGCGTACCGCTGCTGCGCGTGGCCTCGGTGTGCCCGGTGCTGGACCCGGGGCTGACCATGGAGAGCATCGAGAATGGTCCGGCAATGTACGACTGGTACTTCCGACGCAAATGGGCCGGCTCGCTGCGCCGCAAGCGCGATCTGTTCCCCGAGCTGAGCGACTGCGACGACCGCGTGTTGAAGCTGGATATCCGTGCGCTGACCGCCTGGTTGGTTGAACGGCATACCAGCTTTGGCTCGCTGCAGGCCTATTTCGATGGCTACTCGATTGCCGGTGACCGCCTGTCGGCCCTGCAGGTGCCGGCCGACATCCTGATGGCGCAGGACGACCCGGTGATTCCCTATGCGACCTTCAGCGACTGGCAGCTGCCGCGCCACGCGCGGCTGGAGACCGCCTGCTGGGGAGGCCACTGCGGTTTCCTGGAGAACTGGCGGGGCGACGGCTTCTCCGAACGGTGGGTGGCGCAGCGCCTGCAGCGGGTGCTGGCGGGCTGAACCGGCACCGGCGCGTGGACCGCTACAATGCGGGTTTGCACTCGAACCGGACCGCCATGCAAGACCAGATCATCCAAGCGTTGCGCCAGAACCAGGCCGACCAGGCCGTGCAGCTGGCCCAGGCGTGGACCCGTGACGAACCCGGCCAGGCCGGGCCCCACCGCTGGCTGGCGCTTGCGCTGCAGCAGCAGGGCAAGGCCGAAGACGCCATGGAGGCCCTGCAGCAGGCATTGCAGCTGGCCCCCGATGATGCCCAGCTGCACCTGCAGCACGCTGGCCTGCTGCTTGCCCTGCGCCAGTACCAGGGCGCGGACGAGGCACTGGCGCGCACCACCGGCCTCGACCCGAATTCCTTCGCCGCCTACCTGATGCAGGCGCACCTGGCGGTTGGCCGCAATGACTTCGACGAGGCACAACGCCTGTCCACCCTGGCCGCGCGCGTGGAGCCGGACCACCCCGAGCTGCTGACCATCGACGGCATGATCGCGCTGCGCCGCGATGACCCGGACCGTGCGCTGGTGCTGCTGTCGGCAGCCAACAAGGCCCAGCCGAATGACACCCGCGTGCTCTATGCGCTGGGCTTTGCCTACCTTGGCAAGGACATGCTGGCATTCGCCGAGCAGGCGTTCCGCCGCGTGCTGGAACTGAACCCGGCCATCAGCTCGCTGCATGGCCTGGTGGTGCAGCTGGCGCTGCGCCAGGGCAACGTGCCGGCGGCGGCCGAAGCCATGGAGGTGGCCCTGCGGCAGCCGGAGCTGGATGTGCCGGTGATGCGGCGCCTGGCCGGTGAGCTGGCGTTGCGCAACGGCCAGCCGCTGCAGGCGCTGGACCATCTGCTGCCCTTGCTGGAAGCGATCCCCGATGACCGCCAGCTGCTGCAGCTGCTGCTGATGTCCTGGCAGCGCCTTGGCCGCGAAGACGAGGCGCGTGCACGCCTCGACGCTGCCCTGGAGCAGCACCCGCAGCTGCATGATCTGTGGCTGGCGCGCCTGGCCGTGGAAGAAGTTGGCAGCCCCGCTGCCGCGGCGACCGTTGAACGCTGGATGGACGCCATGCCGGGCCACCTGCCGGCGCTGGAAGCACGCCTGCGCCTGCACGACATGGTGGGCGAGCACGAGCAGGCCGAAGCCATTGCCGAGCGTATCGTCAGCATTGAACCGGGCCGTGTCAGTGGCGAAACCCGCCTGGTTGAAGGGTTGCTGCAGCGTGATCCGCCTGCTGCAGTGGCCCGCGTGCAGGCGCTGGTCGAGCAGGCGCCGGAAGCGCATCGCGCCGATCTGCGCACCTGGATGGGCGAGATCCAGGACCGTGCCGGCCAGCCGCAGGAGGCCCTGCGTACCTGGCTGTCGCTGCAGGCCGACCAGGCCCCGCAACGCCTGCCGCTGCCACCGCAGGCCAAGTCTCCGCCAAGCTGGCCGGAGAAGGGTGAGATTGACGGCAACACCAGTTCCGCGCCGATCTTCCTCTGGGGCGCGCCGGGCTCGGGCGTGGAGCGCGTGGCGACCGGCCTGGCGGCCGCCAGCCCGGTGCTGCGCAGCGACCGCTACACCAGCAACCCGCCCGACGATGCGTTCCAGAACTACAACACGCTGCAGGATCTCGCTTCGGGCGTACTGACGCCGGAGCGGCTGGTGCAGCGTTGGCGCGAACAGCTGCCGGCGCGTGGCCTGCAGAGCGATACCGTGATCGACTGGCTGCTGTGGTGGGACAACGCCCTGCTGTGGGCGTTGCGCCCGCAGCTGCCGCAGGGGCGACTGGTGCTGGTGCTGCGTGATCCGCGCGACATGCTGCTGGACTGGGTGGCCTACGGTGCCGCCGCGCCGCTGGCGATGACCTCGCTGGCCGAAGCCAGTGAATGGCTGACCCGCGCGCTGAACCAGATTGCCACGCTGCATGAGGACGACCTGTACCCCCACGTGCTGCTGCGCATCGACCAGGTCGGCAACGATCCGCAGGCGATGGCCGAACTGCTGGGCCGCCTGTTCGAGCGGCCGATGCCGCCGGCGGCGCAGTTGGGCGCGCCGCGCTTCCCGCCCGGCCACTGGCGCAACTACCGCGACGTGATGAGCGCCGCCTTCGCCCAGCTCACCCCGGTTGCGGTGCGCCTGGGTTACCCGGAAGAGTGAGGAGATCCTGATGCAGTTGACCAGTAACAGCCTGACCAATGGCGCACCGATTGATCGTGAGTTCGCCGCCGGCGATGCCAATGGTTTTGCGCCCGACCGCAACCCGCACCTTGCCTGGAACGGGGCGCCGGCCGGCACCCGCTCGTTCCTGCTGGTGTGCGTGGACCCGGACGTGCCGACCGTGCCGGAGACGGTTGGCCGCAGCGACATGAGCGTGCCGCGTGACCAGCCACGTTGCGATTTCGTGCACTGGGTGATGGCCGATATTCCGGCCTCGGTGCAGGAGATCGCCGCAGGAAGCTGCAGCGACGGCTTCGTGGTGAAGGGAAAGCCCGCACCCGCCGGTCCGGCCGGCAGCCGCCAGGGCCTGAACGACTTCACCGGCTGGTTCGCGGGCAACCCGGACATGGCCGGTGATTACCTGGGCTATGACGGCCCGTATCCGCCGTTCAACGACGAGCGCATGCACCGCTATTTCTTCCGGGTATTCGCGCTGGACGTGGCGTCGCTGGACCTGCCGCAGCGCTTTACCGCCGCCGACGCGTACCGCGCCATGCACGGCCACGTGCTGGCCGAAGCCGCACTGCACGGCACCTACACGTTGAACCCGGCGCTGTAACCGCAACCCCGGTAGCGCCGGCCGCTGGCCGGCGTTGCTTTCGGTAGCGTCGAGCCATGCTCGGCTGCTTTTCCCGATAGACAGCAGCCGAGCATGGGCTCGGCTCTACAACGCACAACGAAGAAGGGCGACCTCGCGGCCGCCCTTCAAGTGCCAGCCGACTAACAGTCGGCTCTACATCACTTCTCGATGGCCGACTCGACCACCATGTCCAGCACGTACGCCTGCGACGGCGCATCGGCCGGCGGGTTCTTCACCTCGTAGCGCTTCACGCGCACCACGTTGCGCACGCCGTCTTCGTGGGTGTAGCCCTCGATGGTGCCGTAGAAGTTCTCGAACTTGCCCGGCTCGCCCTGCTTCAGGCCCTTGTCGTCGAACTTCACTTCGCGCACCTGCAGGCACTGGTAGTCCGGGATCAGCGGGTGCGAGCACTTCTCGGTCTTCGCGGCCACCTCCAGGAACACGGTTTCGCCGGCGTCGCCGTAACGGGTTTCAGCGGTCGGTTCCGGGTTGAAGACCAGCGTGTCGCCCTTGGCGGTGGTCAGGGTCAGCCTGCCATCAGCGTCCTGCTCGGCCTTCAGTTCGCCCTGCAGCCGGCTCGACACGGCCTCGTCCAGCGCCATCAGCGCCTTGTCGGTGCAGGCCATCATGGTCGAGGCCATCGCACTGACCGTCAGCTTGCCAGCGTCGAAGGTGTAACCACCGCCCATGCGGTTGCAGGTGTTGCTGACCGACAGGCGACCGTCAGCGAAGTCGAGGGTGACCGGCTTGTCCTGGCGGGCGAACAGCGCGTCGATGCGCTTGCCGTCGGCGCCGGTGGCCTGCTGCAGCAGCCAGTGCTGGCTCTGCAGGCGCTGCGCATCCAGATGCGCCAGCGTCTGCTGGTCCGCTGCCTTGGCCGCGGCCGGGGCCACGTCATCGCCGCCGGTGCCGGCCGGGGCCGGGGTCTGGCTGCACGCGGCCATCAGGGCCAGCGGGAGGAGCAGGGTGAGCTTGCGGTTCATGGTGATTCTCCTTGGGGAACCGTGGGGGAAACGGGGTGGGGCCGGCATTGGGGTTACCGTGCCCCGGTGCTGTTCAGCTGCCGGAGGGCAACCACAGCAGCAGCGCCGCGCCCAGCGCGATGCGGTAGAGGGCGAAGGCCGTGAACCTGTGCGACTTGATGTAGCCCATCAGCCACTTCACTACGACGAAGCCGGTGACGGCCGCGGCAAGGAAGGCCACGCCCACCTCGGTCCAGTTCTCGCTGCCCAGCTGCCCGTCCCTGGCCAGTTCCAGGAAGGTGTAGGCACTGGCGGCGAACATGGTGGGAATGCCGACCAGGAACACGAATTCGGCCGCCGCTGCGCGGCGGCTCAGGCCCAGCAGCATGGCCAGGAAGATCGCCGAGGCCGAGCGCGAGGTACCGGGGAACACGCCCGCCACCACCTGCGCCAGGCCGACGCCGATCGCCACGGTCCAGGTCACCTGGTCGCGGTCAGGCAGGCGCGCGGTGTAGGCCTCCACCAGCAGCATCCAGACACCGCCGATGATCAGCGCCCAGGCCACAGGACTGACCGTCTCCGGCAGCGACCAGCCGGCTTTGCGTACCACCAGGCCGACCACGGCGGTGACCAGGAAGGCCGCCCCCAGCTTGAATACATACTCCCGGTTCCCGCGCTGGTTGAAGCCGGTGGCCAGCTGCAGCAGGCGCTGGCGGAACACCAGCACCACCGCGACGATCGCGCCGGCCTGGATGACGATGTTGAAGAAGTCCGAACGGGCACCCAGCCAGTGCTGGGCGATGAGCAGGTGGCCGGTGCTGGAGATCGGCAGGAATTCGGTCAAGCCTTCGAGGATGCCCAGCAGCAGGGCAGAGAGCAGGTCGGACATGGACGGTGCGGGCACGCGCGGGAGGAAGGAAGAAGGCGAGAGGATAGACGATCCCTGCTGCACCAAATGGGTGCGCCTGCTGCCGACTGCACCCGTTTGGTGCGCGCTGTTCCGCACCGGTGCGGGGCGGGCTTAGGGAAATCAACGACTTGCGGGTCGCAAGAAGTTGGCACGGTCATTGCTGTACCTCAGCAGGCATTCATCCCCATCCGAGGTCGTACCGATGTCCGTGGAAAACGTTGAGAAGCTGATCAAGGACAACCAGATCGAATTCGTCGATCTGCGTTTCGTGGACATGCGTGGCGTCGAGCAGCACGTCACCTTCCCGGTCAGCATCGTCGAGCCGTCGCTGTTCGAAGAAGGCAAGATGTTCGACGGCAGCTCGATCGCCGGCTGGAAGGGCATCAACGAATCGGACATGGTGCTGCTGCCGGACCCGTCCAGCGCCTACGTCGATCCGTTCTACGCCGATCCGACCCTGGTGATCAGCTGTGACATCCTCGATCCGGCCACCATGCAGGCCTATGGCCGCTGCCCGCGCGGCATCGCCAAGCGTGCCGAGGCCTACCTGAAGTCCTCCGGCATCGCCGAAACCGCGTTCTTCGGTCCGGAGCCGGAATTCTTCATCTTCGACTCGGTCCGTTTCGCCAACGAAATGGGCAACACCTTCTTCAAGGTCGACTCGGAAGAAGCGGCATGGAACAGCGGCGCCAAGTATGACGGCGCCAACAGCGGCTACCGTCCCGGCGTGAAGGGCGGCTACTTCCCGGTTCCGCCGACCGACACCCTGCACGACCTGCGCGCCGAGATGTGCAAGACCCTCGAACAGGTCGGCATCGAAGTGGAAGTGCAGCATCACGAAGTGGCCACCGCCGGCCAGTGCGAGATCGGCACCAAGTTCAGCACCCTGGTGCAGAAGGCCGACGAGCTGCTGCGCATGAAGTACGTCATCAAGAACGTCGCGCATCGCAACGGCAAGACCGTCACCTTCATGCCCAAGCCGATCGTCGGTGACAACGGCAGCGGCATGCATGTGCACCAGTCGCTGTCCAAGGGCGGCACCAACCTGTTCTCCGGTGACGGCTACGGTGGCCTGAGCCAGCTGGCGCTGTGGTACATCGGCGGCATCTTCAAGCACGCCAAAGCCATCAATGCCTTCGCCAACTCGGGCACCAACAGCTACAAGCGCCTGGTGCCGGGCTTCGAGGCGCCGGTGATGCTGGCCTACTCGGCCCGCAACCGTTCGGCCTCGTGCCGCATTCCGTGGGTGTCCAATCCGAAGGCGCGCCGCATCGAAATGCGCTTCCCCGACCCGATCCAGTCCGGCTACCTGACCTTCACCGCGCTGATGATGGCCGGCCTGGACGGCATCAAGAACCAGATCGACCCGGGTGCACCGAGCGACAAGGACCTGTACGACCTGCCGCCGGAGGAAGAGAAGCTGATCCCGCAGGTCTGCTCCTCGCTGGACCAGGCGCTGGAAGCGCTGGACAAGGACCGCGAGTTCCTGAAGGCCGGCGGCGTGATGAGCGATGACTTCATCGACGGCTACATCGCGCTGAAGATGCAGGAAGTGACCAAGTTCCGCGCGGCCACCCACCCGCTGGAATACCAGCTGTACTACGCGAGCTGACCGGGCGCGATGGCGGTGGGTTCCCCCTCCCACCCGCCGCCATCGCTTCCGTTCTCGCGGCTGGGGAGCCGCAGGGGGGGCGCAGGCCCGCCGTTGTAGAGCGGACTGTCAGTCCGCTGCATTGGAACGCGGGCCATTGGCCCGCTTATCCAGGGGCAAGAGAGAGACCGGATACGCGACCAGGGCCGCCCTCCCTCCCGCGTCGGTCGTGCAAGGAGAGAGGCACGGCCGTCCCGGCCCTGTACGTGTCCGGTGCAACAGCCACGGTCATCATCCTGATGACCCGTGGTTGCCTGATGCCAACGCGCGCTGGCGCGCTGGCCCCATCCACCCTCGGGACATGCGCATGAAACTGATCTCCGCCATCATCCGACCGTTCAAGCTCGACGAGGTCCGCGAGGCCCTGTCCGATGCAGGCGTGTCGGGCATCACCGTGACCGAAGTGAAAGGTTTCGGTCGCCAGAAGGGCCACACCGAGCTGTATCGCGGTGCCGAGTACGTTGTCGACTTCCTGCCCAAGATCAAGATCGAAACCGTCGTCACCGACGAACGTGCCGACGCGGTGATCGAAGCGATCCAGTCGTCTGCCGGCACCGGCAAGATCGGTGACGGCAAGATCTTCGTGACCGCTGTCGAGCAGGTCATCCGCATCCGCACCGGCGAAATCGGCGCCGACGCGCTGTAAGCCCCCTTCCGGAGACTCCCCCATGAAGATGCGCCTTCTCACCGGGTGGCAAGCCCGGTTCCATCTGGTGTGCCTGTTGATGCTGCTCAGCGCGCTGGCCGCTGGTGCCTGGCCGGGCAGCGCCCACGCCCAGGCACAGGTGTCGCCGCTGCCGAGCGAAACCGTGGCGGTCGAGCCGCTGCACGATCCGGCCGCCACCGCCGCCGCGCCGGCCGTGGCCGAAGCGGCCGCTGCCTATGATCGTGGCGACGTCGCCTGGATGCTCACATCCACCCTGCTGGTGCTGTTGATGGTGGTTCCAGGCCTGGCCCTGTTCTATGGCGGCCTGGTGCGTTCGAAGAACGTGCTGTCGGTGCTCAGCCAGATCCTGGTGGTGTTCTCGCTGGTGCTGCTGCTGTGGGTGGCCTATGGCTACAGTGCGGTGTTCAGCGCCGGCAATCCGTTCTTCGGCTCGTTCACCGAATTCGCCTTCCTCAAGGGCTTCACTCCGGAGTCGGTAGGCAATACGCCGATCAAGGGCCTGCCGGATTACCTGTTCGTCGCCTTCCAGTCGACCTTCGCCGGCATCACCACCGCGCTGATCGTCGGTGCCTTCGCCGAGCGCATCAAGTTCCGTGCGGTGCTGCTGTTCTCGGCACTGTGGTTCACCCTCAGCTACATCCCGATGGCGCACATCGTCTGGGGCGGCGGCTACCTGGGTGAACTGGGCGCGATCGACTTCGCCGGTGGCACCGTGGTCCACATCAATGCGGGCGTGGCCGGCCTGGTCGGCGCGTGGTTCGTCGGCAAGCGCCTGGGCTACGGCCAGACCGCGCTGAAGCCGCACAACGTACCGTTTACCTACATCGGCGCCATGCTGCTGTGGGTAGGCTGGTTCGGCTTCAACGCCGGTTCCGCCGCTGCGGCCGATACGGTGGCCTCGCTGGCCTTCCTCAATACCGTGCTGGCCACCGCCGCCGCCGTGCTCGGCTGGACCCTGGTGGAAGCGATCGGCAAGGGCAAGCCGTCGGCGCTGGGTGCAGCCTCGGGTGCGGTGGCCGGCCTGGTCGGCATCACCCCGGCCTGTGGCACGGTCGGCCCGCTTGGCGCGATCGTGATCGGCTTCGTCGCCGGCGTGATCTGCGTGTGGGGCGTGACCGGCCTCAAGCGCCTGCTGAAGGTGGACGACACCGCCGACGTGTTCGGTGTGCATGGTGTCGGCGGCATCGTCGGCGCGATCCTCACCGGCGTGTTCAGCGCGCAGTCGCTGGGCGGCACCAAGGCCGATCTGGATATCGGCCACCAGGTGTGGGTGCAGGTGGTCAGCGTCGGCCTGACCGTGCTGTGGTCGGCGGTGGTGACCGCGGTCATCCTGCTGCTGGTAAAGGTCGTGGTGGGCCTGCGCGTGACCGAAGAAGCAGAGCGCACTGGCCTGGATGTGACTTCGCACGGCGAGTCTGCCTACGAGGCCTGAGGTAGCGGCGTACTGACGTGGTGGGTGCCGACCGTTGGTCGGCACTTCCCCTGTCCTGGTTCTGGTAGGTGCCAAGCTTGCTTGGCACAGGGTCCAGGTCTGCTCTGGTGGGTGCCGACCATTGGTCGGCACAGCCGGAGTGGCGCATCCACGCCTGGCGTGGATCAACAGAATCTACCTTGTGACATGCACCCTCGCGCCAGATCGCGCACAATCAGGCCATGCCTCCGATCCGCACCACACTGATGCTCTCGGCCTGCCTGTTGCTGGCCGCCTGCGCTTCCACGCCACGGGAAACGCGTAACCCGCTCGCCACCTGGGTGCCTTCGCCCAACCAGAACGCGCGCACGCCGGTCATCATCGTTATCCACCACACCGAGCAGAAATCGGTGCAGCAGAGCCTGCATACGCTGCGTACCGCCAACAGCGGTGGACCGGTCAGCGCGCACTACCTGATCGGCGCCGATGGCCATCGCTACCAGCTCGTCGCCGATGAGCGCCGTGCCTGGCATGCCGGCGCCGGGCGATGGGGCACCATCACCGATCTCAACTCGGCCTCGATCGGCATCGAGCTCGACAACGATGGCCGCAGCCCGTTCAGTGCGGCGCAGATCGAATCGCTGATCGTGCTGCTGCGCGACCTCACCACCCGCCTGAACATCCCGCCGCGCCAGGTGATCGCCCACGCCGACCTGGCACCGACGCGCAAGCAGGATCCGAGCCGCTTCTTCCCGTGGCAACAGCTGGCCGAGGCCGGCTTCGGCGTGTGGCCGCGCGCGGCCGACGGCGCGGCACCGGAAGGCTTCGACGCGTGGAATGCGCTGGCCCGCTTCGGCTATCCACTGGACAACCGAGAAGCCACCGTCGCCGCCTTCCACCGCCGATTCCGTGGCCGCGACGACCTGCCCAAGACGCTGGATGCCGAGGACGCCCGCATCCTGCATTCGTTGCTGCTGCAGATGCCGTGACTGCGCGCATGAACGCTTGACCCCGCGCCGGGTTGCCGCCCAGCGGCCGGCCCGCCACCATGGCGGCATGACCGATTCCGCTACCTTCTTCAAGCGCAAGCACTGGACCCTGTTGGCAGCGGCGGTGCTCGCCGGTTGCGCCACCACCGCTCCCCGCACGGGTTCCGAAGCGCCCACGCCGACCTCAGCGCCGGCGGCCACCTACGCCAGGGTCGACTGGAAAGCCCTGCCAGCGGTCTCAAACAGCGATCTGCAGGCCGGCTTCGTTGCCTGGCGCAGCAGCTGCACCCGCCTGAAGAACGACGCTGTCTGGGCCAAGCCCTGTGCCACCGCCGCAGCCGTGTCAGACAAGGACCCGGCCGCGATCCGCCAGTTCCTGCAGCGCGACCTCGATGCCTATGCGCTGCGTGCCGGTGGCCATCAGGCCGATGGATTGATCACCGGTTACTACGAGCCGATCTACCACGGCAGCCTTACCCGTACCGATAAGGCCACGGTGCCGGTGTACGGCACGCCGGATGATCTGATCGTGGTGCAGCTGGACAGCCTCTACTCGGAACTGAAGGGCAAGCGCCTGCGCGGGCGGGTTGAGGGCAAGGTGCTCAAGCCCTATGACGATGCCGGCACCATCGCCGCCAAAGGCGTAAAGGCGCCGGTGCTGGCCTGGCTGACCGACCCGATGGACCTGCAGCTGCTGCAGATCCAAGGGTCCGGCCGCGTGCGCCTGGCTGATGGCACGCAGGTGCGGCTGGCCTATGCCGAGCAGAACGGCCACCCCTATCGCGCGATCGGTCGCTGGCTGGTGGACCAGGGCCAGCTGAAGAAGGAAGACGTCACCATGGACGCGATCCGCGCCTGGGCCCGGGCCCATCCCGCGCGCGTGCCGGAACTGCTGCGCAGCAACCCCAGCTACGTGTTCTTCGTGCGCACTCCGGACAGCCCGGAAGGTCCGCGTGGTTCACTGAACGTACCGCTCACCGCCGGCTACAGCGTGGCGGTGGATCGCACCGTGGTACCGCTGGGCAGCCTGCTGTGGCTGTCCACCACGCGCCCGGACGGCAGCCCGGTGGTGCGCCCGGTGGCCGCGCAGGACACTGGCGGTGCCATCGCCGGCGAAGTGCGCGCCGACCTGTACTGGGGCAGCGGCGAAGCCGCCGGCAAGCTGGCCGGCGACATGAAGCAGAAGGGCAACATCTGGATGTTGTGGCCGAAGGGCGTGGCGTTGCCAGCGCCGGCCCGCTGAAGCGCCCACCTGCGCGCTGCGAGGTCGGGCGATAATGGCGCCATTCCGCACTTTCCGGCCGCGCCAGCGGCCAGGGCTCCTGCAATGACCTACTCAAAGCACAACGCAAAAACCGGCGCGAAGTCCGCCGCGAAGTCCGCCGCAAAGAAGTACTACAAGCACTGGGCCGAATCGGGCCTGGGCAAGGGCAACGTGCTGATGGAAGCGCGCGGCGAGAAGATCGTGCGGCAGGTGGAAATCTACGGCACCAGGATGGTCTGGGCCGACGAGCATGCCCACAGCGACGACCGCTTCCTGCTGGCCGACCAGCCGGTGTCGTTCCTGGATTTCGACGAGGACGACGAAATCTCCGCGCGTGAATTCGAAGCCGCCTGGAAGAAGGCACGGGAAGCCACCGGCTACCCGGTGTAATCCCCCCGGCTCCCGCCCTTGTAGCGCCGAGCTTTGCTCGACGCTGCAAAAGCGGGCACGTGAAATGTTATATGATTACATTTCACCGTAACCGCCCCTTCCCATGACTCCCACCCTTTTGGCCGCCTTGGCGGCCGTGCCGTTCGCCCCTGAAGCTTTCGCACAGTCCGCCGATGCCGCGCTCACCCTCGGCAAGGTGCAGGTGCACCAGCACGGCGAAGGCCAGCTCAGTGCACACCAGGTACTGACTTCGGTGGACGTGCTCGGCGCGGACCAGATCGAAGACCGCAACGTCTCGCACAGCTGGGAGCTGCTGGGGCAGATGCCCGGCATCCAGCTCACCGAAACGCGGCAGGGTGCCGAATCGGGCAAGGTCAGCTTCCGCGCCTTCAACGGCGAGGGCTACCTCAACGCGATCAAGACCCTCATTGACGGCATCCCCAGCAACGTCAACAGCGGCAACCAGCGCTTCATCGACATGCTGTTCCCGCTGGACATCAGCTACATCGAAGTGGTGCGCGGTACCAACGACCCGCGCTACGGCCTGCACAACATCGGCGGCAACGTGAACTTCGGTACGCGCCAGGGCGGCACCTACACCGACGCGCGACTAGCCTATGGCAGCTACAACACCCGAGATGCACAGCTGGCAGTCGGCCGCGAAGCCAATGGCTTCGCGCAGAACTATTTCTTCGGCACCCAGGCCAGCGATGGCTACCGCGACCACGACACCTCCAGGAAGTACTCACTGGGCGGCAAGTGGTTCTTCGGCACGCTGGACGAAGGCCTGCGCGTGGGCCTGACCGCGCGCGCCTACCACCATGAGGCCGACGAACCGGGCTTCATGACCGCCGAGGAACTGCGCACGCACCGTCGTGGCAGCGAGCTGCGCAACGGCAACGATGGTGATGACCGCGACATGCGCCAGATCGCCGCGCACCTGGACATGAAACTGTCCGACGCGCTCACCTTCGGCACGCGGCTCTACTACAACCGCTATGAAGACGACCGCCGCGTGACCTTCAGCGACGTGCCCAACGGCAACCTGCCGCGCCAGCGCCGCGTGTGGGACGAGCGGCAGCATGGCCTGCTCAGCACGCTCACCTGGCAGGCCAGCCCCACGCTTACCGTAGAGGGTGGCCTGAACTACGAGCAGCAGGACAACGGCTACATCCGCGAGCGCTATGCCTACGCCGAACCCACCGACTTCAGCCAGCCACCGGCGCGGGTGCAGAACAATGATCGCCACAGCTTCGACAACTGGGGCGCCTACGTGCAGGCCGTCTACCAGCCCGTCGAAGCCTGGAAGGTCGTGCCGGCCTATCGCGTCGACCGCTTCAGCGGCCGCACCCACCTGGTGAACGGCGTCAGCGGCCGCCTGCAGGACTACGGCACGATCGGCCAGCCCAAGCTGAGCATCATCCACAGCCTGGGCCAGACCACCCACGTCTACGCGAACTGGGGCCGCACCTTCCAGGTGCTGACCGGGTCCACCGCACCGGCCTACCTCACCCCGGGACAGGCACCGATGCAGCCGTCCACCAACACCGGCATGGAGCTGGGCCTGAAGTTCCAGCCGTTCGCGGGCGCCCAGGCACGTCTGGCGGCATGGCAGCAGGACGCGGAAAACGAGGTATCCAACATGCCGGCCACCGGCACCACGGTCATTCTGGGCAAGACCCGCCGGCGCGGCGTGGATGCGCAGTTGAGCCTGCAACTGGGCGACGACTGGACGGTGTGGGCGTCGCACGCCTACCAGGAAGCGAAGATCACCCGCGACGACCGCGATGCCGGCGTTTCCCTGCAGGGCCGGGAAGTGGCCGCCACCCCGCGCCACATCAGCAATCTGGGCGTGGATTACCGCGCCGGTGATGCGCTGCGGCTGGGCCTGCAGGCGCGTGCGCAGGGCGATTACTACCTGGAAGAGCGCAACGTAGCCGGCAAGTTCGGTGGCTTCGCCG
The DNA here is from genome assembly GCF_001499715.1 of Stenotrophomonas thermophila. Lineage (NCBI taxonomy): Bacteria > Pseudomonadati > Pseudomonadota > Gammaproteobacteria > Lysobacterales > Lysobacteraceae > Stenotrophomonas > Stenotrophomonas thermophila. The sequence goes on along the minus strand of NZ_CVIW01000010.1, from coordinate 52,572 downwards.
TGCTCGACCTCAGTGCTGCCTACCAGCTCACCCCGCGATTCAGCGTGGACCTGCAGCTGAAGAACGCCACCAATCGCCAGTACGCCTACGCCTGGTACGACAGCTTCTTCTGGGACAGCGCCCGCCCGATGTTTTCGCCGGCCCCGGGACGCAGTGTGTTCGTCGGCCTCAACATGAAGCTGTAACCGGCCACGCATCTGGTAGTGGTCGAGCTCGCTCGACCTGCGGCAGGGGCCGGAGCCCTTTTCTGGCGGAACGTGCTCTGACCCCGGCCCCCGCGTTTTGCACTACATTGGTGCAATGTCCGACCCCGCACCACCGCCGACCCTTGAAGCCCTGGGCACGCCACTGGCGTGGGCCGGGGCCGATGGCCGCATCATCGGCTGCAATCCGGCCTTCGGCCGCTGGCTGGGCGTCAGCGGGCGCCGCCTGCTGGGCCAGCCGCTGGCTGCACTGGAAGTGCAGGGCGAAGCGCTGGCCCATTTCCTGGCACGCGATGAGCGCGACAGCCTGCGCCTGAACCGGTTGGCGCTGGCGGTGCCCGGCGAGGCGCCGCGCTTCGCCGAGGGCTGGATGAGCCGCCGCGACGATGGCGGCTGGTTGCTGGAGGCACATCCGGTCGACGAATTCCCTGGGCTGGACCCGACGCAGGCCCTGCCCAGCGCGCTCAGCGCGGCGCTGAAGGGCCTGGCCCACGAGCTGCGCAACCCGCTGGCCGGGTTGAAGGGTGCGGCCCAGCTGCTGGCCCGCCGCGCGGCCCAGCGCGAGGCCAGCGAACGCGAACTGATCGAACTGATCGGCTCGGAGATCGAGCGCCTCAACGGCCTTCTCGACCAGCTGCTGTCGCCGGCCCCGGCCGCACCCCACGCAGAACTGAACATCCATGCCGCGCTGGAACGCGTGCTGCGCCTGGCCGAGAACGAGGCCGGCTGGGCAGTACGCCTGCAGCGCGACTACGACCCCAGCATTCCCGAATTCCGTGGCGACGCCGACCGTCTTACCCAGGCGGTGTGGAACCTGGTGCGAAACGCAATCCAGGCCGATGCCGGCAGCATCACCCTGCGCACCCGCGTGGAGCATGGCGCGCGCATCGCCGAGCAGCTGCACACGCTGGCGTTGCGCCTGGAAATTGCCGACGACGGCCGTGGCGTGCCCGAGGAACTGGCCGAGCACCTGTTCCTGCCGCTGGTCAGTGGCCGCGCCGAAGGCACTGGCCTGGGCCTGGCGCTGGCCCAGCAGGTGGCGCGCGAGCACCGCGGCACGCTGACCTACCGCTCGCGCCCGGGCCACACCGTGTTCACCCTGCTGCTGCCGATCGTCAGCGGCGCCGCCCCGGCCGAGGAGGCCCCGCGCGATGTCTGAGTCTTCTTCGTCCCCGCAGCGCATCTGGGTGGTCGATGACGATCGTGCCGTGCGCTTCGTGCTGTGCACCGCGCTGCGCGAGGCGGGCTACCAGGTCGTCGATTTCGACAGCGCTGCGGCAGCCCTGCAGGCCCTGGGCGAAGGCGCGCCGCCGGCGCTGCTGTTCACCGATGTGCGCATGCCTGGCGACGATGGCCTGGTGCTGCTGGACAAGCTCAAGGCCGCGTTGCCGCAGCTGCCGGTGGTCGTGATGTCGGCCTATACCGATGTGGCCAGCACGGCCGGTGCGTTCCGCGGCGGCGCGCATGAATTCCTGTCCAAGCCGTTCGACCTGGACGATGCCGTGGCGCTGGCGCAGCGGGTGCTGCCAGCGGTGGCGCCCGCGCTGGCCGCTCCCAGCCCCGCCGCCGAAACGCCCAGCGACCAGCCGCCGCAACTGGTGGGTGATACGCCGCCGATGCGCGCGCTGTTCCGCGCCATCGGTCGCCTGGCGCAGGCACCGCTGGCGGTGCTGATCACCGGCGAGACCGGCACCGGCAAGGAGCTGGTGGCCAATGCGTTGCATCGCGAATCGCCGCGCGCGCAGGGTCCGTTCGTCGCGCTCAATACCGCTGCAATCCCATCCGAGCTGCTGGAAAGTGAGCTGTTCGGCCATGAAGCCGGCGCCTTCACCGGCGCGCAGCGCCGCCATACCGGCCGCTTCGAGCAGGCCGATGGCGGCACGCTGTTCCTGGATGAGATCGGCGACATGCCGCTGCCGTTGCAGACCCGGTTGCTGCGCGTGCTGGCGCAGGGCGAGTTCTTCCGCGTCGGTGGCCGCGAACTGATCCGCGTCGATGTGCGCGTTGTGGCCGCCACCCACCAGGACCTGGAAGGGCTGGTCGCGCAGGGGAAGTTCCGCGCGGACCTGCTGCACCGCCTCGACGTGGTGCGCCTGCAGCTGCCGCCGCTGCGCGAGCGCCGTGAAGACATCGCGCAACTGGCCAGCACCTTCCTGGCCGCCGCCGCACGCAGGCTGGACACGCCGCCCAAGCGCCTGACCGCCGCCGCACTGCAGGCGCTGCGCGAGCACGACTGGCCCGGCAACGTGCGCGAACTGGAAAACGTGTGCTGGCGGATGGCCGCGCTGGCCGCCGCCGACACCATCGGCGTGGCCGACGTCGATACCGCGCTGAACCGTTCGCGGGGCCGTCGCGGCAGCACCAGCAGCGCCGATCCAGGCCAGTGGGAAGCGCTGCTGGCCGAATGGGCGCGCCGCCAGCTCGCCGAAGGCGTGGAAGGGCTGCATGCGCAGGTGCGCGAGCGGGTCGACCATGCGCTGCTGGAAGCGGCGCTTCAGATCACCCATGGCCGCCGCGCCGAAGCCGCTGCCCGCTTGGGCCTGGGCCGCAATACCCTTACCCGCAAGCTGGGCGCTGGCCGCCGCCGCGGGGGCCATTGAACGGTCCCTGCACGCGGTCCTCGCGCCCGCTTGCCGAACTGTTGATCGTTCATGGACGATGCAACGCTTAGTGTCATCTGCAAGGAGTCTTTGATGCGTCTGTCCTTTGCCATCCTGCCGTTGTCCGCCGCCGTGCTGCTGTCTGCCTGCGGCAGCGCGCCGAAAAAGACCGAACCTACTCCGCCGCCGCCGACCGTGGTCAGCGCAGCGAAGCAGGGCGAGGCCAATCTTGCGCCGGCCTCGGCCAGCATTGTCAGTGGCCGCATCGCACTGATGGTGGAGCCCGGCGGCATGCACATCACCGGCCTGGTCGGTGGCCTGCAGCCGATGCAGCAGGCCGGCTTCCACATCCACGAGCGCGGCGACTGCAGTGCGGTGGATGCCAGCAGTGCCGGCAATCACTTCAATCCCGGTGGCGCTGCGCATGGCCGCGCTGGCACCGGCAAGCACCACCTGGGCGACATGGACAATCTGCGTGCCGACGCCCAGGGCCGCGCCAACGTCGATATCCACCTCAAGGGCGTTACCCTTGGCGGAGGCGCCGCCACCGATATCGCCGGACGTGCACTGGTCGTGCATGCCAACGCCGACGACTATCGCAGCCAGCCCGCCGGCAATGCCGGCGTTCGCATCGCCTGTGGCGTGATCCGGGTCGTCCGCTGATCACTGCAGGCAACATCCAGGGAGAGATTCCAATGCGTCTGATCCACACTTCGCTGTTTGCAGCCATCGCCGCGCTGGGCCTGGCGGCCTGCGGCCAGCAGCCGGCCGCTCCGCAGACGGAAACCCCGCCGGCCGCCCCGGCCGAGGGCGCCACCACCGAACCGGCCACAACGCCGGCACCCGCTGCCGCCCCGGCAGCCGATGCGTCGGCCACCGCCGAACTGGCACCGACCCAGGGCAACGAGACCAAGGGCAGCGTCACCTTCAAGGTGGTTGATGGCAAGGTGCACGTGACCGGCCAGGTTACGGGCCTGAAGCCGGGTAGCGAGCACGGTTTCCACATCCACGAGAAGGGCGACTGCAGCGCGCCGGACGGCATGAGTGCCGGCGGCCACTTCAACCCGGGCAAGCAGGACCACGGAAGCGTGGCGGCCGATCCGCACCACGGCGGCGACATGCCCAACATCAAGGCCGACGACAAGGGCGTGGCCACCATCGACGGCCCGGTGTCGAGCAACGTCAACATCGGCAAGGGTGATGACTTCGACATCATCGGCCGCGGCCTGATCGTCCACGCCGATGCGGATGACTACAAGACCCAGCCGACCGGCAACGCCGGCGCGCGCCTGGCGTGTGCGGTGATCCAGAAGGTCCCGTAAGGGCGCTTTTGCTGGAAACGGAAAACGCCGGCGCAAGCCGGCGTTTTTCTTTGCATCGCTTCCTGTAGAGCCGAGCCCATGCTCGGCTGCTCTTCGGTGGACCTGAGCCGAGCATGGGCTCGGCGCTACAGCAATACGCACGGCGGTCGCGCCCCGGCGAAACGCAATTGCACGGTAGCGCCGGGCCATGCCCGGCGGTGCGCATCCGCAGATCAGCGCGACAGCAACTCGCGCGCGTCCTGCCCGGCCTCGCAGTGCACGAACAGCACCGGCACGCCGTGTGCCTCCAGCACCGCAGCCATCTGCCGCTGGCGCATCAGGAACTGTTCGTAGATGCCCTTCAGGCGGTCGCAATCGTTCTTGCTGTGGTTGTAGTGCGCGCACCAACCGGCCGGGTCGAACAGTGCCATGCGTGCTTCGCCGTGCGTATAGCGCAGCAGCGGCTCGGGCGCGGCATTGAGCCACTCGTCCTCGCCCGGCGCCATGATCGCTGTCTCGATCAGCGGCCACAGCGCGGCCAGGCCCTGGTTGTCGTACTGCATCGACATCATCGCGGCCAGATCGTTCACGGTGAAGTAGCGTGCGTGTTCGATCCGCGCACCGAAGCTGTTCTGCGCCATCAGCGCGGTGTCGGCATGCGCCATGCCGTTGGCGAGCAAGGTGTCTTCCAGCGCATGCGCGACCGCATTGGTGGTGGCCACATCGCTGCCGGTCAGCAGGATCGGCACCACGCGCAGGCCACCGCCAACCAGGCTGGCATCGGCCTGGAACGGCAGCGGCACGTCACCCTCGGCATCGGTACCGAAGGCCAGCAGGCGCGGGCCCTGGTTGCGGCCCGGAGCACGCATCTGCAGTTCTTCCAGGCGGCGATGGATCGGCCAGCCCGGGCGCAGCACTTCGGCCGGGTCGAAATGGGCGGCGGCGAACACCAGGTCCAGCTCGGCTACCTGTGGCACCAGCTTGGACAGGTCACGGCCGACGCGTTCGGCCAGTTCACCGGCCTGTTCTGCGCTGAGCACCGCCTGGCGGGGGATTTCACCGCCGGCCAGTTCCAGGGCCAGCACGCCAAGGGCATTCATCGCGGGGTCGGGTTTGCTCATGGTTCCACGGTTGGCCCATCACAGGGCGGCAGCTACACTTGGCTCCATTATGCCTGCTCCGCCGTGCAGGCCATGTTGCAGACACCCTCATCCATGCCAGGTATCTCCATGCCCAACGCTCGTCCCGTCGCCATCCTCGGTGGCGTCCGCATTCCGTTCTGTCGCCAGAACACCGCGTATTCGGATGTCGGCAACCTCGGCATGTCGGTCCGTACGCTGGGTGCGCTGGTCGAACGGTTCGGCCTGCATGGCCAGCAGCTGGGTGAAGTGGCAATGGGTGCGGTGATCAAGCACTCCAGCGACTGGAACCTGGGCCGCGAAGCCACGCTGTCCTCCGGCCTGTCGCCGCTGACCCCGGGCATCACCCTGCAGCGCGCCTGCGGTACCTCGCTGGACAGCATCATCACCGTGGCCAACAAGATCGCGCTGGGCCAGATTGAATCGGGCATCGGTGGTGGTTCGGACACCACCTCCGACGTGCCGATCGTCTACGGCAAGAAGCTGCGTGCACGCCTGCTGGCCGCCAACCGCGCCAAGAGCACCGGCGACAAGATCCGCGCACTCACCGCTGGCTTCAAGTTCTCCGAGCTCAAGCCCGAGTTCCCGGGCGTGGCCGAGCCGCGCACCGGCAAGAGCATGGGCGACCACTGCGAGGACATGGCCAAGGAGTGGAACATCTCGCGCGACTCGCAGGACGAGTGGGCTGTGTCCTCGCACAAGAAGCTGGCTGCCGCCTATGAGCGCGGATTCTTCAACGACCTGATCGCACCGTTCCGTGGCGTCGAGCGTGACAACATCCTGCGCCCGGATACCTCGCTGGAAAAGCTGGCGACGCTGAAGCCGGCGTTCGACAAGGTCTCCGGCCGTGGCACGCTCACCGCCGCCAACTCCACCCCGCTGACCGACGGTGCCGCTGCGGTACTGCTGGCCAGCGAAGAGTGGGCACGTGCGCACGGCCATGAGCCGCAGGCCTATCTGCGCGATGCGCATGTCTCTGCGGTGGACTTCGTGCATGGCGAAGGCCTGCTGATGGCACCGACCGTGGCCGTGCCGGAGATGCTCAAGCGCAATGGCCTGACCCTGCAGGACTTCGACATCTACGAGATCCACGAGGCCTTCGCCGCGCAGGTGCTGTGCACCCTGCGTGCGTGGGAGAGCGAGGATTACTGCCGCAACCGCTTGGGGCTGGACGCACCGCTGGGTCGCATCGACCCGGACAAGATCAATCTGCTGGGTTCGTCGCTGGCCACCGGCCACCCGTTCGCCGCCACCGGCGCCCGCGTCATCGCCACCGCCGCCAAGCAGCTGGCCGAACGCGGCGGTGGTCGCGCGCTGGTGTCGATCTGCACCGCCGGCGGCATGGGCGTGGTGGCGATCATCGAACGCTGATCGCTGCGACTACCGGGTTCCACATATGAAAACGCCGCCCGGTGGGCGGCGTTCTTTTTCTCCGGTGGGTGCCGACCGTTGGTCGGCACGCTTCACGGCAACCGCGGGTTGCCGAATTCGTCGCGCTCTTCGTTGGCGTCATACACCGGGGGCTGGACCGCGATCGGCTGCTCTTCCACCGTGGCACGCAGCGGCGCTTCGCTGCCGCGTACCAGTTCCACGCTGTCCTCGCCGCGCTGCAGGCGCAGCGCATTGGCCAGGCACTGTGCCGCCAGCGCGTGTTCGCCACGCTGCGCGAACAGTTCACCCAGTGCCTCCCACGCTGGGGCACCGGCGCCGGCGGCGATGGCCTCGTGCAGGAACGTATCGGCGGCATCCCACTGCTGCTGGGCCAGGGCCACGCGGCCCTGCGCCAGATGCAGTGCGGCCGAGCCATCATGCACATTGCGCCAGCGCGCCAGGTTGGCCTGGCGGGTGGCCAGGCGCTCGGCCGGCAGGCGGCCGTACAGCGCCACCAGTTCGTCGTCCCAGCGCTGGTCCAGCGCCTGTTCCAGCGCCAGCAGCGCCGGCTCATCCCAGTTCAGGGCCACCGCGCGGCTGGCATAGGCGCCCACCACGTCCGGGGTCGGCCGCAGCGCCTTCGGCGTGGCTTCCCACTGTGCGGCCAATGCGTTGACGTCGGCCGCTTCCAGCAGCGCCTGTGCGGCCAGGCGGGCTTCCAGTTCGCTGTTTGATTCGGCCGGCAGTACCTTGCTCTGGCGCAGCGCACCCAGCTGGCCATAGGCCTCGTGTGCGCGGCCGGCACGCGCCAGCGCTTCGGTACGCAGCCACAGGCCGCGCGGCGGCAGCGGCTGGATCGCGGCTACGTCCAATGCGTTGATCGCATCCACCGGCAGGTCGCGCGCCAACAGCTGTTCGGCGCGCAGCAGCGCCTGCAGCGTGGCATCGCTTTCGCCCAGGCGCTGCAGCAGTGCTTCACCGGCGGGGCCGTCGGCGCGCGCCTGTGCGCTGCGCACCGCATTGGCCAGCGCCACCGCGCTCACCTCCGGGTCCTTGGCCGCACCGTCCAGCAGTTTCTCGGCACGCTGCCACTGGCCATGCTCGTAGGCCTGCAGGCCGTCGATCAGGCGCACCCTGCCCTGCTTGCGGCGGTAGCGGCCCCAGGCACGGAACGGTGCAGCGATCAGGCTCCACAGCAGCCACAGCACCAGGACCGTGATCACCGCCAGCAGCGCTACCTTCGGCAGGTTGCTGTGATAGTCGTAGCCGCCGTAGCGCAGGGTCACCTCGCCGAAGCGGTTCAGGTCATCGGCGCCGAGCCATTGCGCGGCGACCACGCCGATGGCCACGGCCAGCAACAGCACGACCAGGGATTGCAGGGGTTTCATGCGGGCTTACCTCCGGTCGGTCTGGGTGCGCAGTTGTTGCAGGGTGCTGCCAAGGACAGCGTCGTTGGCCTGCAGTGGAAGTTCGCGCAAGGCCTTCAGTTCAGCACGTTGCGCGCGCAGGGCCGGTGAATCCGGCCAGCGTCGCTGTGCCCAGTGTTCCACCCGGTCCAGGGCGGAGTTGCGGCCCGCGCGGTCGCCACGCTCGATGGCGGCACGTGCCAGCGTCAGTTCCAGCTGAAGTGCATCGTCGGCGTTGCGCTGTTCGGCGGCCGTCAGTGGGCCGTTCTGGCGGCTGGGGGTGATGTCCACGAACGGGGCCAGGGTGGCCTGCCACCACGGCTTGGCAGCATTGCCGCCGGTTGTGCCGGTGATCTGTGACGGTAGGCCCTGCAGCGCCCGGGCCACAGCATCCAGACGCTGCAGCGACTGCACGCGCGGGCCGCTGCCGAGCGCGTCCAGTGCCTCGCGCTCCTGCACCAGCGCCTGGCGCAGGTTCAGCCCATCAGCGTCGGGCAGTTCGGCCAGTGCGGTGGCCGCCTGTGCGTACAGGCGGCGTGCGCCCTCCACGTCGTCGGCGTAGTTCAGGCGCTGCGCGGCCTGGGTCAGCAGCAGCTCGGCTTCATCGCGCTGCACCGCCTGGCGGCCCTGGTTGGCGCTGTCGGCCAGCTTGGCCAGGTTCTCTTCCAGCAACGCGCTGCGCTGGGAGAGGCCCAGCATCTCGTCGCGCAGCACGCGGTTGGTGGTGGCCGCGTCCTGCAGGCGCTGGCTGGTTGCGCGCTGGTCACGACGCAGCGCATCCAGCGTGGCCTCCAGGCCCTTCAGCTGGACGGCCGTGGTCTGTGCCTGCGCTTCCTGCTCATGCTGTTGCTGCTGCCAGACGTACCAGCCGGCATAGCCGCCCGCGCCGACCACGACCACAGCGGCCAGCGGCAGCAGCCAGCGCACGGGTCGATGGGGTGGGGGAGCGGGCGCAGTGTCGTTCATCGGGCTTCCTTGTCGGCAGCGTCGCCGGTGGAAGTCCGGCAGGCCGCGTTGTGCACAGCATCACTGTTGCCGACGACAGCGGCAAGCGTGATCCACGTCCCTGTTCAGGTCGCTGCCGGGACGGTGAGCGTGGCGTGTGCAGCGGCCACCAGCTGCGCAGCAGTGGGGCCGGCGCTGCGTGAGATGTGCCGCAGGCCGAGCGACCGCGCCTGTTCGCCGAGGCGGTCGCTGGCAACCACCACGCGGACCTCTGCCCGCAGGCGCTGCTGCCAAGTCGGCGGAAGCTGCTGCCAGAAATGCAGCAGCGCCTCGCCACTGCTGACCGCCAGCACCCACGGCCGCGCTGAATGCGCCAATCGCGCCAGCGTGCGGGGCGAAAGGCGCAGCAGGCGACGCTGGTAGACATCGGCACGTTCGATCGCGGCGCCGGCGGCCTGCAGGTGTGCAGCAATCAGGCCGCGTCCGCCGGGCGCGGTGACCAGTCCGATGCGCAGGCCGCGGACGTCCGCCAGTACCGGCAGCGCCAGCAGCCCCTCGCTGTCCATCCGCTGCGGCGCATGCACCCCGGCGACGCCGTGCTCCCGCAGCGCGCGCGCGGTGCCTTCGCCCACGGTCAGCCACGGGCTGCGTTGTGCCTTGGCCAGCGCCAGCAGGGTGGCGGCCGCGGTAACCGCGGCCGGGCTGGTGAACACCACCCGGTCGCAGTTCAGCGCGCGTTGCAGCTGACGCACCACTGGCATGCCGTTCAAGCGCTGCAGGCGCCAGGGCGGCAGGGCCACCACATGCCCGCCCAGCCCAGCAACGGCGCGGCGCAGCGCGGAATTCTGGCCCTGCGGTCGCAGCGAAATGAAGGTCCAGCCCGGCTCGGAACCGGCGGCGCCAGTGGGTATCGTATGGTCGGCCATTGCCTGCATTATGCGGGCCCTTCGTTGTCGTGGTCGCTGCTCCGATGTCCGTTGATGCTCTGACTTCCTCGCTGGCCGCCCTGCAGGACGTGCTGGACTGCATGCCGGCGGTGCGCGCCATGCAGATCCAGCTCGATGGCTATGCCGATGGCGTGCTGCGCATCACCGCGCCGCTGGCCGCCAACGTCAACGACAAGGGCAACGCCTTCGGTGGCAGCCTGGCCTCGGTGCTGACCCTGTCCGGCTGGGCACTGGTCAGCCTGCGCCTGCGCCTGGCCGGCCACGATGCCGAGGTCTACGTGGCCGACAGCAACCTGCGCTACCTGGCCCCGGTCTACGAAGACCTGCATGCCCATGCCGAAGCGGCCGAAGCCAGCGGCTGGGATGCCTTCCTGAATACCTTCCGCCAGCGCCGCAAGGCCCGCATCAGCATCATCGCCACCCAGCCCGGCGCCGATGGCAAGCCGGCCGCCGAGTTCAGCGGTCGCTTCGTTGCCTTCGCCAAAGGGTAGGATGGCAGGCTGACGTCCTGGGGAAACCACCGATGCGCCGCCTCATCCAGTTCCTGATGTGTTCCCTGCTGCTGGTCAGCGCCGTGGCTTCGGCCGACGACCTCAGCCGCAAGCAGCGCAAGTTGCTGGAAGAGACCCAGATCGCCTACGGCGCCACCATCCGCTGGGGCAGCATGGACGATGCGATCGGCTATCTGGACCCCAAGCTGCGCAAGGAAAAGCCGCCGACCGAGTTCGAGCTCAACCGCTACGCACAGCTGCGCGTGTCGTCCTATCGCGAGCGCAGCAGCGCCGCGCTGGATGGCGGCCTGGTCGAGCGCCGGGTCGAAATCGGGGTGATCAACCAGAACACCCAGGCCGAGCGCACCGTGGTCGTGGTCGAGCGCTGGCGCTGGGACCCGGAGGCCAAGCGGTGGTGGCAGACCGCCGGCCTGCCGGACCTGTGGAAGGGGCAGTGACGGGCCGCGTCCGGCTTGTGCGACAATCGGCGCCCGCTTAATCGACCCGTGACCTGAGTGAATTACGAAGAGTTGCTGGCCTTTGCAGGCCGAAACCCGATGCTGTCCGCGGCCCTGGTCGGCCTGACCGTGGCCATCATCGTCACCGAGATCCGCCGCCTGTTCCGGGGCTTCAAGGGCATCAAGCCCGCCGAACTGACCCAGCTGATCAACGCGGGCGGCACGGTGGTGGTCGACCTGTCGGCCAGCGGTGACTTCGAGAAGGGCCACATTGCCGGCAGCCGCAACGCCCAGGCCAGTGCCTTCGGCCCGGAGCACAAGCTGGTGGCCAACGCCAGGCAGTCTCCGGTGGTGCTGGTGTGCCGCAGCGGCAACGCCTCGGAAACCGCCGCCAAGGCGCTGAAGAAGGCCGGCTTCGAGAAGGTCTACGTGCTCGACGGCGGCATTCCTGCCTGGCAGCAGGCCGAGCTGCCGCTGGTCAAGGGCCGCAACTGATTGCCGCAGGTGGCGGATCCGGCCTTGTATGGGCCTGATCCCGCCCCCATCGCAGTAATTCGACCATCGTTTTCATTGCATTCATTGGAGTTACTGGAAATGTCCGAAGAGATCACCAACGGCGCTGCTGCGCCGGTCGATGCCGCCACCGGCCCCGCTTTCACCGTCGAGAAGATCTACGTCAAGGACGTCTCCTTCGAGTCGCCGAACGCCCCGACCATCTTCAATGACCAGGTGCAGCCGGAGCTGCAGCTGAACCTGAACCAGCAGGTGCAACGCCTGGGTGAGAACGCCTTCGAAGTCGTGCTGGCCGTGACCCTCACCTGCCAAGCCGGTGAGCGCACCGCCTACGTGGCCGAAGTGAAGCAGGCCGGCGTGTTCGGCCTGGTCGGCCTGGACCCGCAGTCGATCGACGTGCTGCTCGGCACCCAGTGCCCGAACATCCTGTTCCCGTACGTGCGCCAGCTGATCAGCGACCTGATCCAGGCCGGCGGCTTCCCGCCGTTCTTCCTGCAGCCGATCAACTTCGAAGGCCTGTACGCAGAAACCCTGCGCCAGCGCCAGGAGCAGGGCGACGCACCGTCGCTGGCTGACTCCGAGCCGGCCGGCAACGCCTGATTCCTGCCGCGACGTCACGGATGAGCACTCCCGCTGACAAGATCGCCGTGCTGGGCGCCGGTTCCTGGGGAACCGCGCTGGCCAGCCTGCTCGCACGGCACGGTCACCCGACCGTGCTGTGGGGGCGCGATGCTGCCGTGGTCGAAGCCATCGACCAGCGCCACGAGAACCCGCGTTACCTGCCGGGCATCCCGCTGCCGGACAACCTGCGTGCTACCACCGACCTGGCGTCGGCGGTGGAGGGCGCGGCCTGGATCCTGGTGGTGACCCCCTCGCATGCCTTCGGCGAAACCGTGCGTGCGCTGGCGCCGCTGCGTCCTGCCGGTGCCGGCGTGGCTTGGGCCACCAAGGGCTTCGAACCCGGTTCGGGCCGCTTCCTGCATGAAGTGGCGCGCGAAGTGCTGGGTGAGGACGTGCCGCTGGCCGTCGTCACCGGGCCGTCGTTCGCCAAGGAAGTCACCCAGGGCCTGCCGACCGCGATCACGGTGCACGGCGACGTGCCCGAGTTCGCGCAGACGGTGGCCGAGGCGATGCATGGCCCGGCGTTCCGCGCCTATACCGGCGACGACATGGTCGGTGCCGAGCTGGGCGGCGCGATGAAGAACGTGCTGGCCGTGGCCACCGGCGTGGCCGATGGCATGCAGCTGGGCCTCAACGCCCGTGCCGGCCTGATCACCCGTGGCCTCAACGAGATGCTGCGCCTGGCCGCTGCCATCGGTGCCAAGCCGGAAACGCTGATGGGCCTGGCGGGCCTGGGCGATCTGGTGCTGACCTGCACCGGCGACCTGTCGCGCAACCGCCGCCTGGGCCTGGCCCTGGGCCGTGGCCAGACGCTGCAGGATGCCGTGCGCGAAATCGGCCAGGTGGTCGAATCGGTGCAGACCGCCGACGAAGTGATGCGACAGGCGCGCCGCCATGGCATCGACCTGCCGATCTCCGACCGCGTGCGAGCCGTGCTGCATGGCGAGCAGACGCCGGAAGAAGGCCTGCGCGCATTGCTGGCGCGGGAACAGAAACCGGAATACCCGGACACGCTGTTCAAGTGAATCGAAAACCCCGGCCACGCGCCGGGGTTTTTTTATGCGCGCCTCATCCACGCATGGCGTAGATCCAGGACGGAACCCGCTTCTGGTAGCTGCCAACCTTGGTTGGCGCCCGGTAGCGCCGGGCCATGCCCGGCGGCATTCATCACCGCGCGCGCGGCCGCGCGTTGCTGTTGTCCATGTCCGAGAAAATCAACCACGGCCCATCCCACTCGCGCTTCAGCATGAGCGTGAACTTGCCTGTATCACCCACGTTATTGCCGTAGCGGTACGTATCGATAATGTAGCTCTGTTCCCCTCCACCGCGTACGCCAACGCACGCAGCCGCAATGGGCCGCCACCCCGGCCGGCATACGCGGCCTCGATCGCGCTGCGGCCGCGCATCGGCGGCTGGTTGCTCTGCAGCACAAAGCCATCTTCGGCGAACAGCGCATTAGAATCACGCGGCCGCCGATTCGGCGGACGCAGCGCAGATCAGACAAGGACACGGAATGAAGATGCGAATCACAGGGATGGCGATGATGGCCGCGCTGCTGGCAGCCTGCGGACAGGCACCGGAAAAGACTGGCGAGACTGCACCTGCTGTGGCGCCAGCGCCGACCACCGAAGCGCCGGCCGCCGTGGCGACGGTGGTCGAGAAGGAACCGTCCGCCGAAGACGGTGTGGACCCCTCGGCGTGGGACAACGAAGGCGAACCGGAAGACCCGAGCGCCGGCGGGGAACTCACCTGCGCGGACAACCCGCTGGCGACGCATTTCTTCACCCTGGTGGGCGGCAATACCGTGGACGACTGCGGCCGCAAGGATCCGAAGGTGCTGGCCGCGTTCAACGCCCTGATGAAGAACACGGCCGCAGCCGAATCCGCTGACAAGGAGATTCCATCGCTGCGCGAACGCCTGTTGAGCGGGCCCAGCGGTCCTGGCGAACTGGTAGTGCTGCAGGGTGAGCCGTGGTGGTTCTACACCGCCTGCCAGGCCCACGACTGCCCTGGCACCGCGTTGGCGATGTTGTACTCGCCCGATCAGTCGAAGCTGGTCGGCCGTCTTACCGCGCGCTGCCGTGTGTGGTGGCTGGGCGAGCCGACGGCGGAACAGCGTGCGCAGATCGAACAGCGCCAACCACTGCAGGATGCCGCGTTGAAGGAAGACAGCGCGCTCTGCGAGTGATGTGGCGCGCGCCGCAGCGCCGGGCCGTGCCCGGCGTTGCAGTGAGCATTGTTCCCCGTATCACCCTTCCGGCCGCATGCGTGCGCTGACCTGTGCTGTCAACGACAGGCTGGCCATCATCAGGCCCTCCATCACCCGGTCGCCCACGTACTCCTCGTCGGGACCGTTCTGGCGTACGCGCTCGGCAGCCAGGAGCATTTCCAGCGCCACGCGCAGCCCGGCCAATGCGCAATCCGCGTCGGCCAAGGCCATGCGGCGGCCGGGCATCTGATGACGTTCGGGCCAGGGCTGGCCGTCGGCGGCGGCGCCCTTGCCGATGCGGTCGAGCGTGGCGATGAAACCGTGCGGATCATGCGGGTGCGGTGTTTCCGAGGGCGCGTCCGCGTTGGCGGGCACGTACTGCGCGTGCAGGCGGGAGGATTGGGGTGTGCTCATGGCAAAGGCTCCGTGCAGGACAGACGGTAACCGCCACATAGAGGTGGCGGGCGGAGACGTGGCTCGAAAACCGGGAGATCACGAACAAGACCGGCAGGCGCAAGGCCTCCACGCTCCGCCCGCCATAGCCGGCAGACGGAATGCCAGCCGGCGCCACGCGGGGTGACGCCGGCTGGCAAGCGCAAACAACGTTCGTGATCTAACGGGTTTTCGAGGCCCGGCCACCCATTTTCCGGCGGCCCACCATCTGTACCGCCGTCGCTGCGCAACGCCAATCAGAAGAGTTGCATTCAACGCTGGATCAAAGACGCTTGTGGCATTTTTGCATGCTGTTAAGCCGTCGCAGACGCAGGCGCCGCAACGTCCGTAGCGGCATGGGGAATATGCGACATGGGTCGAAGTTGATGACGTGGCGTACGGGTACCCCACCAGGCCGATGACGACAGTGCGGGGCGAAGGACGTAAATAGACTTCGGCGCACTCCGGTCTGTCAGTGCTCTTCGCGTCTCTCGTACCAGGCTTGAGTACGGTTTACGATCCGCACCACAGACAACATGACCGGCACCTCGATCAGCACACCAACTACCGTCGCCAGCGCAGCCCCCGAATGCACGCCGAACAGCCCCACCGCGGTGGCAACCGCCAATTCGAAGAAGTTGCTGGCACCAATCAGTGCTGAAGGGCCGGCCACGCAATGCGCCACGCCCAGGCGACGATTGAGCAGGTAGGCCAGGCCGGAAGTGAAATAGACCTGGATCAGGATCGGCACCGCAATCAGTGCGATCACCAGCGGTTGCTTCACGATCTGCTGGCCCTGGAAGCCGAACAGCAGCACCAGTGTGAGCAGCAGCGCGCACAACGAGACGGGCCCCAGATGGCGAAGCACCCGCCGCAACGCCGCCTCGCCACTACGCATCAGGATCCAGCGCCGCAGCAACGCAGCCAGCAGCACCGGCACCACGATGTAGAGGCCAACGGACAGCAGCAGGGTATCCCACGGCACGGTGATCGCCGACAGGCCCAGCAGCAGTGCAACCACCGGCGCGTAGGCCACCACCATGATCGCGTCGTTCAACGCCACCTGGTTCAAGGTGAAGTTGGCATCGCCACGGCACAGGTTGCTCCACACGAACACCATGGCGGTGCAGGGCGCGGCCGCCAGCAGGATCAGCCCGGCGATGTAGCTGTCGATCTGTGCTGCGGGCAACCAGTCGGCGAAGGCATGGCGCAGGAACAGCCAGCCCAGCAGCGCCATCGAGAATGGCTTGACCGCCCAGTTGATGAACAGCGTTACGCCGATGCCTTTCCAGTGCTGCTGCAACTGGCGCATCGCAGTGAAGTCGACCTTCAGCAGCATCGGGATGATCATCAGCCAGATCAGTACCGCAACCGGCAGGTTGACCTTGGCGATCTCTGCGGATGCCAGCGCGGCAAAAGCACCGGGTAGGAAGTGGCCCAGCAGCGTGCCGACCGCAATGCAAAGCCCGACCCAAAGCGTCAGGTGGCGTTCGAACAGATTCATGCGGGAAGTCACGGCACGCTGTCGGTCGGCTGCAACTGTCCAATCTGATCCAGCGCGTGCTGCAGCGCTTCGCGGTCGGACCACAATGAGTCAGGCAAGGCGAGCAATGCACGCAGTCGCAGCTTCACGATGGCATGGGCCTGCGCGAATGCCGCGGCCTTGTCGGCATCGTTACCCGCTACGGCCGCCGGATCGGGCAGGCCCCAGTGGCTGCGGATGAAGTCACCGAACACCACCGGGCAGGCCTCCGCTGCGGCTGAATCGCATACGGTGATCACCAGGTCCATCGGGGCTGCACCCACGAACTCATCCCACGACTTGCTGCGCAGCCCTTCAATGGGCATTCCTTCGGCCTGCAACTGGGCCAGCGCGAAGGGGTTGATCTGGCCAGTGGGCTGGCTGCCCGCACTGAATGCGCTGAAGCGATCGCCGCCCCAGGCGCGCAGGGTGGCTTCAGCAAGCACGCTGCGGGCGCTGTTGCCGGTGCAGAGGAACAGGACATTGCGGGTCATGTGGCTTCCGTGGTCAGTGAGTGGCTTGGACATGCAAAGCGCGCTGGCCGGGCAGAGACGAGTGAACTCGGCAGAGCTGCGGATCGGCGCCGCTACGTGGGCGCGATCGCATCCCGCAAAGCCGTGCCGCGCGAACCACGGGCCTGCCGACGTTGTCAGCAGCACCAGTTCCCTGACCTGCATGCGGCGGGCCATGTCTTCGGCGGCTGACAGCAATGCGCGTCCAAGGCCGGTGCCGCGTCGGTCATCAGACACCACCAGGGAGCGGAGCAGCGCCGAGGCGCCGAAAACCTGCAATCCAACGGCGCCCACGGGGACGCCGTCGAGGTCTGCCACGAAAAACACGACCTTGCTGCTTTCCAGATCGGCCACGGGTAACTGCGCCTGCTGCAGAAGGTCCCGGATGGAGCACAGGTCGTCGCGCGTGCCGGCACGGATCACCGGGTGTCGTTTCATCTCAGCACCTGCATGCCGGTTCGCTTGCCGCGCACTGCTGGTCAGGCGAACCCGCGCAGCAGTTATGGGTGAGGTACTCGATCAAGCCGTTCATGGCATCGAAGTTGGCGCGGTAGCAGACGTGGCGGCCCTGGCTTTCGCTCTCCACCAGCCCGGCCTGCACGAGCTCCTTCAGGTGGAAGCTGAGCGTGGCTGGAGGCACCTGCAGGGCCATGGCGATGTCTCCGGCCATGCGGCCCGCTGGGCCAGCCTCCACCAGCAGGCGGAAGGCAGCCAGGCGGGTGGCATGGCCGAGGGCGGTCAGGGCGACAATTGCATTCGACGTTTCCATATTTTTAGAATAGTCGAATGAATGAGCCAGTCACAAGTCCCGACCTGCCCAACCTGGTGGAATCGTCATTGCCCCAGCCCAGTCATCACCAGCTCGCCGCAGCAGATCTGGGGCCGCCACGCATTCTCCTGCTCTATGGCTCGCTGAGGCCGCAATCGTTCAGCCGGAAGCTGGCGCTGGAAGCGGAGCGACTGCTGCGCCATCTCGGGTGCGAAACCCGGGTGTTCGATCCACATGCGCTGCCGATGCTGGACAGCGTGGGCCCGCACCACCCTGAAGTGCAGCGATTGCGCGAATGGTCGCAGTGGTCGGAAGGCCAGGTCTGGGTCAGCCCCGAGCGGCATGGCACGGTCACCGGCGTGTTCAAGAACCAGATCGACTGGTTGCCGCTGGAAGATGGCAGCGTGCGGCCCACGCAGGGCAGGACGCTGGCGGTGATGCAGGTGAGCGGCGGCTCGCAGTCGTTCAACAACGTCAACACGTTGCGCGTGCTCGGTCGCTGGATGCGCATGCTGACCGTTCCCAACCAGTCGTCGGTGGCCAAGGCCTGGCAGGAATTCGATGACGACGGCCGGATGAAACCCTCGCCGTACTACGACCGGGTGGTGGACGTGATGGAAGAGCTGGTGAAGTTCACGCTGCTGACGCGTGGCCGGTCGGACTACCTGGTGGACCGCTACAGCGAGAGGAAGGGCGACGCGCTCGCGGCCGCATTGGCGCAGGCTGCTGGCGCTACCGCCTCCTGAGTTCCGCTACGCAAACGCGCTCTATTTGCTCGCGCGCCGCGCGCCCTTCTCGTCTTCTTCCTTCGCATTCCCACGGCTCTGTGCGAACTCCGGGAAGGTCTTCGCGATCGAATCCTTGTCCGGCAGGATGTAGAACACACCGCCCTTCTCGAACGTGGAGTGCACGATCTGCTCGTAGAACGCAGGCGAAACGTTGATGCAACCGTGGGTGACGCGGTTGTCGTCCGGCGAGGGCGATGCCAACCGCTCGGCGCGCTTTTCCTTCGGGCTGCCCGGCGGCAGCGGGTGCATCGAGACTGCGGAATCGTAGTCCACCCACAGCACGCGTCCGGCATCGTCG
This sequence comes from Stenotrophomonas thermophila, assembly GCF_001499715.1. NCBI lineage: Bacteria > Pseudomonadati > Pseudomonadota > Gammaproteobacteria > Lysobacterales > Lysobacteraceae > Stenotrophomonas > Stenotrophomonas thermophila. The sequence continues at coordinate 34,047 of NZ_CVIW01000010.1, read as the reverse complement.
GACGGGCCGTAACCGCCAATGAAGCGGCCAGCCGGCGTGGTGCGGTCGTGGCCGGGAATCGCGCTCAGTGCGAGCTTGGCGACGCCCGGTGCGGAGTGGTCGCCGATCGCCGACCCAAACAGCGCCGGTGCTGCGCCGCGCAGCTTGCCGTCACCGCCGAAGACCAGAACCTGCGCCGCCGCCTTGTCCATGACCGCAAACGGATAGCCCTGGTTGTCCTTGCTGGCGACCACCCAGCCGGCAAGCTCGATCACTGTTTCGGACACGCTCTGGTCGGGCGGAAGTTCATCAACGGCGGCAATGCGTTGTTCAGGCGCTTCCTTGTCCTTGCCCTTGGCGCTGGCTGCGCCGCTGCACGCAACGGCCAGTGCCAACGCCAGTGCGGCATGGAAGACGCGGCGTGCAGGGGAGGAGGAGGTACGAATGGGACGGCTCCTTGCAATGCAATTCTGGGTGGAAGGATGCCAGTGGCCGGCGAAGGCCACTGGTTCCCGATACAGAGGTGGATCAATTCAAAGGGTGAGAGAGCTATCAGCCGCGCGGCTTGCGACCGGCCGGTGCCCTTTCAAGCTGCTGTACGCGGCCTTCGATCTGGTCCAGACGCTGGTTGGCCTGCTGCGCCGACTGGTTGGCGGACTCGGCACTCTGGGCAGCGCCCTGCACCTTTACGTCGAGCTGATCGAGGCGCGAGTTGATGGTTGCGAACTCGTCCTTGTAGGTGGCGCAAGCGCCGAGGCTTACGGTGGCCACGATGGCGACGGTGATGGCGCGTGCTGCGTTGATGTGCTGCTTGGTCAGTTTCATTTCCAACTCCCTCCTTCGTCTGGGGAAGCTGGAATATAGCGGCGTTTGTTCCCGGCGCTAGCCCGTGCTTTCAGCTGGAATTGGAAGACGTGGAAGCGCTGTGAAGACGTTCGATCAACAAAACTTAACAAGCAGGATCACGCGGGTGGACGTGCATCGGCCGGCTTGCCTTGTGCCTGTTCAGAAGCACGTATTCATCAGCATGAAGCGGATTTCATCGAAGTGCCGTCGGCACCGCCTCGATGCCAGCGCACGCGGGCCGCCACCGGCTGGCTTCCAGCAGCGCCTGATAGAGCAGGGTGGGCTGCTCGACTTCCACGCGTGCACCTGGCTGTTGCACGTGCACGTACTCATGGGCAATCAGGTGCACGAAACGGTCGCCGACATCGGCCTGCATCCAGTCGGCGTCGCACAGCGCTTGCAGTCCAATGACCACGCCTGCTTCGGCGGTCACGCCACCACTGTTGCCGCGGCCCACCAGTACGGTGACCGGGGAAAGCGCCGCAGACGGCAACAAGGTGCCCAGCTGATCGACGGCAGCGGCGACGCGCATGCGGATCGATGGCAATGCTGTCGCGCAGGTTCTCGCTTTCGCAAACAATGCCGGCGTGTCCTGGATGGCCCTGGCCAGCCGCTCCATCGAGCCGATACGGCTGTCGGTGAAGCTGCGCAGAGCGTCTGTGCCAGCATCCAGATAGCCGCGCTGCAGATCGTCGGCACTCGGCTTTCCAGCGCTGGCATCCAGCACATGGAAGAAACGCGTGACATCGTCCGTCTGAATCACGATGCGCGCAGGAGGCTGGCTGCGCTCGGCCGCCTGCAGCATCATCGCAAGGATGATGAGCAGCAGCTCGCGCACCCTACGGCGGGCACGTCCCCGCAACAGCAGTGACGCGGCGGATGTGTGCGGCATGCGGAGTTCCCTGAACGTCGCCCATATTTATATACCAGTCAGTTCAATATTCAGGGTTGATTAGACCCCCTAACGGATAATTCACACCTGTCGATCGCCTCCTCTCTCTCCCCCTCCCGGGAGGCGGCCGACGAAACCAAAATAATTAAAGGTGTGTCCCGATGAACAAGAATTCGCTGCTCGCCCTGGGCCTTCTGGCTGCCCTGCCATTTGCTGCATCGGCAACCGACGGCCTGTCGTACAACTACGTTGAAGGCGGCTACGTGAACACCGACGCCAAGGGCGGCGACGCCGATGGCTGGAAGGTGAAGGGTTCCGTTGCGGTGCACCCGAACTTCCATATCTTCGGCGACTACAGCGCGCAGGAGACCGACAAGTTCAAGAACGATGTCGACCAGTGGCGCATCGGCGCCGGCTACAACTACGGCATCGCACCGAACACCGACCTGGTGGCTCGCGTTGCGTACCAGAAGTACGACATGAAGCACGGCCTGGACTTCAACGGCTACTCCACCGAAGTGGGCGTGCGCACCGCGTTCAACCCGTACGTGGAAGGCTATGTGATGGCCGGCTACGAAGATTTCAGCAAGAAGCATGGCTACAACCCGGACGGCGAGTTCTACGGCCGTGTCGGCGCCACCGCCAAGTTCAACCAGAACTGGGGCCTGAGCGGCGAAGTGAAGCTGGCCAAGGCCGGCGACCGCGAGTGGTTCGTGGGCCCGCGCTTCACCTGGTAACAAACGCCTGTCGTTAGTGCGTGTTGTGCTGGCGTGTGACTCTCTCTCTCCCACACGCCAACCGAAGCCCGGCCCCGCGCCGGGCTTCACTTTTCTGGGCTCCGTGGCGCCACAATGCGACATGGGCGACCCTTCTTCCCTCGCAGGCACTGGCACGGCCTACCAGGAGCATCTGGCACCCGCGCCGCTGCGCGGCCACTTTGGCCAGCTGTGGCAGAGCCAGCTTCCTGCCGATGCCGATGGGCACATCACCGTATTGCCCGATGGCTGCGTGGACATTCTCTGGCGCGACGGCGTGCTGTTCGTGGTCGGGCCGGACCGCGTGGCCGCGCACCCGGGGCTGGCACCCGGTGCGCAGGTGCTGGGCGCACGTTTCCGTCCCGGCCAGGCACTGGCCGCGCTGGGCCTGCCCCTGGCCGGGATCATCGGCCAGGCCGTGCCCCTGGCTGACCTGAAGGGCGCGTGGGCGAACAAGGCGGCGGCCTCCATCGGCGACACCGCGCCTGCACAGCGCCTTCAGCGAATGGCGCACTGCCTGCAACAGCACATGGGTGCGGCCGCGCTCGATACGCCGGCGCAGCGCGCCCATGTCCTGTTCCAGGCGCTCGCCGCGGGTAATGCCACGCTGGATACGCTGGCGGCGCACCTGGGCCTGAGCCCGCGCAGCCTGCGGCGTTTCAGCCAGTCGCAGTTCGGCTACGGCGCCAAGACGCTGGAGCGGATCCTGCGGCTGCAACGTTTCCTGCGCCAGAGTCGCGCGCTGCCACTGCATTCGTTGGCGATGCTGGCCGCTGATGCCGGCTATGCCGACCAGGCCCATCTCAGCCGCGAGGCGCGTGAACTGGCGGGCATGACCGCCAGCGAGCTGCGCCTGGAGTGGGGACAATGATGGCCGTTTTGTTCAAGACCACTGTGCTGCATTGATCGATGCTGGGCTCCCACCACGGAGCCTCGCCATGAATCCTGCCGCGCCCCACGATGCCGAACGCCGCATCGACAACATCGAATTCAACGTCGCCGACGTCGCCCGCAGCAAACGCTTCTACGGCGAGGTGTTCGGTTGGCGCTTCACCGACTATGGCCCGGCCTACACCGAATTCGACGATGGCCGCCTGAAGGGCGGCTTCGTGGCCGACGTGCCGGTGCGTGCCCACGGAGGGCCGCTGGTGATCGTGTATCGCGCGGACCTGTCCGACGCGCAGCAGCGCGTAGTCGCTGCCGGTGGCGAGGTGGTGCGGGCGGTGTTCGCATTCCCCGGCGGCCGCCGCTTCCACTTCCGCGACCTGGATGGCTACGAGCTGGCGGTGTGGAGCGATCTGGATTGAGTCTTCGTACCATTGCCGGTGGACGGAACGAGAACCGCTCCGTCCACGGTCAGGCGGTTCCGCTATGATCGCCCGCACATCGCCACACGCGACGCGCCCGCCTCAAGCCCGCAGGAATACCGTGAACACCCAGCCCGCCCAGATCACCGCCGTCAACCACACGCTCGACAACGAGCCGCAGCAGATCACCGCGCCACTGACCCATTCGGCGGCGTTCCTGGTGCTGAAGGTGAAGGACGATGAGGCGTCGATCGCCAGGGCGCGCGAGGTGCTGGCCAGCACCGATGACCTGATCAAGAACACCGCCATCCGCGAGATCGAGCGCACCTTCACCTGCAACGTGGCCATCGGCCACCGTGTGTGGCAGCCGCTGGTGGGCACCACGCCGCCGCGCGAGCTGAAGCCGTTCCGCGAGATCAAGGGCGCCACCCACACCGCCGTGTCCACGCCGGGCGACCTGCTGTACCACATCCGGGCGCGCACGATGGACCTGATCGTGGCGTTCGAGCGCAACCTGCTGATGGCCTTCGGCGATGCGGTGGAAGCGGTCGATGACGTAGCCGGTTTCCGCTATTTCGATGGCCGCGACCTGCTCGATTTCGTCGACGGCACCGCCAACCCGGAAGGGCTGTCGCTGCCGGAAGCCACGATCGTTGGTGAGGAAGACCCGGAACATGCCGGCGGAAGCTACGTGGTGGTGCAGAAGTACCTGCACAATCTCGATGCCTGGCGCGCGCAGAAGACCGAGGCGCAGGAGGCGATCATCGGCCGCACCAAGCACGACAACATCGAGCTGGACGATGCACCGGCCGATGCGCAGAAATCGCACAAGACCCTGTGCACCATCGAGGACGCCGACGGCGAGCATGAGATCCTGCGCGACAACATGCCGTTCGCCAACCCGGGCCGCGGCGAATACGGCACCTACTTCATCGGCTACACGCGCCGCCTGTGGGTGATCGAGAAGATGCTCGAGCGCATGTTCATCGGCAATCCCGCGCCGCTGCACGACCGCATCCTCGATTTCTCCACCGCCACCACCGGCGTGACCTTCTTCGCGCCCTCGCGCAAAGTGTTGGCCGATCTGGGCGATTGATCGCGGCTCCCGTCCTTGCGCACGCTACTGGCCGCTCTGTTCCAGTAGATCCACGCCACGCGTGGATGGTACGCACGTTGCCCGTAGCAGCCACGCATGGCGTGGCTCTACTGTGCCGCCATCTGCCTGTCATCTACCGCCCCGACCATCAGCCGTTGGATGAGAGCGCAGGGGCGGGCGATGGCGATGGCAAGGAACACAACCGGCGCACGCCGCTGGTGGCGGCCGCTGGCCGCGGTGTTCGGTGCGCTGGCACTGGGGAGCGCCGCGGTGTCCGCGCAGGACGCCCCTGCGCATTGGATGGCCTACGCCGCTGCGGTCGGTGGCCAGCTGCAGCAGCGCCTGCAGCAGGAGCAGGACCCGCAGGCGCAGCGCGTGCTGGCATGGCTGCAGGCACATCCGGACGCACCGACGCCGCTGCCGGTGAGCGTGTGGATCGCGGCGGATGGCCGCATCTCGAAGCTGGAATTCGACAGCCTGGGTGACGCCCAGGTCGACGCAGACCTGCGCGCGACGCTGCAGGGCGCGCCGTTGCAGGCAGCCCCGCCGGCCGACATGCGCCAGCCGCTGCGGTTGGGCCTGTTGCTGGAACCGAAGTAGATCCACGCCATGCGTGGATGTGGTGGGTAGATGCCGACCTTGGTCGGCAGGCGCGCGCCAACCCAGGTTGGCGACTACCGGTAGCCCGCCACGCATGGCGTGGCTCTACCGGGTTGCCACCTGTGGCTCGCGCGCGGCGGCGCTCCATGCGCGCAGGCCGAACACGGCCAGGCCGAGGAAGAACACGTACAGCGCGGCGGTCACGTGCAGCGACTTGAACAGGTACGCGCCCACGTAGACCACGTCCACCGCGATCCACACCCACCAGCAGGCCACGTGGCGGCGCGCCTGCCACCACTGCCCGACCAGGCTCAGGCCGGTCAGCAGCGCGTCCAACCACGGCAGTGCGGCATCGGTGAAGGTATGCATGGCCGCACCCAGCGCCACGCCACCACACAGGCCGATGGCCAGGTCGCGCAGCAGCTTGCCGCGCGCCAGCGGCACGATGCGGATGCTGCCCTCATCGGCGGCATGCTGCCGCCAGTTGAGCCAGCCGTAGACCAGGAAGCCACCGAAGGCGACCTGCAGCAGGGTATCCGAGTACAGCTTGGCCTCGGCGAATACCAGCCCGTACAGCGTCACCGACAGCAGGCCCACCGGCCACGCCACCAGCCGGCGCCGGGCCATCAGCCAGACGCCAAGGATGCTGCACAGTGCGGCGGTCCACTCGAGCATCACGCCGCTCACAGCGCGAACGTCACCGACAGGCGGGCCTGTCGCGGTGCGCCGGGGAACAGGTAGTAGTCACCGCCGCTGCTGCCGGTATCGCGCCAGTAGAAGCGGTTGAACACGTTGTCCACCGACAGGTTCCAGGTCACCGCACGCTCGTGCAGGCGATGCTGGAAGCGCAGACCAGCGTCGAACACCGAGTAGTCCGGTGCGCGCACGCCGCCGTCGGCACGTGCGACGTTGGCACCGGCATAACGCCAGCCGCCAGTGACATCCAGGCCCTGCACGAACGGCAGCGCATAGGCCACATGCACGCTGGCCCGCACCTTCGGCACATTCACCAGCTGATGGCCTTCATAAGCCGGCGTGCCGGTGTCGCGCGCACGCGCCTGCAGCACGCTGGCACTGGCCACGATCTGCAATGCATCGGTCAGCTGGCCGTTGGCGGTCAGCTCCAGGCCGGTGTGGGTCTGGGTGCCTTCCTCGACGAAGGTGTAGCCCACGTCGCTGTTGTCCGGCCTGGCGTACTGGTACGGCTGCGAAATGCGGAACACGGCCGCACCCAGGGTCAACGCCTCGACCGGCACGTACTTCACGCCCACTTCCAGCTGGCGCGACTGCACCGACGGCAGGAAGGTGTCGGCATTGCTGGTCCAGAACGGCGCTTCCTGGCCCAGCGAAATGCCGCGCACGTAGCTGGCATAGGCATTGAGCTGGTCGGTGGCCTTCCACACCACCGCGGTCTGCGGCAGGAAGCGCGACAAGCGGCTGTGCCGCTGCGGGGTGCCACGCTTGTCGTAGGCGCGCTCATCGAGGCGCACGAAGCGGCCACCGGCCAGCCACTGCCAGTCGTCACCGAAGCTCATCCGGTCCAGCGCGAAGAAGGCGGTCTGGCGGCTGTCCAGGCGACGTGCGGATGGGCCGGGCATCTTCGGCGACGGCTCGAACACCGGCACCGGTGCCTCGTGGATGTTGGTGGTGCCGACGTACTCGTTGACGCTCGGGCGCCTGTCCACGGTGCGGCGGAAGTAGTCGGCGCCGAGGGTCAGCTCATGGCCGACGCTGGCGGTCTCGAAACGGCCACGCAGCTCGGCACGGGCCTGCTGGTTGCGGCGGGTATCGTCCGGGCTGCGGTAGTCGTAGACGTCGTAGTCGCCGTTGGGCGCGAAGTAGTTGCCCGGCACGCTGCCATCGGCGCATTGCACGGCGTAGTAGCAGCCGTAGGCGAAGGCGACGTTGTCATCGATTACCGAGCGGCTGTGGCCGACCGAGACGCGCGACTGCCAGGCCTCGTTGAAGTCGTAGGTGTGCAGGGCGGTGATGTTGGTGCTGGCGATATCCACCGGACGCTGCCACGGCTGGTAGCCGAGCAGGTGCTCGCGGTCGACGCCGCGCGGCAGGTCGCGTGCGCCCAGCAGCTGGTAACCGGACACCGAACGCTGCGAGCTGGTCTGGTAGTTGGCATCCACTTCCAGCTTGCCGCGTTCGCCGATCAGCCAGTCGGCCGCCAGCGAGTAGAAATTGCGGCGGCCATCGGCGTGCTCGACATAGGAATTGCTGGAATCCCACGCGGCATTCAGGCGCAGGCCGAAGCGCGGGGTGATCCAGTGGCCGACATCGACGGCGACGTAGCGCGAGCCTTCCGAATCGGTGCCGAGCGTGGCGGTGCGCACTTCGGCCGGGCGCTTGCCGATGTAGTTGATGATGCCACCCGGTGCCATCACGCCTGCGGCCAGGCCGGCTTCACCCTTGAGGATCTCCACCGACTGCACGTTCTCCAGCGCCAGGCGCTGTTCGCCGGCGATGGACAGGCCGTTGAAGCGGTAGCCGGTGGCGGCGTCCAGCGCGAAGCCACGGATGGCGATGTTCTGGTAGTAACCCACCGGCGCATACGCATCACCGAGCGAGGCATCGTTGCTGGCCAGCTCGGACAGCGAACGCACCTGGCGACGGTCGAGATAGTCGCGCTCGAGCACGTTCACCGAGGCCGGCGTGTCCTTCCAGCTGCCGCCACCGAAGGCGTTCACGCGCGAGGTATCGGCTTTCGGTTTGCCGGCCTGCACGCGCACCGCTGCCAGTTCGGTCGGCGAATGCTCGGCGCCGGTGGCAGCCGCATCGGGGGACGCTTCGGCCTCGCTGGCGTGCAGCGGCAGCGCGGCGCAGAGGGCGAGGGAGAGCAGGGTGGGGTGCAGGCAGCGGTTCATTCGATTCGTCTTCGGACAACAAGGGAGACGAAGCGACGGCGCGCAGGTGCACCGGCCCATGACGGGGGTGTGGCTGCGGCTCAAAGCTCCCTACGCCGGTGCAAACCGGATCAGGTTCCAAGGGACTCTCTCAGCCTGGCAGATCCAGGCACCCCCGCTTCAGGTGACCATTTCACTACAAATGGTACGGATTTGCGAGCCGGCGCCCTTCAGGCTGCCGCGTGCAGGGCCTGCAGCAGTGCCTGTCCCGGCGCGCTGTGGAACCACGCCGGGTGCCCCAGCATGAAGGGCCGCCACGCTACATCGGCGTTGGCGGTCGAGCCGGTGACGCCTTCGAAGTACTCCACTTCGGACAGTGCGAAGTCGAAATGGACCATCGGCAGCAGGTCGGCCAGCAGGTGCACGCGTGCCGCCGACAGCGGCAGCGCCTGACGGTAGCCGTCGAGCAGCGCCAGCGCGATATCGATGCGCACTGCCTGCATGCCGCGCTCCAGTTCCAGCCACGCCACCGCGTTGCGCTCGATCGCGGTGGCGAGGTCGAACAGTGCGCTGGTAGGCGACGCCAGGCCGAAGTCCAGCACGGTACTGATCTGCCCATCGCGCCACAGCAGGTTGGACACATGCCAGTCGTTGTGGGCCCACAGCCGGGGCTCGTCGCGCAGGCGCTTGGCCAGGCCGGCATGCCACGGCAGCACGTCACGCTGCAGCTGCGCCTCCCACGGAATGCGCGCGAGATAGCGGGCCAGCGCGGGGCGCTCGTGCAGCCCTGCCTTGATGGCCGCGACCGGATCGTCGCTGCGGATCAGATCATCGCGCGCGACCAGCACATGGGTACTGCGCTGGGGCGCGTGGTAGCTGGCGGCGGCACGGTGCAGCTGTGCGAGTGCGCGTCCGGCTTCACGGGCCTGCGCGATATCGGTCAGCAGCGACCACGACACCGCGTCGCGATACAGGTCCTCACCGACGCCAACCGCATGCAGCTCGAAGGTCCATTCGCCATGCTCGACGGCGCTGTGGCCATCGGCCGCTGGCAGCACCTGCACCACCGGCAGGCCCGCTGCGGCGAGATGGGCGATGAAGCGGTGTTCTTCTTCCAGGCAGGCCGCGCTGCGCACGCTGTGGTGGTGGCGCTTGATGAACACCGCGCCGTCCCTGCCATTGACGATGGCAGCGGCCGACAGCGGCCGTGGGCTGTGCCAGCGGGGCTGGCTGTGCTCGCCCAGCTGCGGGTAGCGCTGGCGCAGCCACGCAATGTCCGCCGCGCTGATCGGTGGCCAGTCGGCAGCAACCTCGTCGTTGTTCAGGCCCTGCACGCGGTGGGAGGAAGAAGTCATGCCGCAGCCCCGGTGGGGAAAGTCACATCCAAGGCTGCGCATTCAACGCCATGCACGCGGCCAACGCAAACGGGCGGGTCATCGACCCGCCCGTCCGTGCATCAGCTGCGGTGATGCCGCCGCGCTGCTTACCAGCCGCGATGGCGGCCGCGGTCGTGGTAGTAGCGGTTGTCGTAGTAGCGCTCGCGCTGCCAGCGACGGTCGTCACCGCGGTCGTAGTAGCCGCTGCGGTAGTAGCCACGGTCGTAACGGCGATCGTAGCGGTCGTCGTAACGGCGATTGTCGTAGTAACGACGGTCGCGGCGGTCGGAGGTGGTCAGGTTGCCGATCGCGCCGCCGGCCACGGCGCCGCCCACGGTGGCGGCAGGATCACCGTTGGAGAGCAGGTTGCCGGCCACGCCACCCACCACGGCGCCGACCAGGGTGCGCTTGTCCTTCCTCGACATCGCGCTGGCATCGCTGACCACGGCCACACTGGCCACCAGCGCCAGAGCCATCGCCAGACCACGGAAGCTGAGTGCGGAAGTACTGAGCATGTTCGTTCTCCTGTGAGGTGCATGCCACGCTGGGCAGGGAGGGCGCGGGGCGCCCCGGCTGCCGTGGTGTCCACGCTGGCGTTCCAACATTGCCGGAACATTGCCTGGTCCACCGTGCGGCTTGCGCATTCATCTAGCGGCAGGCGGCATGAAGCAAGGCTGAAAGCGGCCCCGGCCGCTCAGCTGGCAGAAAGGGAAAAGGCCACGCGGACGTGGCCCTCCCTTCTCTGCCAAGGCGCTGCGGGCTTAGACGCCCATCGCCTTCTGTGCCTGCCGGGCCTGCTCCTGCTGGGCATCCTGCTGCTGGTGCAGCACGTTTGGGGCGCCCTGCACGGCACCACTGCTGAGCGCCAGGCTCTGCTCGCTGGCGGCACGGGTCTCCACCGCCACGCGGCTGGCCGCCGGGTCACCGATCGTGCCCTGCACGGCGAACAGGCGCTCACCGTTCGGGCTCGGCACCACCGTGTCGATGCGTTGCAGGCCGGCGGCATGCGCCTCCTTGGTCAGGGCCGCGGCGGCGCTTTCCAGCGCGTGGCGATCCTTGAAGGTACCTGCCGGCAGCCGCTCCAGGCCTTCGGTGGCCTGCAGGTACATCGGATTGCGTGGGTGCCGCTCGTCGTTCAGCAAGGGTCGTTCGCGTGCTTCCTTGATTGCTTCCAGCGTCTTCGGACCGACGATGCCGTCGACGACCAGGCCGTTGTCCTTCTGCAGCTGGCGCACTGCCGCGTCGGTGTTGCGGCCGAAGCGGCCATCCTCGACCAGTGGCTTGCCGTCGGCGCCGACGTAGCCCAGGTGGCCCAGCTGCTCCTGCACCTTGCGCACGCCCTCGCTGTGTGCGCCCTGCTTGTACAGTTCGGCGTGCGGCGTGGCGGCCGCCTTGTGCTCGGCGTTGGCCTTGCCCTGGGTCTGCTCGTGCGATTGGGTGCGGTTTTCCAGCAGGTCACGGGCCTTGGACAATGGATCGGACGCGAACAGCTTCCAGTGCGGGTGGTCCTTCACCTGCTTGAGGTAGTCCTCCACCGGCATGGTGTGCACGCCCTTGCTGCCGGTGGACTGGCTGATCAGCAGCTTGTCGGTGTTCGGGTCGCGCACCACCATCACGATGTGGTCGATGCCGTTCCAGTGTTCATGGCGGGTCCTGGCCGTATCCAGGCCGATGATCATGCCTTCCTTCAGCGCACCGGGCTTGAGGATCGCGTCGCGGTCAAGCAGCACGCCGGACTGGTCGAATGCCTTGCGCACGATGCCGCCGGAACCCAGGTTGCCCAGGTCGATGCGATCGGCCTTGCTGAACACCGCATGCCCGGCCTTCTGGTTGATCTCGTCCATGGTCCGGTTCTGCAGCGTGCCGACCCAGCCGGAGCAATCGATGTAACCCTGGTCCACGTTCTTTCCGGTCTTGCCCGGTACGTACAGCGCGTGGCCCGGAATGTTGATGGCGTACTTCACATCGTCGTACTTCACGCCGGCCTCGTAGGCGGCCTGCAGTTCGATGCCCGGTTTCGGCGCGGCAGCGGCTGTTGCGGTTGCCGCCAGCGTGGCAGCACCGGCCGCCACGGCTGCGCTGGCCTGTGCAGGCGCGGCCGGGGCCTGGCCCTGGCCCTGCGCCACCGCCTGCGGTTCGATGTTCTTTTCCGGGATGCTGATCGCTGCGTACTTGTGGATGTAGTAGCTGGAGAAGGCCCGTGCCAGGTCGCCATCGTTCATGCCGCGCATTTCGGCCAGGCTGTGGCCGGTCAGCGCCTTCGCGTCCGACCCGATCTGGTTCAGCACGTTGCGGCGCATGTTGATCTCGTCGCCGTGGCTGTTGCGGACCACGCCGAAGGTGCCGGTGGCAATGGCGGTCTGCACCGAGCCATAGCCGGCACTGCCCTGCTGGTGGGCCAGGTACAGGTCCAGCCCGGTCGGCGTACTGCCGCCGGACAGGTACGGGTGGCCGGTGCGCTCGTTGCGGCGTGCCATCGAGTCCAGGTTGTCCTGGTACATCTGCGCGGCCGCTTCGGTGTTGCGGGTGGGGTCGAACTCGTGGCCGGTCAGGTGGTACTGGCGTGCGGACCCGGGCACGAACTGGAACAGGCCCTTGGCGCCGGATGACGCGTTGTGGGCGCGCTCGTTGAACGTGCCACCGGTCTCGATGTACGCGAAGCGCATGAAGTCGTCGACCGGAATGCTCTTCTGCCTGGCGACCTGCTCGACGATGTCCAGGACTTCCTTTCTGCTGTAGTCATGCTGTGCCATGACGTTTTTCCTCGGGGTTGATGGAGCGGCGCATGCCGCGAATCGCCAACCGGACTCATCCGTGAGTCAAGAACATGTCGGTCAACAGGGAACCCGCGCGTGGCGGGTGCTTTCAGCGCGCGAGGTACTGCTGGGTCGCGCTGTCGAAGGTGTAGTGCACGGTGTCGCCGGCACCCAGGGTGCGGGTCCTGCCGGGGCCTTCGAGGGTGGTGCCCTTGAAGGTCACGGTCAGTCGCGGCAGGCCGTTGCCGTTGGCAGCGAAGGCCAGTTCGCCGTCGCTGCCGGTGCAGGGCATCACGTTGCCTTCGTCGCAGGCGGCGCTGTTGTCTTCGCCTGTGCGCACCGTACCGACATAGCGCCAGACCTTGCTGTCCACGTCGTCTTCGCTGCGCCTGGGGTTGAACAGCAGCAGTGCATAGCCGGTGCTGCTGATGCCGCGGTCGAAGCTGCTGGTCGGCACCGCCAGCAGCAGGCGGCCGTCGACGGTGCGATGTTCAAGCGGCTTGCGCCGGGTATCGACGTCGTCGGCCTTGTCGTACGCGCCCAGTGCGCCGATGGTCCATTCCTGGCCACGGAACTTCCACGGCTTCTTCGCGTCGGTGCCGGCCAGCACGAAGGTGGCCTCGGCGAGGTTGGCGCGGTCGTCCGGACCGGCCTGCGTCTGCTCGCCAGGCTTGCCGTAGTGCTCGCGGGTATCCCAGGAGAAACCCGTGTAATACGTGGTGCCGTCGAGGGTGAAGGTATGGCCGAACCAGAAGGTCGCCACGCTGCCGTTCTGGACCTCATAGGAGGTCGCGCCATCGCCATCCACTTGATAGGTGAAATACATCACGGTCGGCGCGTCGGGCGGGGCAACGGCGGTGTCGGGAGAGGTGTTCTGCATCGTGGCAACATCCTGTCGGGGCGCATTGGCAGCCTGCGCAGGGGCGCCGGGCTGGGAGGACGAGGGGACCGGATCGGCGGCGCTGCAGGCGGCAGCGGAAAGAGAGACGAGCAGGCACGCCGCGAATGCGCGCAGAGGCCGCAACGGCAGGGTCCAGCGTAGCTTGGGGGGATGTTGCATGCGCCTCTCCATGGTCAGCGTTGCCGGGCCAGACGGCCGGCAGGGAACCGCGCCACGTCCACCAGGGACGGGAGCGAGGACATGAGCCGGTCGATTCCTTCGACCTCGCATTGGGAACTCATGCCCCACCATCTTGGCACAGATCGGCGGCCCGTCAAAGAGGGCAGTGCCAGATGCCCTTCTTGTGCGATCTGGCTCTCAGATCTTGCCGTCGCGCAGGTAATCGAACAGCTCGGCGTCGCCCTTCAGGCCCAGTTTGAGCATGGCATCACCTTTCTGCCGGCTGATGGTGCTGACGCTCTTGTGCAGCTGAAGCGAGATTTCCTTCACGGTCATGCCGGTGCCGAGCAGCCGCAGCACCTCCACCTCGCGTGGCGACAGCGGCTTGCCGTCACCCTCGCGCATGCGCCAGCTGCCGGCAGCCTCGACCCGCTCGCGCAGGCTGCGGCTGATGTAGGGCTGGCCGCGGTAGACCGACTGGATGGCCTGCGGCAGCTCGTCCATCGACGAACTCTTGTCGACCAGGCCGAGCACGCCGCTGTCGAGCACCATGCGCAGGATCGCCAGATTGCTGGAGACGCTGAGCATCAGCACCGGCAGGTCTGGATGACGGCGGCGGATCATGCCGATCATGGCGAAGCCGTCGGCCTGCGGGCTGCCCGGCATGGAGTAGTCGGTCACCAGCAGGTCGCAGGGCTGGCTGCCGAGCAGGGCCATCAGCGCCTGCGCGCTGTCGGCTTCGCCGACCACGCGGCCCACCCCGCTCGATTCGATGACGGCGCGGGTACCGATACGGACCACCGGGTGGTCGTCTGCGATGATGATGCGCAAGCTCATGCTCTAGTATGGCCACCGGGCTGGCTGGGCCGCGACCATCGCGGTCCCTGGCAGGATTCTAGGAGATCGACGCCGATGCGTAGCTGGGCTGTTCGCGGGCTGGTCCTGCTGCTGGTCGTACTGGCGCTGCCGGCAGCGTTGGCGCAGGCGGTGCCCGGGCCGTTGCCGCTCAGCCCCCTGCAGCGCGAGTACCTGGCCGCCCATCCGAGCATCGTCGTGGGTCAGTATGACAGTGGCTGGCCACCGTTCGAGTCCCTCCGTGATGGCCAACAGGTTGGCCTGGGTCCGGATTATCTGTCGCTTCTTGCCCGTCAGTTGGGCGTGAAGGTGGAGGCAAGGCGCTACTCCGACTGGACATCCGTGCTGGATGCGGCATGTCGTGGCGAGATTGATGTGGTGATGAACGTCGGGCTCAGTGCCGACCGCACCCGCTGCATGGTCTACACCGCCGCCTATGGCGAGGCCCCGCTGGCCCTGGTGGGGCGCCCGGATGACCTGCGTGCCTCCGACAATCCCGATCTGGACGGACTGCGGGTGGTGATCGAGCAGGACTTCCTGACCGGGCCCCAGGTGCGCGCCCGCTTTCCGCATGCGCGCCAGCTTGTCGCAAACAACTCGTTGGCGGCCTTGGAGATGGTCAGAGACGACAAGGCCGACGTTTACATCGGCAATGCCTATGTGGCCACCGAACTGATCGCCCGCGAGGACCTGCAGGGCGTCGTGCTGCTGCGCCCCAGCGATCTCCCGCCGGAGCGACTGCACTTCGGCATTCCCAACGGCAAGCAGCCACTGGCCGAAGCGCTGGACCTGGCGCTGGCCGCGACCAGCCAGGCCCAGCGCGATGCGCTGGCGCAGCGCTGGCTGCCACCTCCGCGGTGGTCGGCATCGGCACAGCTGGCGCTGAGCCAGGCCGAGAAGCGGGTACTGGAGCAACCGTTGAGGATTGGCTTCGCGCCGAACGCGGCGCCACTGTCGTTCGCCGACCAGGATGGCAACCCCAGCGGCCTGGCCAGCGAATACCTGCGCCGCCTGCTGCAGGCCGGCGCCAACCTGCAGGTGGAAAACAGCCATGACTGGTACGAAGTGCGCGAGAAGGCGCGCCGCGGCGAGCTGCAGGCGGTAATGGGCATTCCGGCCGATTCGCGCTACCTGGGCCCGGACTGGGTGTTCAGCCAGCCCTTCATCAGCGTGCCGAACGTGATCGTCAGCCGGCGCGACAGCCCGGCGCTGCTGGGCCTGTCAGACCTGCAGGGCAAGCGGGTGCTGCTGTCCGATCCGGAGCGCGTGCGTGGTTATGTGCTGCAGCAGGCACCGCAGGCCCGGATCATCGCAGCGCGCAGCGCGGAACAGGCCCTGCAGCGCCTGATCAATGGCGACGCCGACGCCTATATAGGCAATCTGGCCGTGGTGGACCACCTGCTGCGCAACCGCTTCCCGGGGCGCCTGCAGGTGGCCGCACCGGCCGGCTTCAACGATCAGCTGGTGCTGGCTGTCGAGCGTCGCCATGCCGCCCTGGCCACCACCTTCGACCGCCTGCTGCTGCAGATGACCCCACGCAAGCGCGAAGCCCTGCGCGGCGACTGGCTGGCCGTCGAATACCGCAACGGCCTCGAGTGGACCCGCGTGGCGCGCTGGGGCGTGCCGCTGCTGCTGGTGCTGCTTACCGCGCTGCTGGTGCACGCCATCGGGCATTGGCGGCTGCGCCGTGAGGTAGCCGGGCGTCGCCATCTGGAACAGCGCCTGGCCGAAGTCACCGACAACCTGCCCGCCGTGGTCTATCAGGCACGCCGTGCGGCTGACGGAACCCTCAGTTTCCCGTTCATTGCCGGTGACCTGCAGGCGTTGTTCGGGATCAGCCGGCAGCAGGCCGAACAGGATGCAACCTGCCTGCTGGAGCGCATCGAGGAAGATGACCGCGAGCACATCCTGCATGCGGTCGAGCAGGCGGCGCGGCAGTTCGCGCCGCTCATTCTTGAGTTCCGGCTGCGTCCTGAAGGCACCGGCGCGCGCTGGGTGCGCAGCCAGGCCCATCCCTATGCTGCGGAAGCGGGCGCGGTGATCTGGAGTGGTTACTGGGTGGACGTCAGCGAGGCGCGTGCGCAGGCCGAGGCCCTGACTGCGGCCAAGGCAGAGGCCGAACAGGCCGCGGAGGCGAAGTCGCGTTTCCTGGCAACCATGAGCCATGAGATCCGCACGCCGATGAGCGGCGTGCTGGGCATGCTTGAGGTGCTGGCCCATTCGCCGCTGGATGCCGAGCAGCAGCGCATTCTCAACGTGATCGAGGATTCCGCGCAGATGCTGCGGCAGATCCTCGACGATATTCTCGATTACTCGCGGCTGGAGGCCGGCGCACTGCGCCTGGAACCGGTGCCGCAGCCGCTGCGGCCCTTGCTGGAGAGCGTGTGCCGGTTGCTGTCGGCGCAGGCCAGTGCACGTGGGCTGGACCTGCACGTGCAGATCGACCCACAGCTGGCAGCGGCGCACGAAGTGGATGGCGTGCGCCTGCGCCAGATCGTGTTCAACCTGCTCAGCAACGCCATCAAGTTCACCGTGCGCGGCGAAGTGCGGTTGCAGCTGGAAGTGCTGGGGCCGACCGCCGAAGACGGCAGCCAGCCGCTGTGCCTGAGCGTCACCGACACCGGCATCGGAATCGCGCCGGAACAGTTGCAGCACCTGTTTGCGCCGTTCACCCAGGCCGGTGCATACATCCAGCGTGACCATGGTGGTACCGGCTTGGGCCTGAGCATCTGCCAGCGCCTGGTGCAGATGATGGACGGCGAACTGGAGCTGCACAGCACGCTGGGCGAGGGTACCCGCGCCGAGGTGCGGCTGTCGCTGGTGGAAGCCGGCCGTGGCGATGTTGAAGCGCTTGCCGCCGAGGAGGAACAGGCGGCGCTCCTGCCGCCGGCGTTGCGCGAGGCACGCGTGCTGGTGATCGAAGATCATCCGACCAACCAGGCGATGATGGCCTGGCGCCTGCAGCAGCTGGGTGTGCCGCATGTGCTGGTCGGCGATGGCCAGCAGGGGCTGGACCGGTTGGCGTCGGAGCCGTTCGATCTGGTCATCACCGATTGCCGGATGCCGGTGCTGGATGGCTTCGCCTTCACCCGCCTGCTGCGCGAACGCGAGGGTCGCAACGGCCAGCCGCGGCTGACCGTACTGGCGCTCACCGCCAGCGTACTGGACGACGATGCACGGCGCTGTCGCGAGGCCGGCATGGACGAAGTACTGTCCAAGCCGCTGTCGCTGGCAACCCTGCGCGCCGCGCTGCTGCGCTGGTTGCCGCAGGCGCAGGGACTATCGGTTGTGGAGCCGCAGGCCGGACCCGCTGCCGACGATGGCGGGACGCTGCCTGATCTGGCCAGCCTGCAGCGGCGGTTCGGCTCACGCGTGGTGGCCGAGCAGCTGCGCGACAGCCTGTTGCAGGCCAGCGAGGGCGATCTGGCGACCGTGCAATGCGCCGTGCAGGCCGGCGACCGCGAAACCGCGGCGCTGCACCTGCATCGCCTGGCCGGCGGCATGGGTGCGGTTGGGGCGACGGTGCTGGCCGGGCAGGCCAACGCACTGGTCGAGCGCCTGCAGGATGCGGGCGAGACCGATCCGGCACCGGTGTTCGCCGCCGTAACGGCGTTCGTGGCACGGCTGCAGCACCAGCTGCAGCGATTGGCTCACTGAGCCGACTGCTGTTGCAGGTAGGCGATCACCAGCGCGCGGCGTTCGGCGCTGGGAAAGGCGTTGTACATGCGGGTGCCGGGCACCACGTGGGTGGGCGACTGCAGGAAGGCATCCAGGGTCTGCGCGCTCCAGGTGATGTCGGCGCGGCGCATGCCCTCGGAATAGCCGTAGTCGGGCAAGCTGCCGGCGCGGCGGCCGATCACGCCATGCAGGTTCGGCCCGAAGCGGTGGATGCCGCCGGGCTGCACGGTGTGGCAACCGGCGCACAGTTCGAACGCGCGCTGCATGGCCTGCTGCCGGGCCTGTTCGGGCGTGGCGGGCGCAGCAGGCGGGCGCTGGCAGGCCGTGGCGAGCAGGGACACGGCAATGGCAATGAGCAGGCGGTCGGCGCGCATGGGCGGCAGGATAGCGGTGCGGTCGAGCCGCCGGGCTGCGACACGCGGTCGCAGCCCGGGGCGATCACATGCCCGAGTAGTTCGGGCCGCCGCCGCCCTGCGGGGTCACCCACACGATGTTCTGGGTGGGGTCCTTGATGTCGCAGGTCTTGCAGTGCACGCAGTTCTGCGCGTTGATCTGCAGGCGCGCGCTGTCGGCTTCGCCGACGAACTCGTACACGCCGGCCGGGCAGTAGCGCGCTTCCGGACCGGCGTACTCGGCCAGGTTCACCTTCACCGGAATGCTCGGGTCCTTCAGCGTGAGGTGGCTGGGCTGGTTCTCGTCGTGGTTGGTGCTGCTCAGGAACACCGAGCTGAGGCGGTCGAAGGTCAGCACGCCATCCGGCTTCGGGTAGGCAATGCGGGTGTGCTTGGCCGCCGGCTCCAGGCAGGCATGATCCGGCTGGGTGCGATGCAGGGTCCACGGCGGGTTGCGCACGCCCAGTTTGGGCAGCAGCCACTGCTCCACGCCGGTCATCAGCGTGGCCACGGTCTGGCCCTTCTTGAACCACTGCTTGAAGTTCTTGGCCTGCTGCAGTTCGGTGAACAGCCAGCTGGCTTCGAACGCCTTAGGGTAGGCGCTCAGTTCATCGTGCTGGCGATCAGCAGCCAGCGCGTCGAACGCGGCGTCGGCGCACAGCATGCCGGTCTTGATTGCGGCGTGGCTGCCCTTGATGCGGCTGGCGTTGAGGTAACCGGCCTCGCAGCCGACCAGCGCGCCCCCGGGGAACACCGTCTTCGGCAGCGACAGCAGGCCACCGGCGGTGATCGCACGGGCGCCGTAACCGATGCGGGTGCCGCCCTCCAGGTGCTTGCGGATGGAGGGATGGGTCTTGAAACGCTGGAACTCCTCGAACGGGCTCAGCCATGGGTTCCTGTAGTCCAGGCCGACCACGTAGCCGATGGCGACCTTGCCGCCGTCGGCGTGGTACAGAAACGCGCCGCCGTAGGTGTCGCTGTCCAGCGGCCAGCCGGCCGCATGCACCACCAGCCCCGGCTCATGCCTGGCCGGGTCGATCTGCCACAGTTCCTTGATGCCGATGCCGTAGGCCTGCGGGTCCTTGCCTTCGTCCAGTTTGTAGCGGGCGATCAGCTGGCGGCCGAGGTGGCCGCGCGCGCCTTCGGCGAAGACCGTGTACCTGGCGTGCAGCGCCATGCCGCGCTCGAAGGCCGGGCCGATGCTGCCGTCCTTCTCGATGCCCATGTCGCCGGTGGCCACGCCGATCACTTCACCGTTGTCGCCGAACAGCACTTCGGCGGCGGCAAAGCCCGGGAAGATCGCCACTTCCAGCGCCTCGGCCTGCTGCGCCAGCCAGCGGGTCAATTCGCCCAGGCTGATGATGTAGTTGCCTTCGTTGTGGAAGCACTCCGGCAGCAGCGCGTTGGGCGTGCTGCGTGCGCCGGTCTCGCTGAGGAACAGGAATTCGTCGCGGGTGACCTTCTGCTTCAGCGGTGCGCCGCGTTCGGCCCAGTCCGGGAACAGTTCGGTCAGTGCGCGCGGGTCCATCACCGCACCGGAGAGCACGTGCGCGCCCGGTTCGGAGCCCTTTTCCAGCACGCACACCGACAGCTCGCGGCCGGCTTCGATCGCGCGCTGGCGCAGGCGGATCGCGGTGGCCAGGCCGGCAGGACCGGCGCCGACGATCACCACGTCGAACTCCATTACTTCACGCGGGGGCAGGGCGTTGGCTTCAGCGCTCATCGATTGCATGACTCGTGGGTAGGGCCGGCATCGGGGCCACCGGCGGTGCCTGGGAATCGCGCGTGCGGCCACGGGCGAAACGGTTGTTTGAATGTGTCAGGGTACCGGGACGCGCGTGATCGAGCTAGATAGACGCCGTTCACCGCACGATTGCTGCAGCGCAGCGTAGTGCCTCAGCCCTGGTGGTGGGCCAACCCTGGTCGGCACGCGCTGCCCGGATGACCGACAATGGCCGGGTCCTGACTGCGTGTGAGTGCCATGGCTTTGCATCCGTACGATCTGTTCGATGTCCGTTCCCTGCTCAATGAGGAAGAGCGTGCGGTGCAGGAGAGTGTCGCCCGCTTCACCGACGAGCGCGTGCTGCCGATCATCGGCGATGCCTTCGACCAGGCCCGTTTTCCGTCTGAACTGGTGCCGGAGATCGCGTCACTGGGCCTGCTCGGCGCAACGCTGCCGACCGAGTACGGCGGCGGTGGCCTCGGCGCGGTGAGCTATGGCCTGATCTGCCAGGAGCTGGAGCGCGGCGATTCCGGCCTGCGCAGCTTCGTGTCGGTGCAGAGCTCGCTGTGCATGTACCCGATCTACGCTTACGGCAGCGAAGAGCAGCGCCAGCAGTGGCTGCCGGCGATGGCACGCGGCGAACTGATCGGCTGTTTCGGCCTGACTGAAGCGCACGGTGGTTCCGATCCGGCCAGCATGAAGACCCGCGCGGTGCGCGACGGCAATGACTGGCGCATCAGCGGCAGCAAGATGTGGATCACCAGCGGCCCGGTGGCCGACCTGGCCATCGTCTGGGCGCAGACCGAGGACGGCATCCAGGGCTTCGTGCTGGAGAAGGGCATGGCCGGCTTCACCACGCAGGAAATCAAGCACAAGATGAGCCTGCGCGCCTCGCTCACTGGCGCGCTGTTCTTCGATGACGTGCGCGTGCCCGACAGCCACCG
This sequence comes from Stenotrophomonas thermophila, assembly GCF_001499715.1. Lineage (NCBI taxonomy): Bacteria > Pseudomonadati > Pseudomonadota > Gammaproteobacteria > Lysobacterales > Lysobacteraceae > Stenotrophomonas > Stenotrophomonas thermophila. Next base: position 12,936 of record NZ_CVIW01000010.1, on the reverse strand, counting down.
CCTGCCGAACGTGAAGGGCCTGAAGGGGCCGCTGGGCTGCCTGACCCAGGCCCGCTATGGCATCAGCTGGGGCCCGATCGGTGCGGCCATCGCCTGCCTGGATGAGGCGCTGGGCTACGCCAAGGAGCGCGTGCTGTTCGGCCGCCCGTTGGCGGCCACGCAGAGCGCGCAGATCAAGCTGGCCGAGATGGCCCGCCGCATCACCACCGCACAGCTGCTGGCGCTGCAGCTGGGCCGCCTGAAGGAAGCCGGCCAGCTGCAGCCGCAGCAGGTCAGCCTGGCCAAGTGGAACAACTGCCGCATGGCCATCGACATCGCCCGCGAGTGTCGCGATCTGCTCGGTGGGGCTGGCATCACCACCGAGCATGTGGCGATCCGGCATGCGTTGAACCTGGAATCGGTGATCACCTATGAAGGCACCGAGACCGTGCACCAGCTGGTGATCGGCCGCGAGCTGACCGGCATCAACGCGTTCTGAGTGCACCGGTAGTGCCGGCCGCTGGCCGGCATTGTCCAGTAGCGTATTCGCAGGCGAGCGATCGGTGTGCCGAACCGCGCACCGGACCGCGATGGGTTCAAGGACAGCCTGTACCGCGCGGCTGTCGGGTCCGCCTTGAAGCGAGCCGAGCACCGCAGGTCCGGCGGGGGCGAAGAGGCGCGGGTGTCTGAGCGCAGCGAGTTCCGCGCCGTCCCCCGGCGGGCCGAGGAGCGTAGGGTACCGGTGCGCAGCACCGGCTCGCGGATGGCGGCGCGTTTCTTTTGGTTACTTTTCTTTCCGCGCGGAAAGAAAAGTAACGCCCATGAACGCATGCGCCCGCCACAGCAACAATCAGGCAGAAGAGAGGCGCGTGGCGCTACGCGCCGCCGGCAAACCCATGCTGCCGCCACGCCTCGTACATCACCACCGCAACGGTGTTGGAAAGATTGAGGCTGCGGTTGCCCGGCCGCATCGGCAGGGGCAGGCGGCGGCCGTCGGGCAGGGCATCGAGCACGTCCTGCGGCAGGCCACGGCTTTCCGGCCCGAACAGGAAGGCATCGCCCTCTTCAAAGGCCACGCTGTCGTAGCGCACGCTGGCGCGGGTACTGAGTGCGAACAACCGATTCGGTGCGATCCGCGCCAGCGCGGTGTCCAGGTCGGGGTGCACCTGCAGGCGTGAATACTCGTGGTAGTCCAGCCCGGCGCGCTTGAGCTGCTTGTCTTCCAGTGCGAAGCCAAGCGGCTCGACCAGGTGCAGCTGCGCGCCGGTGTTGGCACAGAGCCGGATCACATTGCCGGTGTTGGGCGGGATTTCCGGTTGGAACAGGATCACGTGGAACTGGGGCGCGGCATTCATCGGCGCAGTGTACCTGCGACGGCGGCCGCCTTTACGGCGCACGCCCTGCGCGAGGCAGGGCGGCACCGGTTACGGACGCAGCAGGACCTGGGCGGTTTCGGTGGCCAGGGCCTGCAGGTCGGCGGCGCTCGGACGCACCTGCAGGGCCGGCAGGTTGACGATGACCGAGTTGGCGACGTTGGTGGCGGCGGCAGCCAGGGTCGCGGCGTAGCGCTGGGCTTCCAGCTCGGCGGCCAGGGCGACGCGCTGTTCCAGGCTCGGGCGCACTTCCACCGAGGCCAGGGTGGTGATCGGCATCGCGGCCGCAACCGGGGCGGCGACGTAGCCGTTGCGCTCGGCCAGCTGGTCGGCGCTCGGGCGCACTTCCACGGTGGCCAGGGTCGGGATGCCGCTGGCCTGTTCCCAGGCCTGCTGGGCCAGCTGGTCGGCGGCAGGGCGGACCTGCACGGTGGACAGCGTCTTGATGGATTCGGAGGCCTGCACCGACGAAACAACCGCGGTGCCGGCAATCAGGGCGATGGCGATGGCAATGGTCTTGGCGTTCATGACGGGGCCTGTTTAGTGTTAGTGATCAGTGGTGTGGTAGTAAGGTAGTACACCAATTCTGGGCGTGCAAGGAAAATTTCCGATTTCCTGCATTTGTTCAGTCTTCAGTCAGCTTTCGTCTGAAGCCCTTCCTGGCGCAGGAATTACCAAGCAATCCGCGTGCCAACTTTTAGTTATTGATTTAGAAGGAGTTTGTTCGGATAGAGAAGTGTCCGGTGGGCGGACACCTGTCCATTCCTCGGGCCGCGGACACTGTCCGGGCGTTGCCTGCGGGCGCTTGTGACCGCCCCTCCCGGGCCGCAAAGCAGGGGTGGAGGGGCAAGGAGGCAAACACCCCCAGTGACTGCTGGCCGATTCCGGCCGTTGCGCGCGCACGCTAGGATCGGGGTTCACCTATGTGACCAAGGATCCGGATATGTCTCTCGCCCTTCGCCCGCGCACTGCGCTGCTGGCCGTTGCCCTCAGCACCGCCCTGGGCACGCTTGTGCCTTCCCATGCGCTGGCGGCAAAGCCGGCCGCACCGGCCAAGGTCGATATCCCGTATGAGCAGTTCACCCTGCCCAACGGCCTGCGCGTGATCGTGCACACCGATCGCAAGGCGCCGATCGTCGCGGTCAACGTCTGGTATCACGTCGGCAGCAAGGACGAACCGGCCGGCCGCACCGGCTTCGCGCACCTGTTCGAACACCTGATGTTCCAGGGCAGCGAAAACCACGACGGCGAGTTCTTCGAGCCGTTCAAGCAGGTCGGCGCCACCAACCAGAACGGCACCACCAATACCGACCGCACCAACTACTTCGAGAACGTGCCCACCACTGCGCTGGACATGGCGCTGTGGATGGAATCGGACCGCATGGGCCATCTGGTCGGTGCGATCGACCAGGCGGCGCTGGACGAGCAGCGTGGCGTGGTGCAGAACGAGAAGCGCCAAGGCGAGAACCAGCCCTACGGCCAGGCCTGGGACCAGCTCAACAAGGCGCTGTATCCGGTGGGCCACCCGTACCACCACGGCGTGATCGGTTCGATGAACGATCTGAACGCGGCGTCGCTGGACGACGTGAAGACCTGGTTCCGCACCTGGTACGGCCCGAACAACGCGGTGCTGGTACTGGCCGGCGACATCGACCTGGCCACCGCCAAGGAAAAGGTCTCCAGGTACTTCGGCAGCATCCCGGCCGGCCCGACCATGGCGCAGCCGGCGGTGAACGTGGCCAAGCGCAGCGCCGATACGCGCGAGACGATGACCGACAAGGTGCCGCAGGCGCGTATCTACCGCGCCTGGAACGTGCCGCAGGTCGGCACCACCGAGGTCGATCAGCTGCAGCTGTTCGCGCAGGTGCTGGGCGGTGCCAAGTCCTCGCGCCTGAGCCAGCGCCTGCAGCACCAGGACAAGCTGGTGGACAGCATTGCTGCCGGACTCTCTACCTCGCAGCTGGGCTCCAACTTCGTGATCATGGCCACGGTCAAGCAGGGCCAGGACCCGGCCAAGGTCGAGAAGATCATCGACGAGGAGTTGGACCGGCTGATCAAGCAGGGCCCGACCGCCGCAGAACTGGAGCGCGCCAAGACCGGCGCCCGCGCCGGCTTCATCCGCGGCATCGAGCGCATCGGTGGCTTCGGCGGCAAGGCCGACGCCCTTGCAGAATGTGCGGTGTTCACCGGCGACCCGGGCTGCTTCCGCACCTCGCTGGCCAACATCGAGAAGGCCAGTGCCGCCGATCTGAGCCGGCTCGGCGCACAGTGGCTGGACAAGGGCAGCCACACCCTGGTGATCGCACCGGGTGAGCGCGTGGCGCTGAAGGAAGATCCGAGCCAGGCGCCGAAGCCGTTCACCGTGCCAGCGGTGGACCCGAAGTACAGCACGCTGCCGGAGCAGGTCGACCGCAAGGCCGGCGTGCCGCAGACCCGCGAGTTCCCGCAGTTGAAGTTCCCGGCGCTGCAGCGCGCGACACTGAAGAACGGTACCCAGGTGATCCTGGCCGAGCGCCATGAGATTCCGGTGGTGCAGTTCAGCTACCAGTTCCCGGGCGGCTTCAGTGCCGACCAGGGCCGCAAACCGGGCACCGCCAACTTCACCATGAGCCTGATGACCGAGGGTGCCGGCAAGCTCGGCTCGCTGGCCTTCGCCGATGCGGCGGATGCGCTGGGCGCCAGCCTGGATGCCTCGGCCGGCCTGGACTCGATGAGCGTGGACCTGTCGGCGCTGAAGGAAAACCTGGTGCCGTCGCTGGCGCTGTACCGCGACCTGCTGCGCGAACCGCGCTTCGAGCAGGGCGAGATCGACCGGGTCAAGGCGAGCTGGATCGCGGGCATCCAGCAGGAGAAGGTCAACCCGGGTGCGGTGGCGATGCGCGTGCTGCCCCCGCTGCTGTACGGCAAGGGCCACCCGTATGCCATTCCGTTCACCGGCAGCGGCGACGAGGCGGCGATCAACGGCCTGACCCGCGAGGACCTGGTCGACTTCCATCACGACTGGCTGCGCCCGCAGAACGGCACCCTGATCGTGGTCGGCGACACCACCCTGGCCGAGATCGTGCCGCTGCTGGACAAGCGGCTGGGCGACTGGAAGGCTGCCGGCGATGCCCCGCAGGTGAAGGCGGCCACCGACGTGGCGCTGCCGAAGGGCCCGCGCGTGTTCCTGATCGACCAGCCGGGCGCGGTGCAGGCCAACCTGTTCGCCGGCCAGGTGGTGGCACCTTCCAGCGCCACCAGCTCGACCCGCTTCGACATCGCCAACGGTGTGATCGGCGGCGACTTCACCTCGCGCCTGAACATGAACCTGCGTGAAGACAAGCACTGGTCGTACGGTGCGCGCAGCAGCGCGGTCAATTCGGTGGGCCAGCGCCCGTGGATGGCCAGCGCGCCGGTGCAGATCGACAAGACCGGCCCGGCACTGGCGGAAATGCGCAAGGAAATCGCCGCGTTCGCCGATGGCAGCAAGCCGGCCACCGCTGCCGAGGTCAACCGCATCCGCAATATCCAGACCCTGAGCCTGCCCGGTGCCTACGAGACCGCCAGCGCGGTGGCCTCGACCATCGGCTCGATCGTGCAGTTCAAGCGCCCGGACGACTACGTGCTGCGTCGCAAGGCCGAGATCGAGGCGATGACCCCGGCGCAGGTGCAGCAGGCCGCCGCCGAGATCAAGCCGCAGGCGCTGACCTGGGTGGTGGTGGGTGATCTCAAGCAGACCGAAGCGGCCGTGCGCGCCTTGAACCTGGGCGAAGTGACCGTGATCGATGCCGAAGGCAACCCGGTCAAGAAATAAGGGATGTGCCTGCCCGCCACGGCGGGCAGGTCTCCCGTGGTAGCGCCGGGCCATGCCCGGCGGCTTTCCGGCGGCCAGCCATGCCGCGCTGTGCGCTCGCCAGGCATGGCCCGGCGCTACCTGGGCTCCGCCCCGGCTACCCCCGATTCAGGCTGTTCAGGCAGAATCCCTCCATACCCTTCCAGGATCTGCCCATGCGCGTTCTGCTGCTTTCCTCCCTGCTGCTCACCGTCACCGCCTGTACCTGGGTGCCGATCGAACCGGCCGGCAAGGCGACCCGCGTGCTGCCGGCAGGCCCGGTTCCCGCTGGCTGCATCGCCAAGGGCGAGGTGGTGGTGACTGTGAAGAGCAAGGTCGGCTTCTACAACCGCAACCCGCTGCGCGTGCAGGAAGAGCTGGAAACCCTGGCCCGCAACGAGGCCCCGAGCGCCGGCGCCAATGCCGTGCAGGCCGCCGCGGCCCCGGCCGATGGCAGCCAGCGCTTCGCCGCATTCCAGTGCCCGCCGCGCTGAACGCTTCACCATACGGCCAAGGCTGAATTCGTAAAGATGCGGTGAAGGCCCGGGGGTTATAGAATAGCGCCCCCTTTTGCCTGAGCCTTGGCGCTAACCTCGATGCTCTTCAAGAATGTCTCGATCGCCGGCCTGGCACACGTCGACGCACCGCATACGCTGACCACCAAGGAAATCAACGAACGCCTGCAGCCGACGTTGGATCGCCTGGGCATCCGCACCGACGTGCTCGGCGATATCGCCGGCATCCACGCGCGCCGCCTGTGGGACAACGGCGTGCTGGCGTCCGACGCTGCCACCATGGCCGGCCGCAAGGCGCTGGAAGACGCTGGAATCGATGCGACGCAGGTGGGCCTGCTGGTCAATACCTCGGTCAGCCGCGACTACCTGGAGCCGTCCACCGCCTCCATCGTGTCGGGCAACCTCGGCGTCAGCGACGAATGCATGACCTTCGACGTCGCCAACGCCTGCCTGGCCTTCATCAACGGCATGGATATCGCCGCGCGCATGATCGAGCGCGGCGACATCGACTACGCGCTGGTGGTGGACGGCGAGACCGCCAACCTGGTGTACGAGAAGACCCTGGAGCGCATGACCGCCCCGGACGTCACCGCTGACGATTTCCGCAACGAGCTGGCGGCCCTGACCACCGGTTCGGGTGCCGCGGCGATGGTGATGGCGCGCTCGGAGCTGGTGCCGGACGCGCCGCGCTACAAGGGTGGCGTCACCCGCTCGGCGACCGAGTGGAACCAGCTGTGCCTGGGCAACCTGGACCGCATGGTCACCGACACCCGCCTGCTGCTGATCGAAGGCATCAAGCTGGCACAGAAGACCTTCACCGCCGCCAAGATCGCACTCGGCTGGGCCGTGGAAGAGCTGGACCAGTTCGTGATCCACCAGGTGAGCCAGCCGCACACCGCTGCGTTCATCAAGAACTTCGGCATCGACCCGAAGAAGGTCATGACCATCTTCGGCGAGCACGGCAACATCGGGCCGGCCTCGGTGCCGATCGTGCTGAGCAAGCTCAAGCAGCTGGGCAAGCTGAAGAAGGGTGATCGCATCGCGCTTCTGGGCATTGGTTCCGGCCTGAACTGTTCGATGGCTGAAGTGGTCTGGTAAGCAGCCCGCTGCCCGACCTCCTGTAGAGCCGAGCCATGCTCGGCTCACGCGCACAGCGCGGTTCTTCCGCGGCCTGACCGGAGAGCCGCCGAGCATGGCTCGGCGCTACACCGCGCCGCGATTCTTCCAAGGTGCTCCGCATGCGCGATCTTCCCGGTTACCCCGCCCACCCGCAGCGCTTCGAAGTGCGCCCGGGCCTGTCGATGAACTATCTCGACGAAGGCCCGCGCGACGGCGAGGTGGTGGTGATGGTGCACGGCAATCCGTCGTGGAGCTATTACTGGCGCACGCTGGTGGCGGGCCTGTCGGACATCTACCGCTGCATCGTGCCGGACCACATCGGCATGGGCCTGTCGGACAAGCCCGATGACAGCCGCTACGAGTACACGCTGCAGTCGCGCGTGGACGACCTCGATGCGCTGCTCAAACACCTGGGCATCACCGGACCGGTGACCCTGGCCGTGCACGACTGGGGCGGCATGATCGGTTTCGGCTGGGCGCTGTCGCACCACGACCAGGTCAAGCGCCTGGTGGTGCTCAATACCGCTGCATTCCCGATGCCGGCGGCGAAGAAGATGCCGTGGCAGATCGCGCTGGGCCGTCACTGGAAGATTGGCGAGTGGATCATCCGCACCTTCAACGCGTTCTCCTCCGGTGCCTCGTGGCTGGGCGTGGAGCGGAAGATGCCGGCCGACGTGCGCCGCGCCTACGTGTCGCCTTACAACAGCTGGGCCAACCGCATCAGCACCATCCGCTTCATGCAGGACATCCCGCTGTCGCCGGCCGACAAGGCGTGGTCGCTGCTGGAGCGTGCCGGCAAGGCGCTGCCGTCGTTCGCCGACCGGCCGGCCTTCCTCGGCTGGGGCCTGCGCGACTTCGTGTTCGACCACCACTTCCTGAAGGGCTTCCAAGCCGCGCTGCCGCGGGCCCAGGTACATGCGTTCGAGGACGCCGGCCACTACGTGCTGGAAGACAAGCACGAAGTGCTGGTGCCGGAGATCCGCGCGTTCCTTGACGCGAACCCGATCTGATCGGTGTGCCGACCAACGGTCGGCACCCACCCCTTCCTCTTCCGGTGGGTGCCGACCGTTGGTCGGCACACCCGAAGGGTTGATGAGGTTGCCGGCCAGCGGCCGGCACTACCATTACGCGGCGACCGGCGCCTGCGGCGGCGAGGAAGGGCTGTTGCCGTTGTCGTCCGGATGGTCGTCGTCATTGTCGGCGTCATCGCGCCAGCGCCAGTCGGCCGGCGTCAACGGATCCAGGCCATAGGCGATGCGCGCCTTGTCGCACTGCGGGCTGGCCTTGCCATACTCCCACGATGCATCCACCTCGCGGCACACGCTGGGCCGGTTGGGGTGGATGGTGCAGCGTGAATACACGCCGATCTGCGCATCCAGCGCGACGCAGCGCACCGGCTTGGAATGGGTGCCGCGCATGCACAGGCGATGCGGGTCCAGCACCTCGGTAAGCTGGTGCGGCACGCCGCCGGGGGTGACCTCGTCCGATTCCATCCAGTGGAAGGCCACGCGGTATTGGGTGCAGCAGGCGCCGCAGGTCATGCAGGGATGTTGCATGGGCAAGCCGCCTCGGGCGGCAGTCGGAATCGGGAACGAGGGTGCGGATTTTCCACGAAGTCGGCCGCCGCGCAAGAAATTCCGTAAGCGGCGACAATGAACAGATGAACCGACCCTGCAACATTGCCGCGCGCCTGCCTGAACTGGCGCGTGAACGCCCCGATCAGATCGCCATCCGCTGCCCGGGCCGCCGAGGCGCCGGCAACGGCATGGCCGCCTACGACGTCACCCTCGATTACCGCCAGCTTGACGCCCGCAGTGACGCCATGGCCGCCGGCCTGGCTGGCTACGGGATCGGCCGCGGGGTGCGCACGGTGGTGATGGTGCGGCCCTCGCCGGAGTTCTTCCTGTTGATGTTCGCCCTGTTCAAGCTGGGCGCGGTGCCAGTGCTGGTCGATCCGGGCATCGACAAGCGCGCGCTGAAACAGTGTCTGGACGAGGCGCAGCCGGAAGCCTTCATCGGCATTCCGCTGGCCCATGTGGCGCGGCTGGTGCTGCGCTGGGCGCCGTCGGCGGCGCGCCTGGTGACCGTCGGCCGCCGCCTCGGCTGGGGCGGAACCACCCTGGCCGCGCTGGAGCGCGCCGGCGCCAACGGTGGGCCGATGCTGGCCGCCACCGATGGCGAGGACATGGCGGCGATCCTGTTCACCAGCGGCTCCACCGGCGTGCCCAAGGGCGTGGTCTACCGCCATCGCCACTTCGTCGGGCAGATCCAGCTGCTGGGCAGCGCCTTCGGCATGGAAGCGGGCGGGGTGGACCTGCCGACCTTCCCGCCGTTCGCGCTGTTCGATCCGGCGCTGGGCCTGACCTCGGTGATCCCGGACATGGACCCGACCCGGCCGGCGCAGGCCGACCCGGCGCGCCTGCACGACGCCATCCAGCGTTTCGGCGTGACCCAGTTGTTCGGCTCGCCGGCGCTGATGCGGGTGCTGGCGAAGCATGGCCGGCCGCTGCCGACGGTGACCCGGGTGACCTCGGCCGGTGCGCCGGTGCCGCCGGACGTGGTCGCCACCATCCGCAGCCTGCTGCCGGCCGATGCGCAGTTCTGGACGCCGTATGGCGCCACCGAGTGCCTGCCGGTGGCGGTGGTCGAGGGCCGCGAGCTGGAGCGCACCCGTGCTGCTACCGAAGCAGGTGCCGGTACCTGCGTGGGCAGCGTGGTTGAGCCGAACGAGGTGCGCATCATCGCCATCGATGACGCGCCGCTGCCGGACTGGTCGCAGGCACGCGTGCTGGCCACCGGCGAGGTCGGCGAGATCACCGTAGCCGGGCCGACCGCCACCGACAGTTATTTCAACCGCCCGCAGGCCACGGCGGCGGCAAAGATCCACGAGACGCTGGCCGATGGCAGCACCCGCGTGGTGCATCGCATGGGCGACGTCGGTTACTTCGATGCGCAGGGCCGCCTGTGGTTCTGCGGGCGCAAGACGCAGCGCGTGGAGACCGAGCGCGGTCCGCTGTACACCGAACAGGTCGAGCCGGTGTTCAACACCGTGGCCGGGGTGGCGCGCACGGCGCTGGTCGGTGTCGGCGCCCCGGGTGCACAGGTGCCGGTGCTGTGCGTGGAACTGCAGCGTGGGCAGGCAGACAGCCCGGCGCTGCAGGAAGCGCTGCGTGCGCATGCCGCAGCGCGCACGCCTGAGGCCGGCGTGCAGCACTTCCTGGTGCATCCGGCGTTCCCCGTCGATATCCGTCACAACGCCAAGATCGGCCGCGAGAAGCTCGCCGTCTGGGCCAGCGCCGAACTGGAGAAGCGCGCATGAAGATCCTGGTCACCGGTGGTGGTGGTTTCCTTGGCCAGGCGCTGTGCCGCGGGCTGGTCGAACGTGGCCACCAGGTACTGGCGTTCAACCGCAGCCATTACCCGGAGCTGCAGGTGATGGGCGTGGGCCAGATCCGTGGCGACCTGGCCGACCCGCAGGCGGTCCTGCATGCAGTGGCCGGCGTCGATGCGGTATTCCACAACGGTGCCAAGGCCGGCGCGTGGGGCAGCTATGACAGCTACCACCAAGCCAATGTGGTCGGCACCGACAACGTCATCGCAGCCTGCCGCGCGCACCGCATCGGCAGGCTGGTCTACACCTCCACGCCCAGCGTGACGCACCGTGCCACCCATCCGGTGGAAGGCCTGGGCGCCGATGAAGTGCCTTACGGCGAAGATTTCCAGGCACCGTATGCGGCGACCAAGGCGATTGCCGAACAGCGCGTGCTGGCCGCCAACGACGCCTCGCTGGCGACGGTGGCGCTGCGCCCGCGCCTGATCTGGGGCCCGGGCGACCAGCAGCTGGTGCCGCGCCTGGCCGAACGTGCACGGCAGGGCCGCCTGCGCCTGGTGGGTGATGGCAACAACAAGGTGGATACCACCTACATCGACAACGCCGCGCTCGCACACTTTCTCGCCTTCGAGGCACTGGCGCCGGGTGCCGCGTGTGCGGGCAAGGCCTACTTCATTTCCAACGGCGAACCGCTGCCGATGCGCGAGCTGGTCAACAAGCTGCTGGCCGCTGTGGGTGCGCCGGCGGTGGACAAGGCGATCAGCTTCAAGACCGCTTACCGCATCGGTGCGGTCTGCGAGCGCCTGTGGCCGCTGCTGCGCCTGCGCGGCGAGCCGCCATTGACCCGCTTCCTGGCCGAGCAGCTGTGCACGCCGCACTGGTACAGCATGGCGCCGGCACGCCGTGACTTCGGCTACGTGCCGCAGGTCAGCATCGAAGAGGGGCTGCGCAGGCTGAAGGCTTCATCTGCTGCATAGATCGCCGTCACTGGTTGCACACCGCAGGATCGGGAGGATGGACCCACGCCATCCAAGGCTCGACCACCCGCGAGGAGCGCCATGCTGCACTACGCCATCATCTTCTTTGTCATCGCCATCATCGCCGCCGTTCTGGGTTTCTCCGGCATTGCCGGCGCCGCAACGAACATCGCTTGGATCCTGTTCGTGGTGTTCCTGATCCTTGCGGTGATCTCGATGTTCCGCAAGCGCGGCTAGAGGGCCGCAGGGTAGTGCCGGCCGCCGGCCGGCACTGCTCTTTCCGGTGGGTGCCGACCGTTGGTCGGCACCCACCTTTGTAGAGTCGAGCGTGCTCGACTGCTTCTCGTGAGTCGAGCATGGCTCGACTCTACAGAGGATCATCGAGCATGGCTCGACGCTACACACAGCGCCGCTACACGGCGCTGTGCAATCCGCGATCGGCTTCATGGCGCTCCAGCGCCAGTTCGATCAGCCGCGTGATCAGCGTGGTGTAGTCCACACCGCTGGCGCCCCACAGCTTCGGGTACATGCTGATGCGGGTGAAGCCCGGCAGCGTGTTGACCTCATTGATGACTATCTCACCGTCTGCGGTGAGGAACACATCCACGCGCGCCATGCCCGCACACTCCAGCGCCTGGTAGGCCCGCAGCGCGGTCTGCTGGATCCGCGCCTGGGTTGCAGCATCGATATCCGCCGGCACCACCACCTCGGCACCATCGGCGTTGATGTACTTGGTGTCGTAGGCGTAGAACTCGTCGTGCACCACCACCTCGCCGCACAGGCTGGCCTGCGGATGTTCGTTGCCCAGCACCGCGCACTCGATCTCGCGGCCGACCACCGCCGATTCCACCAGCACCTTGTGGTCGTAGCGCAGCGCCAATGCCAGCGCCTCGGCGAAGCCCGCTGCATCCTTGACCTTGCTCACCCCCACCGACGAACCCTGGTTGGCCGGCTTCACGAACAGCGGCAGGCCGAGCTGCGCGATCACTGCATCGACATCGACGTCAGCGGCCTGGTGACGCCTGATGCACAGCCACGGCGCAACCTTCAGCCCGGCGTCGCGCAGCAGGCGCTTGGTCACGTCCTTGTCCATCGCCACCGCCGAGCCCAGCACCGGCGAACCGACGAAGGGCAGGTTGGCCATGCGCAGCAGCCCCTGCAGCGCACCGTCCTCGCCCAGCGGCCCGTGCACGATCGGCAGCACCACATCGATCTGGCCCAGCGCGCTGGTCGCATCGGAGGGCTGCAGCTGTGCCTGTTCCACACCCGGGCGCACCGCCAGCGACGTACCGGACCGATGCAGCGCGATGCGCGACGGATCATCGGCATTGATCAGGAAGGTATCCGGCTGGCTCAGATGCCACTGGCCCTGCTTGTCGATACCGACCAGCACCGGCTCGAAGCGCTCGCGATCAAGCGCATCGAGGATGTTCTTCGCCGACTGCAGCGAAACTTCGTGCTCGGAAGACTTGCCCCCGAAAATGATGCCGACCCGGGTCCGTGCCATGGTGTTGCGATGTCCTGTGCGTTGCGTGGCCTCTTAGCATGAACCTTCATCGGCCCTCCGCGTGAGGCACAGATGAACCAGAAATCCATCCACACATGGCGTGGATCTACCGTGTCGACCAAGGTCGACACCCACCACAGCAACACAGAAAGCCGCACTGACAGCAGCGGGAAACTGTCGAAGGCGGGGTGGGTCCGGTTGTGGGGGTGTCCGCGGCATGGATGCCGCGGCCAAGCCCCCACGGACGGGTTTACGGCGTCCCCCGCAACCGGACCCATCCCGCCAACCCACGGAATGCCCGCTGTTGCTGTTGCTTCGGCTATT
>NZ_CVIW01000009.1:0-81768 GCF_001499715.1 Stenotrophomonas thermophila | reverse complement strand
CCCGGTAGGGGCCTTGTTTTTCTCCCGCCACGGCAAGGCGGGGACGTTGGGCCACAAGGCTTTACGCGCAGTCAGAAAGGTGAAATCGCTGGTGTGTTTTCCGGGTTTCCGGTAGCATGTCGGCTTACGCGGGAATAGCTCAGTTGGTAGAGCGCAACCTTGCCAAGGTTGAGGTCGCGAGTTCGAGTCTCGTTTCCCGCTCCATGTTCCGACTGGCCCCATCTTGGGGTTTTGTCTTGTCAGGGCTACGTTCCTGGCGTGAAGTACGTTGGCCTCATGGCAGAGTGGCTATGCACCGGATTGCAAATCCGTTTACAGCGGTTCGATTCCGCTTGAGGCCTCCAATTGAAAAGCCCTGACTCCGGTCAGGGCTTTTTTGTTTGGCTGCGATCGATTCCCCGCTCGCGCGATCGCCACCCGACCTGGCGGTCAGTCATGGCGGATGCGGTGGCGCTACACTCGCGTGATGAACCAGATTGATCACTTCCGCGGGGCTTTGCTCGGCCTCGCGTGCGGCGATGCCGTCGGTACCACGCTGGAATTCAAGCCCCGTGGCAGCTTCACCCCGATTACCGACATGGTGGGTGGTGGGCCGTTCCACCTGCAGCCGGGGCAATGGACTGACGATACCTCCATGGCGATGTGCCTGGCCGAGAGCCTGGCGCGCTGCGACACCTTCGACCCGCGCGATCAGATGAACCGCTACGCCAACTGGTACCGGCACGGTTACTGGAGTGCGACCGGCGAGTGCTTCGATATCGGTATGGCAACGCGAGCTGCGATCGACCGGTTCCTGCAGGACGGCCATCCGCTGGCGGGGAGTGACGACCCACGCAGCGCTGGCAATGGCTCGATCATGCGTTTGGCGCCGGTAGCATTGCGCTACGCCGGGACTCCCGATCTGCAGGCCATAGCCGAGCTGAGTTCGCGAACGACGCACGCTGCGCAGGAGTGCCTGGAGGCGTGCCGCTTGCTGGCGGTCGCGCTGGAGCGGGCGTTGGCGGGGAGCACCCGCGACGGAGTGCTGGATCTCAGCGATGTTCCCGTCAAGAGCGCGCGGCTGCAGCAGATCGCGGCGGGCGGCTACCGCGGTGCCGCGCGTGAGCAGATCCGTGGCAATGGTTATGTTGTTGACAGTCTGGAAGCAGCACTCTGGTGCTTTGATCGCCACGACACCTTTGAAGCCGTCGTACTCGAGGCGGCCAATCTTGGCGAGGACGCCGACACCACGGCCGCCATCGCCGGGCAGCTGGCGGGGGCATTCCAGGGTGCGCGCGGAATCCCCGGGCGGTGGTTGCAGCGGCTGGCCCTGCGTGCCGAAATCCAGGCGCTGGCCGATGCGCTGCACGCCTTGAACCAGGGCAGCGACCGCGCTGCGTGAGTCGGGTTCCCTGCCTGTGAACTGCGCCGGCAGGATGCTCCCTGCCGCCGCCATTTCCGACGCCGCGCTGCTTCACCTGCAGCCGTTCGCCACGTCCCGATCGCCAGTCTCAGCCGGCCACGACATGGAAAGGCGCTATGGTCGAGTTCCACGTCTCAGGGAGCCGCAATGGCGAGCACGGACATCACGCGTCGTTCCAGCCACGGAGCGAAACGGAAATGAGCAAAGTCACGGCAGATGTGCGCTGGTTGACCTTTCGCTTGAAGAACGGGCAATCCATCGGGCCGGACCGGTTGAAGGATGGCTGGATCATCGCTTCGGAAACCGCCCGCTGCGGGGTGCGCCGTGAGCATATCGAGGGGTCGGGCCTGGTCTACGCCCTCTATGCGCCGGCCAATCTGGCTTCGCCGCGTCGCGCGGAAATGCGCATGCGCGAATTCCTGATGAGCTCGGGCTACACCTTCACGATGGGCACGCTGGGCGGCTGAGCTGCGCGCGGGCCGCGATTGTTCAACGCTGTGCGGCCTTCAACGCCTCGATGATCTGCGCTCCGGAGAAGCCACAATGGCCTTCGCCAACGGGCGGCAGCACCTGTGGCAGCGGACGGGCGCCGGCCCGTGCGGCCGTCTGCAGATACACCGTCTGCATGCGCGGCACGATCGTCGGGTCGTTGTTGTTGAACTGGATCACCAGCGGTCGCCTCAACGCACCGCTCAATGCCAGCTCCCTGCGGACAGCGGCCTGCGCGGCAGGCACGGCATCGACACGTCGTACGCCGGCATTGAACGCCATGTCGTCACCGAAGCCGCTGTAAGCCACACCTCTGTTGCCCACCGGCATGCCGCCACTGCGCGTGGCCAGTTCGTGCAGGACCAGTGCATGCAGGCTGATCGTGCCGGCCAGTGCATCAGCGGACACCTGCAGCCGCTGTGCCAGCAACGCGGCATGTGACGGGCTGCGTTGCAGCGCATTGGAGATGCCTTGGTACAGTTCGCCCTGTGGCAGCGCAGCCGCTTCGGGTGAGAGCACTCCCGCACCCGGCAGGCCTTCGGCCTTGGCAAAGAAGTAATCGAAAGCGACCAGCGTGGTCAGCAGATCACTCGCGATCTGTTCGCCACTGAGATTGGCGCCGCATAGCGACACACCACCGGCGTAGTGTTGCGGGAACCGCTCGAGGCTGGCGAGGGTCACGGCGCCGCCCATCGAAAATCCCAGCATCCAGATATGGCGCACATGCTTGAGTTCGGCCACTGCATGCCGGCGCAGGCGTTCCATGTCGGTGATCGCATCGGCCACCGCCCAGCCCTGGCTGGCATAGGCGCTCTGCGCGACGGCGTAGCCTGCAGAGAGCAGTGGCGCGGTGCCGTCATTGGCGGCCATCGGCGTAGTACGTGGCACGCCTACCGGCTAGCCGTGCGCCAGCATCACCAGGTCACCGTTCCAGTCTGCCGGAACGTCCAGGCGCCACGGGGCCCTCTGCAGCTCGCCACTGAACGTGCGCGGTGATGCAGCGGGTGCGGCCATCACCGGTGTCGCCGGGAATAGCAGGGCGAGGGTGAGGGCACATCGTAGCAAGCGACACATCACGAGCATTCCATCCGGAAATGGCGTCAGCTTAGACCCCGCCAGCAGCCTGCGCGCGCTGCACTGCCGCAGGAAGGGCGGGGGGCGCTCCCCGAGTCGATCACGTCCGCTACGGGAGGATTCCGATACGATGTGTCGCCTTGATCTCTTTCTACTTTACCCAGGGTCCCGTCATGGTCGACCGTCTCGCCATTCTGCTTGAACGCTTTGCGGTCACTGCCTCGGTGTTCCATGCCGGTGCGCTGTGCGGTATCAACATGCTGGAGGGGGAGAATGAGGCCGGGCAGCTGCACCTGGTGCGGCGCGGCCCGTTGCAGGTCAGCCACGGCCGGCAGACCGTGCAGGTCGAGGTCCCCAGCCTGCTGCTGTACCCGCGACCGATGCCGCATCGCTTCAGCACTGATCCGCAGCACGGCGCCGACATGGCCTGCGCCAACCTGCATTTCGAGGGCGGTCGGCTCAACCCGATCAGCGTCGCGTTGCCCGATTTCATCTGCATGCCGCTGGCGGATCTCAATGGCGGCAACGCAGCGCTGGAACTGCTGTTCGAGGAGGCCTTCGAGCAGCGCTGCGGGCGTGCGGTGATGGTCAACCGGTTGTTCGAGGTAGTGATGATCCAGGTGCTGCGCCAGCTGATGGAAGGGGGCGGGATGCGTGGTGGCCTGTTTGCCGGGCTGGGTCATCCACGGCTGCGGCTGGCACTGGTAGCAATGCATGAGGCGCCCGCTCAGTCCTGGACCCTGGAAGACCTGGCCGAGGTTGCCGGCATGTCACGCAGCGTGTTTGCTGCCAGTTTCCGCGAGGCGATGGGTACCACGCCCGGGCAGTACCTGCAGGGTTGGCGGGTGGGCCTGGCGCAGCAGGCACTGCGTCAGGGGCGCCCGCTGAAACGGATTGCCGACGACGTGGGTTATGGCAGCGAAGCCGCGCTGTCGCGCGCGTTCAAGGCGCATACCGGGCTGTCGCCGCGGGAATGGCGCGGGCAGACCCGGGCCAGCGCGGCCTGAGCGCTCAGCCCAGCAGCAGCCGGGCCAGCTTCATGCCGCCGAATAGGCCGGCCAGGCCCAGTGCCACCGAGCCGCCGGCATACAGGGCCGCCAGCCCATGTTGGCCGCGCTGCAGCAGCAAGCCGATCTCCAGTGCATAGGTGGAAAACGTGGTGTAGCCGCCGAGGATGCCGGTGGCCAGCAACAATCGCAGCTGTGGCGAGGCGCCATTGCGCATCGCGAAGACCTCGACCACGACGCCCATCAGGAGCGCGCCGCTGATGTTGATCAGGAAGGTCGACCAGGGCCAGGGACTGCCGGCCACTACCCGCGCGCCGAGCAGATTGCAGGCGTGGCGCAGGCAGGCACCGATGCCGCCTCCGATGAAGACCAGGAAATAGCCGTTCAGTGCGTGCATGGGGTGCCTCGAATACGGGTTCGCAGGGTCAATGGCGAACGCTGAGGGCAGGCACGACCCGCCGTCGACGAACACCGGATTCGTCATGGCAGGAGCCATCAGCCTTCTCAGGCGGTTATCGGGGGAGCCCCATCCCCATTGAGGCCCATGCTACCAGCGGCGGTGCATTTACGTCATCGAGGTCGTCAGAACCCGGGCAACCTTGCTGCGGCTGAAGCCGTCCATCAGCAGTTCAAACGCGAGCAGATCCAAGGCCGCGTGGCGCCGGTGGTCGATCTCCAGACCGTTCTCGGCCACCAGATGGCTGACCAGCTCGTAGGCGTCCTGCCAGACATCCAGGTGGGCCTGGCTGGGGATGTAGGCATTGCCAGGCTCACCGACGCCAAGCCCGCTGACCCCGTACAGCAGCTCGCGTGCGTCCAGCTTGGCCGCATCGGCGATGCGGAACAGCTGTTCGGCCTTTACGTGCGAGGCGCTCACGTGGTCGTTGAGCCAGTTGCTGATGGTTGCTGTCGTTGATTTGGCGGCGCGTGCCAGATCGGCCGGGCGTGGGTGCCCGGCTTTCTTCATGGCTGCCGCGAGTCGTTGGCCGAGAGTATTCATCTATGCAAGCCAGCTTAACGCGTGGATTGCGAAGAAGCCTTGCCGCAAGAATCAGTCTGGTTAACAGAAGGACCGACCGTGACCGAATTCTGGAGCAAGCGGCAGGTACGAACCCGGCTGGGATTCCGCACCGACGCGGAACTGGCGCGCTTCTTTGGCATCAGCCGTTCCGCAGTGTCGCAATGGCCGAGGGACTTTCCCATTCCTCCATTGCGGCAGTACATCCTCCATCAGCGCTACCCGAACCTTTTTCCGACAACTGAAGCGCGGGCAGACGAATCCATCTGATTTGCGCCGCCTTTTGTCGCATCCAGCCTGCTTAACCCGATGCGCTAAGTACACTTAGCAAAATAGGCAAGTTCAATCGATCCCAAGCTGATAATCAGTGCCGCCTACTGCGGACGTCGTGCTGTGCTTCCGGACGCCTGTCGGCTTCGCCCCATCCGGCACCCCCAGGGCCCCGTATGTAGTTTCGTGAACGATTAATAATTTCAATCACGAAAGTCGCTGCATGTAATTGACCTGTCGTGAAATCTGTGACTAATTGGAGTCAACCAGTCGTGAAGCCTGGGAGTCTTTCAGTAGCACGCAAGTGAGTCGGTAGACCGTCAACGATGCAGAACAAGTCCAACGGAGGTCGTATGGAATACGGCATGAATGGCTTGGCTGAACGGGTACGCCGCGAACTGGAAGCCAGTTATCACAAACACGGATGCGGTCCGGCGTTCTGGGATACCTACCAGCAGGTGCTGGATCGCCTGGTCCCACAGGGGACCGAGCGTACCGAAGTCACCAACGAGATGGCGCTGATCATCGAACAGTTGGGCATCGTCCGGCGCGCCCAGCTTGTGCCGCCGCACGCCAACGCGTCGCGTTGATTCACAGCAGGCGCCAGGCGCCGCAGGCAAGCAGCGCGAGCAACAAGGACAGCAGGGCCAACGTCCGGGGGCGCCACAGGCGCTTCGGTTGTCCGGCCATCGCCTGCGGACTGCAGTAGCGCACCAGCCCAGGACCGAAACCGGCCCGGAGCTGTTGTTGTGCGCAGGCCTCCAGGCAGGCGCCACAGGCCAGGCAATCGGCCTGCGGTCCCTGGCGGATGTCCAGTTGCATCGGGCAGGCACGGACGCAGGCTGCGCAATCGGTGCAGTCACCCAGGCGGTCGGCGCTGAAGGTCGGCATCGGTCCTGCCAGCAGCGGATGCGCAGCGCGGAATACGTAGTCCTGCGCAGTGGTCGGGTCGAGCAGGCCGCGGCCACGGCCCAGCACCCCGCCGAGACCGGACGGGCGTGGCCCGCGCGGCTCACCGCGGCGGGCGTCGTACAGCATGCGCGGCGTATGCGGATCGGTCAGCAGCGGCTGCATGCGTGCGAACGGGCACAGCGAACGGCACACCTGCTCACGCAGGAACCCGGCGTTTCCCCAGGTGGCGGCGGCGTAGAACAGCACCCAGAACGTTTCCCAGCCGCTCCAGCCAGCGCTTGGCGCGGCGGCCAGCAATCCGCTGATCGGGCTGAACAGGCCGACGAAGGTGATGCCGGTCCACACTGACAGCAGGCCCCAGGCCAGCTGGGTGGCTGGGCCTGCCGCAGGTGCGGGCAGTACCCGCGCCGCGCTGCGGGCGATCCAGTCGAAGGCACGGCGCCACAGCGTCTGCGGGCAGGCGTGGCCGCACCAGACGCGGCCGGCGAGGTGGGTCAGCAGCGCGAGGCTTACTACCAGTACCGCCAGCAGGCCGATCAGCGCGCCGACGTCGCCGGGCCACAAGGTCCAGCCAAACAGGTCGAATCGCCGCGCGCTGATGTCCAGCAGCAGCGCCTGGCGTCCTTCCCAGCGCAGCCACGGCAGTGCGTAGAACACCACCAGCAGGGCAGCGCTGAGCGTGCCGCGCCAATGCCAGGGACGGGGTACCCGGGTGCAGGACGTGCTCATCCCAGCGGCAGCTCCTCGTCGTCATCGCCCGGCAGGGGCCGCTGCAGGTACCAGGTGACCGCGCTGGACAGTGCAGTGACCGACCAGAACATGAAGAATCCTGCCGTATAGCCCAGTTCGCGGCTGATGGCCGTGCCCGGGAAACTGATGGCCTGCAGGCGCAATGGATCGACGAAGGCGAAGAACACCACGCTGGCAACGCCGGCGGCGATGAAGCTGGGCCAGAGGATCGCGCCCCAGTGCTGGATCAGCCGCTGGCGGCGGTTGGGAAAAGGTCTGTTCATGCTGTCCCCGATCGAAAAGTGGGCGGCGCGTATACTTCGCCAGGATCGGCGCCGTATCCGCAGGGCATGCTTCCTGCAAGCGTGCCAGCCTAGGCGCAGCGGATTGCGCCGACATTGATCTGGATCAACGGCGCTGCCGCCTGGGTGCGGCAGCCTGCCTGCAAGCTTTGGATGCCCCGATGAACGCAACACAGCCGCCTGTCCTCCCCGTCGCCTCGCCCGGGTTGTGCACCGAGCAGGAAGTGACCCGACTGGTCCACGATTTCTATGCCCGCGTGCGAGTGGAAGAGCGGCTGGGACCGGTGTTCGAGGCGCACGTGCACGACTGGCCCGGGCACCTGGCGCAACTGGTCGATTTCTGGTCGGCGATGCTGCGTGGCACTCGCCGCTTCAAGGGCTCGCCGATGTCCAAGCACATGGCCATCGAGCTGGACAAGGACCTGTTTGATCGCTGGCTGGTGCTGTTCCGGGTCACCACTGCCGAGTGCGGCAACCCGCCGATGCAGGAACTGGCCAACGACGTGGCTGCGCGGATCGGTGACACCTTCTGGAAGCGCTACCAGATGCTGCGCTGGCCGCAGGTCGGCCTGCCGGTACTGGGGATCGCCGGCAAGCATTGATCTGGGTCAAGGCGGCACAGGCCGCCTGGCGCGATGCTGGGGGCATGGACACGTTCTCTCCCGCTGCCGGTGGCCTGGCCTGGACCTTCGACCCCGACCTTCTGCGCCGGCACGACCGGCCGGGCCCGCGCTACACCTCGTATCCGACCGCGCCGCATTTCCATGATGGCTTCGACGCGCCGGCGCTGCGCCAGGCGATCGCCGACAGCAACCAGCTGGCCCGCGCGCTGTCGCTGTACGTGCATGTGCCGTTCTGTTCCAGCCCCTGCTTCTACTGTGGCTGCAACCGGGTGATCACCCGCGACCGCGGACGTGGCCACAGCTATGTGTCGCGCGTGCTGGCCGAGGCCGACCTGCTGGCGCCGCAGTTCGAGGACGGCCGTGAGGTCATCCAGCTGCATCTGGGCGGTGGCACGCCGAATTTCCTCGAGGCCGAGGCGATGACCACGCTGGTGGAAGGGCTGCGCCGGCGCTTCGATTTCAGCGATTCACCGCAGCGCGATTTCTCGATCGAACTCGATCCACGCTTCATCGACACCCGCGACGTCGCCATGCTGGCGCGCCTGGGATTCAACCGGGCCAGCCTGGGCGTGCAGGATTTCGACCCGCAGGTGCAGGAATCGATCAACCGCATCCAGGGCGTGCAGCAGACACTGGACATCCTGAGCGCCTGCCGCGACAGCGGCATGCGTTCGGTCAACGTCGACCTGATCTACGGCTTGCCGGGGCAGAGCCTGGAGGGGTTCGGCCGCACCCTCGATAGGGTGCTGGCGCTGCGTCCGGACCGCCTGGCGGTGTACGGATACGCGCATCTGCCGCACCTGTTCCGTGCGCAGAAGCAGATCGACGAAAGCCGCTTGCCTTCGCCGGAGGACAAACTGGCGCTGCTGGGTCTGGCGGTGGAGACGCTCTCTGCGGCCGGCTACCAGTACATCGGCATGGATCACTTCGCATTGCCGGAAGAAGATCTGTCGCGCGCACAACGCGCCGGGCAGCTGCATCGCAATTTCATGGGCTATACCACCCACGCCGATACCGATCTGCTCGGCCTGGGCGTGAGTGCGATCAGCCACATAGGTGCCACCTACAGCCAGAATCCGCGCGACCTGCCGTCATGGGAGGATGCCGTGGACCAGGGGCAGCTGCCGGTGTGGCGCGGCGTGGCGCTGAGCGCTGACGACCAGCTGCGTGCGGAACTGATCCAGCAGTTGATGTGCCAGGGCGAGGTCGATGGCGTGCAGCTGGGTCAGCGCCACGGCGTGGATTTCGAGCAGTACTTCGCCGAGGACCTGCATTCGGTACAGCGGCTGCAGGAAGACGGGCTGGCCGAATACCGCGATGGCGTAGTGCGTTCCAGCGAACCGGGGCGACCGCTGCTGCGGTTGCTGGCGATGTGCTTCGATCCGTACCTGCGTGCCACTCACGAGCAACCGCGTTACTCGCGTGCGATCTGAGTGTGGGTTGCGCGGCGTGCGTATGGTGCCCGGAGCCGGAATCGAACCGGCATGACCTTGCGGTCGGCGGATTTTAAGTCCGATGCGTCTACCAGTTTCGCCATCCGGGCCAGCAGCGCGGCGCCGATTGTAGCCCACCTGCCTCGGCCTGTTTGCATCACGGCGGTCGCGTGCTTAACTGCCGATCGTATTCATGTCATAGTCCCTGCCATCGTTCCCAGGGGGGAGCCATCTGATGTCGCTGCACGCGATTGCCTATGCCAGCGAGGCCCGCGCCGATCTGCAGACAACCGATCTTGACCGCCTGCTGGCCGATGCCACGGCATTCAATCGTGTAGCTGGAGTCACCGGCGTCCTGATGTTCGATGGCAGCCGTTTCCTGCAGTATCTCGAAGGCCCGCAGGACGGTATCGATTCGGTGTTCCAGCGCATCCTCAACGCGCGCAGCCATGGGCAGCTGCACGTACTGTGCCGCGCTCCGGTGGTGCAGCGGGCATTTCCGCGCTGGTCGATGGGTACGCGGCGCATCGAGCCAGAACCACTGGCGCAGATCGTCGACGCCGCTTGGCCCGGCTTCCTGCTTGGCAGCGGTGGATTTGAACGCCTGCTGCAGGCCTGGACCGGTGCCGACGGTGAGCTGGAACCGGCGGCGGTGGCGTTGGGGTCCTGAGCCCGCCTTGGCGGCAGGGCGCCGGGGCCGGTAGGCTGTAGCCTTTCTGGCGCAGGTTTTCCGGAGTGGTGCAGCAGATGAGTGTGTTGGCCGAGGCCATGGCAGCGTATGTGCGATTGCATCGATTGCATGGGATGTGCCGATGAGTGTGCCGGTTGCGGCGGCCAGTGACCCTCGGTTTGCGGTGGTCGGCCTGGGATATGTCGGCCTGCCGTTGGCGGTGGCGTTTGGCCGGCAGTGGCCGACGTTGGGCTTCGATATCGACGCCGGTCGCATCGCCGAGCTGCGCAGCGGCCAGGACCACACACTGGAAATGGAAGCCGACGAGCTGGCCAGTGCGCACCTGTTGCAGTACGGCAGCGATCCGGCACTGCTTGATGCCTGCAATGTCTACATCGTCACCGTGCCGACCCCGATCGATGCCTACGAACAGCCCGATCTGGAGCCGTTGCGTTCGGCCACGCGCCTGATTGCCAGCCATCTCCGCGCCGGAGATCTGGTGATCTACGAGTCCACGGTCTACCCCGGAACCACCGAGGAAGTGTGCGTACCGCTGCTGGAACAAGGGTCCGGCCTGCGCTTCAACGAAGACTTCTACTGCGGCTACAGCCCCGAACGGGTCAGCCCCGGTGACCGCCAGCGGCGCCTTGCCGACATCCGCAAGATCACCTCCGGATCGACCCCGGAGGTCGCTGCGGTGATTGATGGTCTGTACCAGCGCATCATTGCCGCCGGTACGTTCCCGGCCCCTTCGATGCGCGTGGCTGAAGCGGCCAAGGTGGTCGAGAATATCCAGCGTGACGTCAACATCGCGCTGGTCAACGAGCTGGCCCTGATCTTCGACCGGCTCGGCATCGACACCCAGGACGTGCTGGATGCCGCCGGCAGCAAGTGGAACTTCCTGCCGTTCCGCCCGGGCCTGGTCGGTGGTCACTGCATCGGCGTCGATCCGTACTACCTGCTGCACAAGTCCGAGAGCGTGGGTTACCACCCGGACCTGATCCACACCGCGCGACAGGTCAATAACCGCGTCGGCGAGCACGTAGCGGCTCGGGTGCTGGCGATGCTGGCCGAGCGTGGCCGTGCGCCGGCGGATGCACGCATCCTGGTCCTGGGCGTGACCTTCAAGGAGGATTGCCCGGACCTGCGCAACAGTCGCGCGTTGGAACTGGCACAGCGCTTGCGCGATGCCGGTGCGAGGGTCGAGGTAAGCGACCCGTGGGTCGGCCCGGCGGCATTGACCGGCGAGGGCCTGGACTGGCTGGCCGAGCCCGGGGCAGGGCGCTATGACGCGGTGGTGCTGGCGGTGGCCCACGCCCGTTTCAAGGCGATGGATGAATCCGCAATCCGGGCGCTGCTGGCGCCCGGTGGCCTGGTCTACGACGTGAAATCGGCCTGGCCGCGCAACGTGGTTGACGATCGTTTGTAAGCCCCGGCTGCGAACGGCGCGGTAGACTCGGGGGCAGTTGCAACCGAGGAACGCCATGCACCGGTATATCGTCTACCTGCTCGCCATCCTGATGTTCCCGATATGCCTGTGGCTGGCCACGATCTGGCCAGCCTGGTACTGGGGCGTCGGCCTGACTGCCGCGATGGTGGCGCTGGGGACCTGGGACCTGCTGCAGAAACGCAGCACGTTGCGCCGCAATTATCCGGTGATGGCGCACTTCCGTTACGGGCTGGAGTCGATCGGCCCGGAGATCCGCCAGTACTTCGTGCAGAGTGACCTGGAGGACGTGCCGTTCTCGCGCCAGCAACGCGCACTGATCTACCAGCGCGCCAAGAACGAGATGGACACGGTACCGTTCGGCACCCTGCGCAGCACTTATGCGGTGGACTACGAGTGGATCAACCATTCGCTGGCACCGACGACGATTGCCAAGCATGACTTCCGCGTCCTGATCGGCCCGAACTGCGCCAAGCCTTATTCGGCCAGCGTGTTCAATATCTCGGCGATGAGCTTCGGTTCACTGTCGGCCAATGCCATCCGCGCACTGAACGAAGGCGCACGGCGTGGTGGTTTCTACCACGACACCGGCGAAGGCTCGATCTCGCCCTATCACCGTGAGATGGGCGGCGATCTGGTGTGGGAGATCGGCTCGGGGTACTTCGGTTGCCGCGACGAGAAGGGGGGGTTCAGCGAGGAACGCTTCGTTGCCAATGCCACCCATGACCAGGTCAGGATGATCGAGATCAAGCTGTCGCAGGGTGCCAAGCCGGGTCATGGCGGCGTGCTGCCAGCGCCGAAGGTGACTGCCGAGATCTCGGTGACCCGTGGCGTGCCGATGGGCGTGGACTGCGTGTCGCCGTCGCGTCACTCGGCGTTCTCGACACCGGTCGAGCTGCTGCAGTTCGTCGCCCGCCTGCGCGAGCTGTCCGGTGGCAAGCCGGTCGGTTTCAAGCTGGCGATCGGCCACCCGTGGGAGTGGTTCGGCATTGCCAAGGCGATGCAGGAAACCGGGTTGCTGCCGGATTTTATCGTGGTGGATGGTGCCGAAGGGGGCACCGGCGCGGCACCGGCCGAGTTCGTCGACCATGTCGGCGTGCCGATGCACGAAGCGCTGCTGCTGGTGCACAACACTCTGGTCGGCCTCGATCTGCGCGAGCGCATCCGCATCGGTGCAGCCGGCAAGATCACCAGTGCGTTCGACATCGCGCGCACCATCGCGCTGGGTGCCGACTGGTGCAATGCCGGCCGCGGCTTCATGTTCGCGCTGGGCTGCATCCAGTCGTTGAGTTGCCATACCGACAAGTGCCCCACCGGCATCGCGACCCAGGACCCGGCGCGCTGGAAGCATCTGGATGCACCGGACAAGGCCACCCGTGTGTACAGCTACCACGAGCACACGCTGCATGCCTTGAAGGAACTGCTGTGTGCCGCGGGCCTCAATGATCCGGCCGAGCTGGGGCCGGAACACATCCTGCGCCGTGTCTCGCCGGTGGAGATCCGTTCGCTGGCCTCGTTGTACCGCTACCTGGAGCCAGGCGAACTGCTGCACAAGGTGCCCGACCATGCGGTGTTCCATGCGTTCTGGGCCGATGCGCGCAGCGACTCGTTCCAGCCACCGCCGAAGATCCAGGCGCTGCGCGCCAGCAAGTCGCGATAACGTGATGTTGTAGAGCCGAGCCCATGCTCGGCTGATCTTCGTTCCAACATCGCGATGCGTGATCGAGAAGCAGCCGAGCATGGGCTCGGCTCTACAGGGAGATGTCATGCGGTTCAGGACCGGCACCATCGACGATGTCGCCATGCTGTGGGCACTGCGCACGCGTTGCGTTCGCGAGACGTGCAGCAGCCACTACCCGGCGGAGGTGATCGATCCGTGGTCTGCTTCGCCGCCGCCGTCGCAGTACGCACGGTTGCTGGGGCAGGGAGGCTGCGTAGTGGCCGAGGACGGGCAGGGTGGCCTGCTCGGCTTCGGCGTCTTTGATGCCGATGCCAATGAAGTCGATGCGTTGTTCGTCAATCCGGATCATGGCGGCCAGGGCATTGGCCAGGCGTTGATGCAGCGCCTGCTGGCGATGGCCGATCGTGAACGTGAGGTGGTGCTGTCGGCCTCGCTCAACGCCGTGCCGTTCTATCAACGCCAGGGGTTCGTCAGCGTGCGCGAAGAGGCCTACCCGCATCCCAGCGGCGTGGCGCTGGCTTCAGTGAGCATGCGCCGGCCGTGGTGAGTGACCTTTCCCGGCGTTGGATTCAAGCCGAGCATGGGCTCGGCTCTACAGGTAACGCCGTCGAGCATGGCTCGACGCTACAAGGCAGGCGTCACCGCCCGGCCAGCCACCTGATTACGCCTTCCGCAGCACGCAGGCCACTGGCGTAGCACGCGGTCAACAGGTAGCCACCTGTCGGCGCTTCCCAGTCCAGCATCTCGCCGGCGCAGAACACGCCGGGCACTGCCCGCAGCATCAGGCCATCATCCAGCGCATCCAGGCGCACGCCGCCGGCGGTGCTGATCACCTCGGCCATCGGCCGGGGACGCAGCAGGCACAGCGGCAGGCGCTTGAGCGTAGCCGCCACGGCAGGCAGGTCGCTGCCCGCTTCTTTACCCAGAATCTCGAACACCAATGCGGCTTTCACTGCATCCAGGCCGGCTTGGCGGCGCAGGTGCTCGCCGAAGCTGCGGCCCTTGCGTGGGCGTGACAGATCGGCAAGCAGGCGCACCTCGTCGCGGCCCGGTACCAGATCCAGCCACAGCATCGCGTGGCCCTCGCGGTTGATGGTCTCGCGCAGGTCCGCCGCCATCGCATAGATCAGGCTGCCTTCGATGCCGTACTCGCTGGCCACGCATTCGCCCTGCAGCGACTGTGGCTGTCCGGCCAGGTCGATCCAGTGCGCGACCACCGGCTTCAACGGTGCACCGGCATTGCGCTGGGCGAAGAACGGGGTCCAGTCCACGTCGAAGCCGCAGTTGGCTGACTGCAGTGGCGCGATGTCCACGCCACGGGCCTGCAGTGGCGCGACCCAGGCGCCGTCACTGCCCAGCTGCGGCCAGCTGCCGCCGCCCATCGCCAACACGGTGGCATCGGCGTGGACATCGATCTCGCCGGCTTCGGTGGCGAAGCGCAGCGCGCCGTCGTTGCCCCAGCCGATCCAACGGTGGTTGGCATGCAGGCGCACACCCTGTTCCTTCAGCCGGCGCACCCAGCCACGCAGCAGCGGCGCGGCCTTGCGGTCGACCGGGAACACGCGGCCGGAGCTGCCCACATAGGTCTCCACGCCAAAGCCGCCGGCCCAGTCGCGCAATGCCTGCGCATCGAAGCCATCCAGCCAGCGGCCCACGGTCGTGGACTGCTCGCGGTAGCGGCTGTCGAACAGCGGACGCGGATCGGAATGGGTGAGGTTGAGCCCGCCCTTGCCGGCGATCAGGAACTTGCGGCCGGGCGAACCCTTGGCCTCGTACAAGTCCACCTCCAGACCGGCGGCGCGCAGGCGCTCGGCGGCGAACAGGCCGGCCGGGCCGCCGCCGATGACGGCGACCCGCGGAAGCGGTGCGGCATTACGGTTTGACATCGAGCAGCTCGACATCGAACACCAGCGACGAGCCGGCCGGAATCGGGCCAACCCGGCGGTCGCCGTAGCCGTAATCCGGCGGGATCATCAGGGTGCGCTTGCCACCGACCTTCATGCCGGCCACGCCTTCATCCCAGCCGCGGATGACCTGGCCGGCGCCGAGTGCGAAGGTGAACGGTTCGCCGTGCCTGAAGGAGCTGTCAAATGTCTTGCCGTGCTTGGTTTCGGTGCGGTTGTCGTAGATCCAGCCGGTGTAGTGCACGGTGACCTTGCTGCCGGGAACGGCTTCAGCACCGGTACCTGGCACGGTATCGATCCGCTCGAAGGCGGTCAGGGTGCCGCCGGGCGGCGGGCCGGACGGTTCGGTCGAGCAGCCAGCGGCGGCGAGGGACAGCAGCAGGGGAAGCAGCAGGCGGCGCATCGGGCGTCTCCGGTAGGGCGCAGGTCGAGGGCGGCAAAGGGTAGCGCATCGGCGCCGGGTATCATGGGGACATGGCAAAACTCCTGCTCAATCTGCGCAATGTCGGTGACGACGAGTACGCCGATGTCTGCACGCTGCTCGACCAGCACGGCATCGCCTGGTACCGCACCGAACCCAGCCCCTGGGGCATTTCCAACGGAGGCCTGTGGCTGCGCGAGGACGCCGATCATCCACGTGCGAAGGCGCTGATGGCGGAGTACCAGGCCGAACGCGGGCCGCGCATCCGTGCCGAGCGTGAGCAGGCATTGCGTGATGGCACGGCGGAGACCTTCGGCAGCCTGTTCCGGCGGCGGCCGCTGTTCGTAATGCTGGTGCTGCTGGGGATGGCCGCTGCCGCTGCGCTGGTGCTGCTGCCGTTCGTGCTGTTGCGGGGGTAAGGGGTTTCGGCCGGGTTGCACCCGGCACCCGCAGACGCAACGGCGACGTCAAAAGCCGGGCTTCAGTGGGAGGGTGGGGCGGTGTGGGCAGGCGGGGGACGGCGAACGCTGCTCCTGCGTGCCTCGTAGAGCGCCATCCATGGCGCTCTGCGCCCCGCCTGCCCACACCGCCCCACCCCTGACAGATTCCGGGTGTCTGCCGGGCTTGGGGTCGGATCCCTCTGCTGCGCAGAGGGCACTGACCCCTGAATCTGTCTGTGCGGGCGGGAGGCGCTAAAATGGCGGGGTGATCGCCAATACCGCTGCCTACCATTTCGCCGTCATCGACGCCCCTCAGGCCCTGTGTGACCAGCTGCTGGCGCGTGCCGAGGCGGCACAGCTGCGCGGCACGATCCTGGTGGCGGGCGAGGGGCTGAACCTGTTCCTGGCGGGTGCGCCAGAGGCGGTCGAGGGTTTCTACGCAGCGCTGCGCTCTGACGCGCGCTTTGCCGATATGCGGGTCAAGACCAGCTTCAGCGAGCACCAGCCGTTCGCCCGGCTGAAGGCCAAGGTGAAGGACGAGATCATCAGCTTCCGCCGTGATGACGGCCAGCCGCTGGACTATCCGCGTGCGCCGGCGGTCGATCCGGCCACCGTGCAGCGCTGGCTGCGGCAGGGGCATGACGATGCCGGCAAGCCGGTGGTGATGCTCGATACGCGCAATCTGCAGGAAGTGGAGTACGGCACCTTCAAGGATGCGCTGGTGTTGCCCATCCACAAGTTCACCGACCTGCCGGAGGCGCTGGTGCCGCACCGCGAAGCACTGAAGGACAGCACCGTGGTCAGTTTCTGCACCGGCGGCATCCGCTGCGAGAAGGCGGCGCTGTGGATGGTCAACGACGGCATGGACAACGTGCTGCAGCTGGACGGTGGCATCCTCGGCTACTTCGAGGAAGTGGGCGGCGAAGGCTACGAAGGCCGCTGCTTCGTGTTCGATGAGCGCATTGCGCTGGATGCGGAACTGAAGCCGATGGTCGACCAGCCGTTGCCTGATCCGCGCCCCAGCGCGTTCTAAGCCGGGATGTCGATTCCCCGGTAGAGCCGGCCGCTGGCCGGCTGCCAGGGCACGTTGCCGGCCGGCCAGCGGCCGGCTCTACCGAATCAAGCGCAGCCAGTCGTGGACCCGCGCTGCGGGAATCAGCATCCTGCCACCGGCACTGGCCGCTGCGCCGGGTCGTCCCCATGCATGGGGGATCCTGTGACGGAAAAACGCCTGATGATCCCGTTGTCGATCCTTGACCTGGCCCCGGTCTGCGAGGGCAGTGACACCACCACCGCCTTTGCCAACATGCTGGAACTGGCCCAGCACGCCGATGCGCTGGGCTACCGCCGCTACTGGCTGGCCGAACACCACAACATGCCCGGCATCGCCAGTGCGGCCACCGCCGTGCTGATCGGCCATGTCGCCGGCGGTACCCGGCGCATCCGGGTCGGTGCCGGCGGCATCATGCTGCCCAACCATGCCCCGCTGCAGGTGGCCGAGCAGTTCGGCACGCTGGCCTCGCTGTATCCGGACCGGATCGACCTGGGCCTGGGCCGCGCACCGGGTACTGACCAGCCGACCGCGCGTGCATTGCGCCGCTACTTCGACAGCGCGGACCAGTTCCCACAGGACGTGCGCGAGCTGCTGCACTACTTCGAGCCGGTTCAGCCGGGGCAGGCGGTGCAGGCCGTTCCAGGTGGCGGCCTGCGGGTACCGACCTGGATCCTCGGTTCCAGCCTGTTCGGCGCGCGCATGGCCGCGTCGATGGGCCTGCCGTATGCGTTCGCCTCGCACTTCGCACCCGACGCGATGGACGAAGCCCTTGCTGTCTACCGCCGCGAGTTCCGCCCCTCGGCGGCGCTGAAGCAGCCGCACGCGATGCTGGCCCTGAACGTCGTTGCCAGCGACAGCGAGGCGGAGTCGCGCCGCCTTTTCACCAGCCAGCAGCAGAGTTTCGTCAACCTGCGTCGTGGCCGGCCGGGCAAGATTCCGGCACCGATCGACGACATCGAGTCCTTCTGGGAGCCGCACGAAAAACTGGGGGTGGAGCGGGCGCTGGCCTGCACCGTGCTGGGCGATCCGCAGCAGGTCGGGGAGGGCATCGCCGCGTTTGTCGAACGGCACAAGCCCGACGAGCTGATGCTCACCGCCAACCTGTACGACCACCGCGCGCGCTTGCGCTCGTTCGAACTGACCATGCAGGCCTGGCACGCCCGCCACGCGGGCTGAACAATTGCGTCACGGGCTGTTGCGGCCGTGCCCGGTCTGATGGGGGCTCATTCCGATGGAGTCCCCCACATGGCCGACACTCGCGCCGAACACGTCAACCAGCTGGCCGAACTGATCAAGGATGTGGAGGTGGCCATGTTCACCACCACCGGCGTCGACGGACGGCTCTACAGTCGGCCGCTGGCCACCCAGCAGGTCGCCTTTGACGGCGACCTGTGGTTCGTCATCACCGCCGACAGCCCGAAGGTGGCCGAGATCGCGCTCGACCCGCGGGTCAACGTGGCGTATGCCTCGCCCTCGAACAACACCTATGTCTCCGTGGCCGGGCGTGCCCGCGTCGTCGATGACCGCGCGAAGGTCGAGGAGCTGTGGTCGCCGGCGATGAAACTGTTCTTCCCGGGTGGCAAGGATGATCCGAACCTGCGCCTGATCCACGTGCGCGCCGAGAGCGCCGAATACTGGGATGGCCCGGGCACGCTGCTGGGCAAGGCATTGAGCTTCGTGCTGTCGGCGGTGCAGGACGAACCGGCGGCGCTGGCCGACAACGGTTTCATCGACCTTCGGTGATTGCTGCATCCACGCGTGGCGTGGATCTACCCGATGTCGGTAGTGCCGGCCGCTGGCCGACAACCCTGGAAACGTGGCAGCCGGCCAGCGGCCGGCTCTACCGGATGCCGCTTCAGAACCAGCGCTGGAACAGCTCCAGTGTATAGCCCACCAGCTGCCCCGAACTGAAGCCGAAGAACGCGATCGCCACCAGTGCGGCGATCCAGTTGAACAGCATCAGCGCACCATCGCGTTCCAGCAGCGCCAGCGAGAACAGCAGCAGCTGGAAGCCGAACAGGAAGTTGGTGAACGGAATCGGCAACGACAGCAGCAGGCCCAGCAACACCAGCAGCAGGCCAGTGAACGCGTGTGCGGGCAGCGGTGTCAGCAGCTGCGGCAGGCGTGGCTTCAGCATCCTGTCCAGCCGCCGCAACGGGCGATCGATACGGTCCAGGAAGCGGTGCATGGTGCCGCGCTTCGGCCCGCGTCGGGCAATGAAACCGGGCAGCCAGGGGCGGCGCAGGCAACACAGCATCTGCAGGCCGATCAGGACCACCAGTGGGCCGCTGACCGCACCCCCCATGCCCGGGATCGGGATGAACGAGGGCAGGATCGCCACGAACAGGAACACGCCGAACGCGCTCTGCTGCAGGTTGCTGAGGATCTGGCCGAGCGGCATGTGCTCGGCGGGATCGCCGGAGGCGAACATCTCCAGCAGGGTGCGGATGCCCTCGTTGCGGTAGGTCGGGCGCTGCGCGCCCTGGCCCTGGCCGGCCTCAGGCGGTGAGCTCATCGGCCTGCTCGTCGGATAACGTGCGCAGCAGCAGCTTGTCCACCCGCGCACCGTCCAGGTCGACCACCTCGAAGCGCCAGCCGGCCCAGTCGAAGTACTCGCCTGCGTGCGGGATGCGGCCGAAGTAATGGATGCACATGCCGGCCAGCGTGTAGTAGTCGCCATCCTCGGCATCGGGCAGGTCGTTGCTTCCGATCAGCTCGCGCAGGTCCTCGATCGGCAGCGAGCCGTCGACCAGCAGCGAGCCGTCCTCGCGGGTCACCACCAGTGCGTCTTCATCGGCATTCTCCACCGCCTGCAGGCGGCCAACCACGGCGCCCATCAGGTCGCTGATGGTCACCAGGCCCTGGATCTCGCCGTACTCGTCCACCACCAGCGCCATCGACTGCTGCTCCTCGCGGAAGATCTCCAGCAGCTTCATCGCGTGGGTCGATTCGGACACGTACAGCGGTTCGCGCAGGGTCTGGAACAGCGCGTTGTCCCCGCGCGCCATGCGCGTGGCCAGCGATTTCAGCTCCAGCACGCCGACCACGTCCATGTCGTTGTCGCGGTACACCGGGTACCGCGAGAACTCGTGCTCGGCCATGATGTCCAGATTGCGCTCCAGCCCGGCCTGGGTGTCGAGCCAGGCGATGCGGTTGCGCGGGGTCATCAGGCTGTCGGCGGTGCGGTCGCCCAGGCGCATGACGCGGTTCATCATGTCGCGCTCGTGGGCGTCGATCACGCCAGCTTCGTGGCTCTCGGCCACCAGCATCCGGATCTCCTCTTCAGTCACCTGCGCGGCCTCGTCCTTGCCCAGGCCCAGCACCTTCAGTACCAGCTGGGTGGTCTTGGACAGGAGCCAGACGAAGGGCAGGGCGAGCCTGGCCAGCCAGCTCATCGGCATCGCGACCAGTCCGGCAATGGCCTCGGAACGTGTCAGGGCCAGGCGCTTGGGCACCAGTTCGCCGAAGATCAGCGTGATGAAGGTGATCAGCGAGACCGCCAGGGCGGTGCCTACTTCGCGCGCGTACGCAAAGCCGGGCATCAGGCCCTGCAGCCAGCCGGCGATCGCGTCGCCGATCGCATCACCACCGAGGTAGCCGGTGAGTACGCCGATCACGGTGATGCCGATCTGCACGGTGGACAGGAAGCTCTCCGGCTTCTCCGACAGCTCCAGCGCCTTGGCGGCGCGCTTGGAGGTGGCGGCCATCTGCTTCAGGCGGCTCTTGCGCGAGGTCATGACCGACATCTCGGACATGGCGAAGAAGCCGTTCAGCAGAACCAGCGCGAAGACAATCAGGATCATTTCAAACACGGGCGTCGTCCCCGGTTGGTGGCAGGGAGGGCAGGTGCTTGCGATGGCGGCAGGCGCTCAGGAACGGGGTCCGGCGCGGCGCAGGGGGATAAGGGTCGTCGTCCATAAGGTGCGCCTGAAGGCGCGCTGGCATCTTAGCAAAGGGGCGTGGCAGGGTGGCAACCGCCTGTTCAGGTTGGGGCTCCCAGAGCCCGGAAAGGGCGCGGGGATACCCGTGATGGTCATCTAGCCGTCATAATTCGCTCTGGTGCCGTCCTTCCCGCGACGGCTGACAGGTTTCTCAATGTTCTCTCTGCAGACCATTTTCGGTTCCGGCAAACAGTTCTACACCCTGCTCGATGAGGCTGCTGTCGCGGCTTCCGATGCCGCCAAGGCGCTGCATTCCATGCTGCGCGAGGCCGACCGCCAGCCCGCGCTGGACGCCTTCAAGCTGGCCCGCCTGCGCGAACGCGCGGCCTCGGACAAGATCAGCCAGGCGCTGGTGGACAGCTTCATGACCCCCATCGAGCGCGAAGACATCGAAGCGCTGGGTTCGGCCCTGTACAAGATTCCGAAGCAGATCGAGAAGTTCGCCGATCGCTATTCGCTGGCCACGACCCACCTGGAGCACATCGACTTCGCGCCGCGCGCGGCGATGCTGGAGCAGGCCGCCGGCGTGGTGGTGGAGATGGTGGCCGACCTGCGCCACATGAACCTGGACCGGATGACCGCGCTGAACGAGAAGCTGCGCTCGCTGGAGAACGAGGCCGACCGTCTGATGCTCGAGCTGTACCGCGACATCTACTCCGGTCGCCTGGACAACCTGCAGATGTTCCTGCTGAAGGAATTCTTCGAGATCCTGGAAAAGGCCATCGACCGTTGCCGCGAGGCTGGCGTGGTGGCGTACCAGATCGTGTTGAAGAACAGCTGACGGACGCCGCCGCATGTTGACCCTTGTCCTGGTAGTGATCCTGGCCGCGCTCGTCTTCGAGTTCATCAACGGCTTCCACGACACTGCCAATTCCATTGCCACCGTAGTGGCGACCAAGGTGCTCTCGCCCGGCTGGGCGGTGATGCTGGCCGCCTTCATGAACCTCATCGGTGCGCTGACCGGTACGGCAGTGGCGCTGACCATCGCCTCGGGCCTGCTCAACACCAACGTGGTGGAAGTCACCCCGCAGGTGATCCTGTGCGCGCTGCTGGGCGGCATCATCTGGAACCTGATCACCTGGTGGAAGGGACTGCCGTCCTCGTCCTCGCACGCGCTGATCGGCGGCCTCTGCGGCGCCGGCCTGGCTGCGGCCCACAACAACTGGGATGCCCTGATCTGGTCCGAGCGCCTGGGCAGCTGGGCGCAGAACAAGGGCCTGCTGTGGAAGGTGTTCGTGCCGATGATCACCTCGCCGATCGCCGGCTTCCTGCTCGGCATCGTGGTGATGGTGCTGCTGTGGGCGCTGATCGCCGGCCTGGCCAAGGTCGGTGGCGCCATCGGCCGCCTGGCCCGCCCGCGCATCGTCAATGCCTTCTTCGGCAAGGCGCAGATCGCCTCGGCGGCCTACATGGGCTTCGCCCACGGCCACAACGACGCGCAGAAGACCATGGGCATCATCGCGATGACCCTGATTGGTGCCGAAGCCACCGGCGCACTGAACGATCTGCCGTCCTGGCTGGCCTTCATGCACCCGGACGCGCACGCCGGTGACGGCATCGCCATGTGGATCGTGCTGACCTGCGCGGTGGTGATGGCGGCCGGTACCGCTTCGGGTGGCTGGAAAATCATCAAGACCCTGGGCCACAAGATGGTCAAGCTGCACCCGATCCACGGCTTCGCCGCGGAGACCAGCTCGGCCACCATCCTGACCCTGGCGGCCCACTTCGGCATGCCGGTCTCGACCACGCACAGCATCTCCACCGCGATCATGGGTGTCGGCTTCGCCAAGAACCCGCGTTCGCTGAAGTTCGGCGTGATCGAGCGCATCGTCTGGGCCTGGATCCTGACCATCCCGGCGGCCGGCGGCTGTGCGTACCTGATCCTGAAGCTGTTCGAACTGTTCGGCTGGACCTGATCGCCACGCCAGGGTTGCAAACGAAAAAGCCCGCCATATCAGGCGGGCTTTTTCATGGGCAAGAATTTTTCCGCACCCACCGTGTCGACCAAGGTCGACACCTACCAGAGCAGAACCAGGGTCAGAGCCCGTTGCCAAACAACGGGATCCACCCCCGTGCCGACCAACGGTCGGCACCTACCAACAGCGCCCGGAAACTGTCGAAGGCGGGGTGGGGTGGGCAGGCGGGGGCGCAGAGCGCCATGGATGGCGCTCTACGAGGCACGCAGGAGCAGTTTTTGCCGTCCCCCGCCTGCCCATCCCACCTCGCCAACCCACGGAAACCCTGCTTTTGCCGTTGCAGTTGCAGTTGCCGTTGATCCGGCGGGGGCCGGGCCGCAGGCCCGGCCACCACCATCAATCAGTTGCGCTGGAACAGCGCCTTCACGTCATTCCGGAACGCCGCCTGGCTGTCCGTCCGGCTGTAGAACATGTGCCCGCCCGGATAGCTCCGCACCTGCACCCGGTCCGGATTGCTGCCCATCGTCGGCATCTGGTCCACGGTCAGGATCGAACCCATGAACGGGCACGACAGGTCGTTCCAGCCATGCACGATCAGCACCTGCAGGTGCGGGTCGATCGCCACGGCCTGGCGCAGCTGGGTCACCGCGCCATCGCGCAGCTCGCCATTGCGGTCCCATAGCCGGTTCACGTCGTAGTTCAGCGCCTGGTACCGCGCATCCACCTTCCAGCCGACCACGCGCGTCACGAAGTCGACCATCGCCGTGGTGGTCGGCGCGATGATGCTGTCCAGCAGCGGATCGTTGGCGCGCTGCTCCGGATCGTTCGGGAATGGATCGAACGCGGTCACGTTGGAGTCGTAACGGCTGCCCAGCGTGCCCTTGTCGCGGAACACTTCCCGCAGGTAGGCCTGGGTTTCCAGCCGGCCACCGGCACGGCGCACGAACTGCGGGTCCAGCCCGGTCAGTTCGGTCACCCGGCGCAGCATCGCCTCGGTTGCCTGCGGATCGCTACGGCCTTTCATCAAGGCGGTGGCGTAGTCGCCACGGGTGTATTCCACTACTTCGCGCATCGCTGCATCGGTCAGTTTGCCCTGGCGCTCCAGGTGCGCGGCAGCGATCGACGGCAGGGTCTGCATCCACGCCATCGGCGAGACATCGGCGTTGTCTTCCAGGGTCGGGCTCAGGTACGGCGAGACCAGTACCAGGCCGTTCATCGCCACGCCCAGCCGGGTCTGCAGGTAGTGGGTGATGCGCGGGCCGCGATAGCCGCCGTAGCTCTCGCCAGTCAGGTACTTGCGCGACGCCATGCGCTGGTTGCGCAGCAGCCAGTCGTAGATCGAGCGTGACAGGTATTCGATGTCGGCGCTGGGGTTGTACAGTGCCTTCTTCGCTTCATCGTCGCCGATCCGCGCGCGGCTGAAGCCGGTGCCGACCGGATCGATGAACACCAGGTCGGTGAAGTCCAGCCAGGTGCCGGGGTTGTCGTGCAGCGTGGCCGGCGCCGACGCGCTGTCACCCTCGGAGCCGAAGGTCACCACCTTGGGCCCGATCGCGCCCATGTTGAGGTACACCGACGACGCACCGGGGCCGCCATTGAGCGCGAAGGTCACCGGCCGGTCCTTGCCCGGCATCGTGTAGGCGGTGAACACCACATCGGCGATCACCTTGCCCTTGGCATCGCGTACCGGCAGGGTGCCGACGGTGGCGGTGTAGTCCAGGGTGCGGCCGGCCAGGCGCATGCTCTGGCGGGCTGAGGCGTCTGCGGGCAACGCAGGTGCCTCGGTCTTGTCGTCTTTCGGATCGGGCTTGGCGTCGGCATCAGGCGCGGCCAGCACGCTGGCTGGGGCGATGAGCAGGCCGACGCAGAGCGCGGCAGTGTGCAGCAGGGACTTCATGGCACCGGGTGGGCAGCGGAAGGGGATTCCGATGCTAGGCCGGTGGCGGCCCATGTCGTATGTGTCCAAAGGCATGGCCGTGCGTTGAGCCCGCTACTGGCCAGATTGGGTCAAGCGGGCAGGGTGGCGGCCGCTTCGTCATCGGCCAGCAGGCCATAGACGGCCGAGTCGGCCAGTTCCCCCTGGATCCGCCAGCGCTGGCGCAGCACTCCCTCGCGGCGGAAGCCCAGGCGTTCGAGCACGTGCGCGGAGGGTGCGTTGCGCGGGTCGATCTCGGCTTCCACGCGATGCAGGTGGAGGGTGCCGAACAGGTAGGCCAGTACCTGCTGCAGGGCCTCGTGCATGTAGCCCTGGCCCTGGCGATCCGGTGCCAGCAGGTAGCCGATCTCGGCGCGTGCCGCATCGCGGTCCAACGCAAACACCACGCAGATGCCCAGCAACGGGCCGTCCAGCGTTTCGCGCACGGCCAGCTTGAGCTGGGTGCCGGTGGCCTGTGCCGCCAGGTCATCGTCGATCTGCGCGCGTGCCTCGGACGGTCGTGTCCATGCAGGATGGTTCCAGAACCGCATCACGTCCGGATCGGACTGGATTGCGAACAGGGCGGCCGCATCGTCGCGGCGGATCGGGCTCAGGACGAGGCGCGCGCTGTGCAGCGGCAGGCCGGGAAACAGCAGGGAGTGGCTGGCCAATACGTTGGTCCACACGGATGGACGCGCATTATGGCGCCGCCGGGTTTGCCGATGGGGGTGGAATGGCCGGGGCGCATGAACCGGCACTACCGGGCGATGGGGCCAGAGCCGTTTCGCGGCAGGAAACGGGTCCGGCCCCGTACCGGCATCAGACTTCCAGCGACGCCAGGTCGCCCTTGCTCTCCAGCCAGCCCTTGCGGTCGGAGGCGCGCTTCTTGGCCAGCAGCATGTCCATCAGCGAACTTGTCTGCTCGCGATCGTCCACGGTCAGCTGCACCAGCCGGCGCGTATCGGGGTGGATGGTCGATTCACGCAGCTGAGGCGGGTTCATCTCGCCCAGGCCCTTGAAGCGGGTCACGTTGATGGCGCCCTTGATCTTCTCGCGTTCGATCTTGTCCAGCATCGAGCGCTTTTCTTCCTCGTCCAGGGCATAGAACACCTGCTTGCCCACGTCGATGCGGAACAGTGGCGGCATGGCCACGAACACGTGGCCGGCATCGACCAGCGCAGGGAAGTGCTTGAGGAACAGCGCGGTCAGCAGTGTTGCGATGTGCAGGCCGTCGGAGTCCGCGTCGGCCAGGATGATGACCTTGCCGTAGCGCAGGCCGCTGATGTCGTCCTTGCCCGGGTCGCAGCCGATCGCGATCGCCAGGTTGTGCACTTCTTCCGAGGCCAGCACGCTGTTGGAGGAAACCTCCCAGGTGTTCAGGATCTTGCCGCGCAACGGCATGATGGCCTGGAAATCCTTGTCGCGGGCCTGCTTGGCGCTGCCGCCTGCCGAATCACCTTCCACCAGGAACAGCTCGGTGCGCGACAGGTCCTGGCTGATGCAGTCGGCCAGCTTGCCGGGCAGGGCCGGGCCCTGGGTGACCTTCTTGCGGACGACCAGCTTTTCGGTCTTCAGGCGGGCGCTGGCGCGCTCGATGGCGATCTGCGCGATCTTCTCGCCCAGCTCCACGTTCTGGTTGAGCAGCAGGCTGAAGGCATCATGGGCGGCACCTTCGATGAAGCCGGCCGCCTGGCGTGAGGACAGGCGTTCCTTGGTCTGGCCGCTGAACTGCGGGTCGGTCATCTTCAGCGACAGCACGAACGACACGCGGTCCCACACGTCTTCCGGGGCCAGCTTGACGCCACGCGGCAGCAGGTTGCGGAAGTCGCAGAACTCGCGCAGCGCCTCGGTCAGGCCGGTACGCAGGCCGTTGACGTGGGTGCCGTGCTGGGCGGTGGGGATCAGGTTGACGTAGCTTTCCTGCACCAGCTCGCCTTCCGGCAGCCAGGCCACTGCCCAGTCCACGACCTCGGTGTCCTTCTTCAGGCTGCCGACGAACAGCTCGGCCGGCAGCATCTCGCGATCACCCAGCTCCAGCTTCAGGTAATCGCGCAGGCCGTCTTCGTAGTACCAGGTATCGACTTCACCGGTGGCTTCATCGGTCAGCTTCACGGTCAGGCCCGGGCACAGCACGGCCTTGGCGCGCAGCAGGTGCTTGAGCGCGCGCACCGCGAACTTCGGCGTATCGAAGTACTTCGGATCCGGCCAGAAGCGCACGCGGGTACCGGTGTTCTTCTTGCCGACGCTGCCAACTACTTCCAGCGGTGTGGCGCGGTCGCCATTGCGGAAGGTGATGCGGTGTTCGGCACCGTCGCGCTTGATGTGCACTTCCACCAGGGTCGACAGCGCGTTGACCACGCTGACGCCGACGCCGTGCAGACCACCGGAGAAGGTGTAGTTGTTGTTGCTGAACTTGCCGCCGGCATGCAGGCGGGTGAGGATCAGCTCGACGCCCGGGATCTTTTCTTCCGGATGGATGTCCACCGGCATGCCGCGGCCGTCATCGCTGACCTCCACGCTGCCGTCCTTGTACAGGGTGATCTCGATCGAGCGGGCGTGGCCGGCGAGGGCCTCGTCCACCGAGTTGTCGATCACTTCCTGCGCCAGATGGTTCGGGCGCGCGGTGTCGGTATACATGCCGGGACGGCGCTTGACCGGGTCAAGGCCGGACAGGACTTCAATATCGGCGGCGTTATAACGGGCGTTCATCTGTCTTCGAAAGCTTGGAGCGACGGGCAAGTGTGGGGTCTGGCACGGGATTTTGCACGCCTGCGGTTCAGTCTCGGCGACGCAGAGGGGGTAAAATGGCAGCCGCTGGAATCTGAACGCCGGCGCTCCGTTGGATCAGAACGTCCAAGCCATACCGCGAGGAGGACTCCATGAAGAAGTTGCTGACCATTGCGATCCTGGCCGCTGCCGCCGTTGCAGTGCCGCTGGTGGTGGCGCAGAACGCCGGCCAGTCGGCCCCGCAACAGGGTGATCAGGCCGACAAGGCCCAGGCCGAGGCCGATGCAAAGGCCAAGCGCCGGGCCCAGGCCAATGCCCAGATGAAGGCGCAGGGCCAGCCGGCCCCGCAGCAGGAAGAGGAAGAGGAAGCGCGCAAGAAGCGCTGATCCTGCAGCCTGCCAGGCGCCCTTGCGACAAGGGTTGCGCTCCGGAACGCCCCGCTCAGCGGGGCGTTTCTTTTTGGGAACGTGGCGTCTGCCCCTTGGGTTGGCGGCCATCAATCTGTAAACTATGGCTTTCCGGGAGTAAGTGCGTGTCCACCATTTGCGAATGGGCTGGAGCGGCCAAGCGTGGCTTCCAGCATGGCGGGTCGCAGGTGACGGTCGATTTGGCCGGCACGGCCGCCCCGACCTCGCACGATGGTTCCGGTCCGGCGCCTGCCGCCGCACGGATCCGCACCTCCCTCGCTGCCTCAGCGAACCGGAAAACCCCCTCTGAGCACCATGCCCGCCCTCCGGGTGCGCGTGGTGCTGCCGTTTTCCATTTCCAGACAGGATGCTTGCAGCCATGACTCCCTTGATTTTCGTAACCGGCGGCGTGGTGTCCTCGCTCGGCAAAGGCATTGCCGCCGCGTCGCTGGCCGCCATTCTCGAAGCCCGTGGCCTGAAGGTCACGATGATGAAGCTCGATCCGTACATCAACGTCGACCCGGGCACCATGAGCCCGTTCCAGCACGGTGAGGTCTATGTCACCGACGACGGCGCGGAGACCGACCTCGACCTGGGCCACTACGAGCGCTTCGTGCGCACCCGCCTCAGCCGCAAGAATTCGGTCACCACCGGCCGCATCTACGAGAACGTGATCCGCAAGGAGCGCCGCGGCGACTACCTGGGCGCGACCGTGCAGGTCATTCCGCACATCACCGACGAGATCCGTCGCTGCATCGACGAAGCCACCGAAGGCTACGACGTGGCACTGGTCGAGATCGGCGGCACCGTGGGCGACATCGAGTCGCTGCCGTTCCTGGAGGCGATCCGCCAGGTGCGCACCGAACGTGGCCCGGAGAAGGCGCTGTTCATGCACCTCACCCTGGTGCCGTACATCGGCGCCGCCGGCGAGCTGAAGACCAAGCCGACCCAGCATTCGGTGAAGGAGCTGCGCTCGATCGGCATCCAGCCGGACGTGCTGCTGTGCCGCTCCGAGCAGGCGGTGCCGGATTCGGAGCGCCGCAAGATCGCCCAGTTCACCAACGTCTCCGAGCGCGCGGTGATCAGCGTGCCGGACGTCGACGTGCTGTACCGCATTCCGTCGGGCCTGCATGCACAGGGCCTGGACGAAATCGTGGTCAACCAGCTGAAGCTGGCCGACAAGGCCGGTCCGGTCGATCTTTCGATGTGGGAAGACGCGGTCGACGCGACCCTGCACCCGCTGGATGAAGTGACCATCGCCGTGGTCGGCAAGTACGTCGACCACCAGGACGCCTACAAGTCGGTCGGCGAAGCACTGAAGCACGGCGGCCTGCGCCAGCGCACCAAGGTCAACCTGAAGTGGCTGGAAGCACAGGACCTGGAAGGCACCGACATGGCTGCACTGGCCGATGTCGACGGCATCCTGGTACCGGGTGGCTTCGGTGACCGCGGCTTTGAAGGCAAGGTGCTGACCTCGAAGTTCGCCCGCGAGCAGCAGGTGCCGTACTTCGGCATCTGCTACGGCATGCAGGCGGCAGTGGTCGATTACGCGCGCAACGTGGTCGGCCTGGAAGGTGCCAACAGCACCGAGAACGATCGCCAGTCGCCGAACCCGGTGATCGGCCTGATCACCGAATGGCGCACCGCCAGCGGCGATGTCGAGAAGCGTGACGACAAGAGCGACCTCGGCGGCACCATGCGCCTGGGCCTGCAGGAACAACGCCTGAAGCCGGGCACGCTGGCCCGCGAGCTGTACGGCAAGGACGTGGTCGCCGAGCGCCACCGCCACCGCTACGAGTTCAACAACCGCTACCGCACCCAGCTGGAAGATGCGGGCCTGGTGATCGCGGGCAAGTCGATGGACGACACCCTGGTGGAAGTGGTCGAGCTGCCGCGCGATGCCCACCCGTGGTTCCTGGCCTGCCAGGCGCACCCGGAATTCCTGTCCACGCCGCGCGACGGCCACCCGCTATTCATCGGTTTCATCCGTGCCGCGCGCGAGCGCAAGGCGGGCGGCAAGCTGCTTTCCGAAGCGCGCGACTGACTTGTGAATGGGGGCGTGGGCCCCCATCCTGCATGCTTCAACCCCCAGCGCACCGGCCCGGCCGGTGCTGCGGACAACAAGGAAACGCCATGAAACTGTGTGGATTCGAGGTCGGGCTGGACCAGCCCCTGTTCCTGATCGCCGGCCCCTGCGTGATCGAGTCGATGCAGCTGCAGCTCGATACCGCCGGCAAGCTGAAGGAGATCACCGGCAAGCTCGGCGTCAACTTCATCTTCAAGTCCAGCTTCGACAAGGCCAACCGCACCTCGGGCACCGCCTTCCGCGGCCCGGGCATGGAGGAGGGCCTGAAGGTCCTGGCCGAGGTCAGGAAGCAGATCGGCGTGCCGGTGCTCACCGACGTCCATGAGTACACCCCGATGGACGAAGTGGCCTCGGTGGTGGACGTGCTGCAGACCCCGGCGTTCCTGGTCCGCCAGACCGACTTCATCCGCAAGGTGTGCTCGGCCGGCAAGCCGGTCAACATCAAGAAGGGCCAGTTCCTGGCGCCTTGGGACATGAAGCCGGTCGTGGAGAAGGCCAAGGCCACCGGCAACGAGCAGATCATGGTCTGCGAGCGTGGTGCCAGCTTCGGCTACAACAATCTGGTCAGCGACATGCGTTCGCTGGCGGTGATGCGCGAGACCGGTTGCCCGGTGGTGTTCGACGCTACCCATTCGGTGCAGCTGCCGGGCGGGCAGGGCACCAGTTCCGGTGGCCAGCGTGAGCACGTGCCGGTGCTGGCCCGTGCCGCCGTGGCGGTGGGCATCTCCGGCCTGTTCGCCGAGACCCATCCGGACCCGTCCAAGGCCCTGTCCGATGGCCCCAATGCATGGCCGCTGGACCAGATGGAAGCCCTGCTCGAGACCCTGATGGAACTGGACGCGGTGACCAAGAAGCACGGCTTCTCGCGCTTCGCGTGAGTCGTGACCCGTGGCTGGCGCTGGAAAACCAGCGCCGCCGCCGGCACTGGAAACAGTGGCCCTGGGGCCTGATCGCACTGGGCCTGGCCGTGCTGTTCACCGTGGGCATGTTCGGTCTGGTGCTGATCGGCGCCGCGTCCGCGCGCCCGCCGGGTGATGGCAGCACCACGCTCAATCTGCGCGCGTACTTCCTTGCGCTGCTGGCGGGGGAACTGCTGGCTGCCGTGGGATGCGTCGTCTCCGCCGTGCTTGCGTGGCGCCTGAATCGTGGCAAGGTGGCCGCCGGGTTGGCGATCATCCTGCTGTCGCTGTGGCTTGGTGCCCTGTTCTACGGGCTGTTCTGATGAATGCGACCTTGGCAACCCGTGATCGGCCCTGGGCCTGATCGCGCTGGCGCTGGCTGTTCTTGCCTGGGCCGGCCTGGTGGCAGCTGTATTCGCCTTCGCCGCCAGTTTCGGTTCGCCCGGGGATGGCAGCCATGGCATGCAGGCCATGCAGTACTGGATCTGGGCTGCACTGGCCATGCTCGTGCTGTCCTTCGTTGGCAGCCTGGTGGCGACGGTGATGGCCTGGCGTTGCCGCCGCGGCGGCGTAGTGGCGGCCATTGCTGGTGGCCTGCTGGTGGTGATGGTGTCGTTGATCCTGATGGTGATCGGGGCCACTCTGGCCTGACGGCGCCCACGCCATTTGGCAAGTGGCGGGCAGCCGGGGATAATCACGCGGCATTCGTTTTGTCGCCCCCTCTCCAGACAGGTAACCGGCCCGACCATGAGTACGATCCGCAGCATCCACGCCCGTGAAATCCTCGACAGCCGTGGCAATCCCACGCTGGAAGCCGAAGTCATCCTGGAGGACGGTTCGTTCGGTCGTGCCGCGGTTCCCTCTGGCGCCTCGACCGGCACCAAGGAAGCGGTCGAGCTGCGTGACGGCGACAAGACCCGTTACCTGGGCAAGGGCGTGCGCAAGGCCGTCGACAACGTCAACACCACCATCGCCAACGCGCTGAAGGGTTTTGAAGCCACCGACCAGGCCGGCCTCGACCGTCGCCTGATCGATCTTGATGGCACCGAGAACAAGGGCCGCCTGGGCGCCAACGCGCTGCTGGGTGTTTCGATGGCCGCCGCGCACGCCGCCGCCGCGTCGAGCAAGCAGGCACTGTGGCAGTATCTGGCCGCAAAGACCGGCGTGGCCCCGGCGCTGCCGGTGCCGATGATGAACATCATCAATGGTGGCGCGCACG
Source organism: Stenotrophomonas thermophila (assembly GCF_001499715.1). Lineage (NCBI taxonomy): Bacteria > Pseudomonadati > Pseudomonadota > Gammaproteobacteria > Lysobacterales > Lysobacteraceae > Stenotrophomonas > Stenotrophomonas thermophila. Next base: position 49,782 of record NZ_CVIW01000009.1, on the reverse strand, counting down.
CCGACAACAACGTCGACTTCCAGGAGTTCATGGTGCTGCCGGTCGGCTTCACCTCGTTCTCCGAAGCGCTGCGCGCCGGCACCGAAATCTTCCATTCGCTGAAGTCGGTGCTGAAGGGCCACGGCCTGAGCACGGCGGTGGGCGACGAAGGCGGTTTCGCGCCGGACTTCCGCAGCAACGTCGAAGCGCTGGACACCATCCTCGAAGCGATCGGCAAGGCCGGCTACACCGCCGGTGAAGACGTGCTGCTGGGCCTGGACGTGGCGTCCAGCGAATTCTTCGAGAACGGCAAGTACAACCTGGTCGGCGAGAACAAGCGCCTGACCTCCGAGCAGTTCGTCGACTTCCTCGCCGACTGGGCCGCGCAGTACCCGATCATCACGATTGAGGATGGCCTGGCCGAGAACGACTGGGCCGGCTGGAAGCTGCTGACCGACCGCATCGGCAAGAAGGTGCAGCTGGTCGGCGACGACCTGTTCGTGACCAACCCGAAGATCTTCCAGGAAGGCATCGACTCGGGCACCGCCAACGCAATCCTGATCAAGGTCAACCAGATCGGCACGCTAAGCGAAACCCTGGAAGCGATCGCCATGGCTGATCGTGCCGGCTACGCCGCCGTGGTCTCCCACCGCTCGGGTGAAACCGAAGACACCACCATCGCTGACATCGCCGTGGCTACCACCGCCACCCAGATCAAGACCGGCTCGCTGTGCCGCAGCGATCGCGTGGCCAAGTACAACCAGCTGCTGCGCATCGAGGAAGCCCTCGGCGCCGGCGCGCGTTACGCCGGTCGTGACGCGTTCGTTTCGCTGAAGCGCTGAGCCGATGCGCGACTGGCGCTGGATGCTGCTGGTGCTGGCCCTGTTGCTGGGCTGGCTGCAGTACCGCTTCTGGTTCGGTCCGGGCAATTCGGGTGAAGTGATGATGCTCGAAGCCCAGGTCGCCAACCAGGAGCGGGACAACGAGGGCCTGCAGCAGCGCAACGACGCGCTGGCCGCCGAAGTGAAGGACCTCAAGGAAGGCCAGTCCGCCATCGAGGAGCGCGCGCGCAGCGAGCTGGGCATGATCAAGCCTGGCGAGAAGTTCTACCGTGTGGTCGAGGATGCGCCGGTCCAACCGGCGCAACCTGCGGCAGGTGTCAGCGCCCAGGTCGGCGATCATCCGGCGGACGTGCCATGAGTGGGGCGATCTGGGTGGTGGTTCCGGCCGCCGGCCGTGGCGCCCGCTTCGGCGCCCCGCTGCCCAAACAGTACCTGCAGGCCGGCGGGCAGATCCTGCTCGCCCATACCCTGGACGCGCTGCTGGCGCACCCGGCCGTGGCCGGCGCAATGGTGGTGATCGGACAGGACGACGGTGACTGGCCTGGCTGGAGTGAATGGGCCGGCAAGCCGGTGCTGACCTGCATCGGCGGCGCGACCCGTGCCGCCTCGGTGCTGGCCGGGCTGCAGGCCCTGCCGGACTCGGTGCGTGCCGATGAATTCGTGCTGGTCCACGATGCGGCGCGGCCCAACCTGTCGCTGGCCGACCTTGGCCGCCTGCTTGAAGTCGGTCGTGCCGACCCGGTCGGGGCGATCCTGGCCGCACCGGTGCGCGACACGCTCAAGCGCGCGGGCGATGACGGTGGCATCGATGGCACCGAGCCGCGGGAGCGCCTGTGGCGTGCACTGACCCCGCAGCTGTTCCGCCGCCACCAGCTCAGCCGCGCGCTGTCCGACGCCGCCGCCGCCGGTGTCGAAGTCACCGACGAGGCCATGGCCATGGAGCGCCAGGGCCAGCGCCCGCTGCTGGTGGAAGGCAGCGAGGACAACTTCAAGGTAACCACTCCGGCCGATCTCGACCGGTTCGAATTCGTACTTTCCCGCCGCGCCGGCTGATTGCCCGCGCGGCCCTGCTGCAAGGGTTGCATCCATGAGCACCGCACCGTTCCCGCCCGTCCGCATCGGCCAGGGCTACGACGTCCATGCCTTCGGTGAGGGCGATCACATCATGCTCGGTGGGGTGAACGTGCCGCACAGCTGCGGCGTGCTCGCGCACAGCGACGGCGACGTGATCCTGCATGCCCTGTGCGACGCGATGCTCGGTGCGCTGGCGCTGGGTGACATCGGCCAGCACTTCCCCCCGAGTGATGACCGCTGGAAGGGCGCTGACAGCAGCGATTTCGTCCGCCATTGCGACAGCCTGCTGCGCGAGCGTGGCTGGCGCGTCGGCAACACCGACATCACCGTGATCTGCGAGCGTCCGAAGGTCGGTCCGCATGCGCTGGCCATGCGTGAGCGCATCGGCGACCTGCTGCAGCTGCCGCTGGATGCGGTCAGCGTCAAGGCCACCACCTCGGAGAAGCTGGGCTTTACCGGCCGTGGAGAAGGCATCGCCGCACAGGCGGTGGTGCTGCTGGTGGCGGCATGATCCCGCTGCCGCTTGCGTTTGGTGCGCCGTTGCTGTCGGCGCGCATCCGCACCACGCCGGAAGATTTCCAGGTCGACGAGTTGCCGGCGTTCGAGGCCACTGGCGAGGGCGAGCACCTGCTGCTGCACATCCGCAAGCGCGGTGCCAACACCGTGCATGTGGCCAAGCTGCTGGCCAAGTGGGCCGGCCTGCCGGAAATGGCGGTGAGCTACGCCGGCATGAAGGACCGCCATGCGGTCACCACCCAGCGCTTCAGCGTGCACCTGCCCAAGCGCATTGCACCGGATCTGGCCGAGCTGGCCAGTGATGAGATCGAAGTGCTCGAAGCCACCTGGCACAACCGCAAGCTGCAGCGCGGCGCCTTGGCCGGCAACCGCTTCAAGCTGGTGCTGCGCCAGGTGCGGGGCGATGCTGCAGCGATCAGTGAGCGTTTGCAGCAGATTGCCAGCCGGGGCCTGCCGAACTGGTTCGGTGAGCAGCGCTTCGGCCGCGACGGCGGCAACGTGCCGGCCGCATTGGCGATGTTCGGGGGCCGCCGCATGCGCAAGGACCAGCGTTCGCTGCTGTTGTCTGCCGCCCGTTCGGCGCTGTTCAACCGCGTGCTGGCCGCGCGCGTGGAGCAGGGCAGCTGGGATCAGCCACTGGAGGGCGAAGTGTGGATGCTGGACGGCAGTCGCAGCGTGTTCGGCCCCGAGCCGTACACCGACGTGCTGGCCGAGCGCCTCGCGCGGTTCGACATCCATCCCAGCGCACCGTTGTGGGGCGAAGGCGAGCTGCGCAGCGCCGACGCTGCACGTGAGCTGGAGCTGGCCGCGCTGGACGACGAGGAATCGAAGGCGCTGCGCGCTGGCCTGGAAGACGCACGGTTGAAACAGGAGCGCCGCGCGCTGCGCCTGCGCCCGGCGCTGCTGCAGCATCAGTGGCTGGCCAGTGATGTACTGGAACTCTCGTTCGCGCTGCCGCCGGGCTGCTACGCCACCGCTGTACTGCACGAGCTCGGCCCGGTCGAAGACGCCTCGCAGGCCTGAGCAGGGCGCGCGGTAGAGTCGACTGTCAGTCGACTTGCGCGCGCAGCGCGGGGTATTCGCTTGCCGCTGGAAGAGCAGTCGACTGACAGTCGACTCTACCTGGACTCATGGCATCCCCTTTTTTCAGCGCCGCGCCAGCAGCACCAGTACCGCGCCGGTCCCGCCTTGCCCGGCCGGCGCTGAATGGAACGCCAGCACGTCGTTGCGCAGCCGCAGCAGGCGGTCAACCAAGTTCTTCAGCACCGGCGCACCGCCATCGGCTTGCAGGCCCTTGCCGTGGATGATGCGCACGCAGCCATATTCGTGTGCATGCGCTTCAAGCAGGAACTGGCGCAGCAGCGTCTCCGCCTGCGCGGCGGTGGCGCCGTGCAGGTCCAGCTCGTCCTGCACCGAGTACTGGCCACGCTTGAGGCGCTGGAACAGGCGTGGTGGCAGGTTGTCGCGTCGATAGCTGGCCACATCGCCGGCTTCCAGCGGGGTGCTGTCGCGCAGCAGCCGGGCGAACTCGCCGGCGGCGTCGGCCTCGTCACGTTCGGCCATCCGCGCACGCGGCTTCGGTCGCGGCGCGGCAGGTGCCGGCTCGGCATCCTTGCGCAGCGGCGTCACTTCGCCGATGGCCGCACGGAACAGCGCGGCGGGATCTTCGTCTTCAGGGTGCGACATGCGCACAGGGTAAACCGCCGGCGCAGGTCTGCCTATGACGGTTCGATGTCGGCCGTGACCGCCGGCAGGGTAGGACCGGCGGCTCGCATGCGGCACAATAGACGATGCGCTTGCAGGGTCGACGGCTTCCGCAGGGGAGCGCGGCGGTCCCGCCCACACTGCACGGTGACGGAATCGAATTCTTGGAAAATCAAGCGGTTAAATCGAAGATGCGAATCCTGGTCAGCAATGACGATGGTGTCGACGCTGCAGGCATCCGGATGCTTGCCTCGGTCCTGCGCGAGGCTGGGCACGAAGTTACGGTGGTCGCACCCGACCGCGATCGCTCCGGCGCCAGCAACTCGCTGACGCTGGATCTGCCGATACGGCTCAAGCGCATCGACCATTACACCGTCTCGGTGGCCGGCACCCCGACCGACTGCGTGCACCTGGCGCTGACCGGCCTGCTTGAATTCGAGCCCGACATTGTCGTGTCCGGCATCAACAACGTCGCCAACCTCGGTGATGACGTGATCTATTCCGGCACTGTTTCGGCGGCGATGGAAGGTCGCTTCCTGGGCCTGCCCGCCGTGGCGGTGTCGCTGGTCAGCCGCAACCACGATCCGAAGCACTACGAAACCGCTGCGCGCGCCGCGGTCGAGATCGTTGCACGGCTCAAGGCCGATCCGCTGCCGGCCGACACCATCCTCAACGTCAACGTGCCGGACCTGCCGTGGAGCGAGGTCAAGGGCTTCGAGGTCACGCGCCTCGGCAACCGCCATCGTGCCGAAGGCTGCATCGCGCAGAAGGATCCACGCGGCAACGAGGTGTACTGGATCGGCCCGGCCGGCCGCGAGCAGGACTCCGGCCCGGGTACCGATTTCCACGCCGTGCGCACCGGCCACATCTCGATCACGCCGATCCAGGTCGACCTCACCCGCTACCAGGCGCTGGAGAAGGTGGCCAGCTGGGTCGGCGGCCTCAGCGCAGCCTTGGACCAGCCGGCATGAGCCCACGCCTGCGCCTGCAACCGGAAGCTGTGGGTATCGGCATGACCTCGCAGCGCGTGCGTGACCGTCTGGTCGACCGCCTGCGCGAAGCCGGCATCGTCGACGAGCCGACCTTGAACGCGATCCGGGTGGTGCCGCGCCATCTGTTCATCGACGAAGCGCTGGCCTCGCGTGCCTACGAGGATACCGCGCTGCCCATCGGCCACGGCCAGACCATCTCTCAACCCTGGGTGGTAGCGCGGATGACCGAAGCGGTCCTCCAGGTCGCGCCCAAGCGCGTGCTGGAAGTGGGCACCGGTTCCGGGTACCAGGCCGCCATCCTCGGTGCGCTGGGCCTGGAGGTCTACACCGTGGAGCGCATCGGCGACCTGCTGCGCCAAGCGCGCAAGCGCTTCCGTGCGCTGGGCATGAACATCCGCACCAAGCATGACGACGGTCGCGTCGGCTGGGCCGAGCACGGTCCCTTCGATGCCATCGTGGTCACTGCGGCGGCGCCGGCACTGGTCGACGCGCTGATCGAGCAGCTGGCCGAGGGCGGCCGGCTGGTGGCGCCGGTCGGTGGTCCCGGGGCGCAGTCGCTGGTGCAGCTGGACCGCAAGGCCGACGGCAGCATCGAACAACACGTGCTGGCGCCGGTCACCTTCGTGCCGCTGCTGTCTGGCATGCTCGACTAATCCACGGAGCAGGGTTGCATGAAGATTTTCGGGCCGCTGTACGAGCGGGCGATGAAGTGGGCGGCGCACGAACGCGCGCCGACCTACCTGACGGTGTTGAGTTTCTTCGAAGCGATCATTTTCCCGGTGATGCCGGAGGTGATGCTGGCGCCGATGTGCGTGGCCCAGCCCAAGCGCGGCTGGTGGTTCGCCACCCTCAGCCTGGCCGGCTCGATGCTCGGCGCGCTGGTTGGCTATGCACTGGGTCACTACGCCTTCGAGGCGATCAAGCCGCTGTTCGAAGCGCTGGGCATGCTGCCGGCGATCGAGCAGGGCATCACCACCGTGCAGGCGAAGATGGCTGAGTCGCCCTGGGCGGTGTTCACCTTCCTGGTGCTGGGCGGATTCATGCCCATCCCGATGAAGGTCTTCACGTGGGCATCGGGTATCGTCGGCGTACCCATGCCGCAGTACCTGCTGAGCATGCTGATCGGTCGCGGCAAGCGCGTGTTCGTGCTGGCCGCGGTCATCCGTATCGGTGGTGCGCGTGCCGAAGCCGCACTGCGTCGCTGGATTGAACCGCTGGGCTGGATCGCCACCGTGCTGGTGGTGGTGCTGATCGCCTGGCTTGTATGGAGGTCGAAGTTCGCATGAATCCTGATCGTCTGAGCAAGGGAGTGCGCATCGGCGCGCTGGCGTTGCTGGTTTCCACACTGGCCGCCTGCGGTACCGCCACCGTGGTCCGCCCGGGCGGCGGCAACGCTGGCGGCGTGACCACGCCGAAGACCTCGGTACCCAAGCCCGGGCAGACCGTGGTGGTGCGCAAGGGCGACACCATCTATGCGCTGGCCCGCATCCATGACATCACCCCGGCCGACCTGATTGCCTGGAATCGTCTGGACAACCCGTCGACCATCTACCCCGGCCAGGTGATCCGCCTGTATCCGCAGGGGGCCACCAGCGGCCGTGCGCCGACCACGGTGGTCACCCCGCCGCGTTCGGCTGGCAGCAGTGGCGGCAGCACCGCGCCGGCCCCGGCGCCGGTCGGGCCGGTGAAGAGCAACATCGCCTGGCGCTGGCCAGCCGATGGCGCGATCGTCGGCCGCTACGTGGCCGGTGACGCGACCAAGCAGGGCGTCGACATCGCCGGTACCAGCGGCCAGCCGGTCAAGGCCGCCGCCAATGGCGTGGTGGTGTATTCCGGTGCCGGCCTGGTCGGCTACGGCGAGCTGATCATCATCAAGCACAGCGACCAGTGGCTGTCGGCCTATGGTCACAACCGCAAGCGCCTGGTCAATGAAGGGCAGAGCGTGAAGGCTGGCGAGCAGATCGCCGAAATGGGCCGCACCGGTGCGAACCGCGACATGGTCCACTTCGAGATTCGCTACAACGGCAAGCCGGTCGATCCGCAGCAGTATCTGCCGGCGCGCTGACGCAGGCAGAGACGGGTAGCGCCGGGCCGTGCCCGGCGGCTTTCCGCGCCGCGATGCGGCGCCGCCCGAGCACGGGCTCGGGCGCTACAGAGTCAAGTGTGATCCAGGGTAGCGCCGGGCCATGTCCGGCGGCACCACGTCAGCCTTCGAGAATGAAGGCGGCGGCGACCTTGCGGCCTTCGCCGGCCAGGATGTTGAACGTACGCGCGGCGGCTGGATTGTTCATCACTTCCAGGCCGATGCCGCGTGACAGGCAGGCGGCCATCACCGCCGCCGGCGGGAACACCTGACGGTCACCCGTGCCGAGCACGATCAGCGCCGGGTTCAGCGCCAGGATCGGCTCCAGGTCAGCCAGCTGCAGCGCAGTGGCGCTCACCGCCGGCCATTGCGTGACCAGCTGGTCCGGGGTCAGGAAGAAACTGCTGCCCAGCACCTGGTCATTGACCTTGGCCGAGCGGCCATCGGCGGCGCGCAGGCTGTAGGCGTAGTCCGGCGGTTCGTGGTTCAGCTGCATGGCAGTAGGCCGATCAGCCGCGCGGCAGCACGATCTGGCGCTGTTCCCTGCTCGGGCGGTACAGCACGGCGACGTGGCCGATGCGCTGCACCAGCGCGCTTTCGGTGGCTTCGACGATCTCGCCGATCATCACGTCACGGGCCTCGCGGTCTTCGGCAGCGACCTTCACCTTGACCAGCTCGTGGCGCTCCAGCACTTCGTTCAGCTCCGCAATGAAGGCCGGGGTCACACCCTTGCCGCCGGTCTGCAGCAGGGCCTTCAGGTCGTGGGCTTGGCCGCGCAGGAAACGGGTCTGGGAGGCGGTCAGGGCGATGGACATGCAGGAAAAGACGGTTGAATGGGGCGATCAGGGTATCATGAGGACCCCATCAGCCCCTATTTTCAATGGCTACCCGCAGCAAAAGCAGCCAGCGCTGGCTCAAGGAACACTTCTCCGACCCCTTCGTGAAGAAGGCCCAGGCCGAAGGCATGCGCTCGCGTGCCGCCTACAAGCTCGAAGAGCTGCTGGAACGTGACCGGTTGCTGAAGCCGCACATGGTGGTGGTCGACCTCGGCGCGGCCCCGGGCGGCTGGTCTCAACAGGTGCGGAGACAGATCGGCGATACCGGCCGGGTGCTGGCCTTGGACATCCTGGACATGCCGCCGCTGGCCGGCGTGGAGTTCCTTCATGGTGACTTCAGGGAAGAAGCCGTCCTATCGCAGTTTGAAGCCATGCTCGGGGACCAGCCGGTAGACCTTGTGCTGTCGGACATGGCCCCCAATAAGAGTGGTGTGGGTGCGGTCGACCAGCCGCGGATGATGCACCTGGCGGAGCTGGCCCTGGATTTTGCCGACAACCACCTCAAGACCGGTGGGGCGTTCCTGATCAAGCTGTTCCAGGGTGAAGGCTTTGACGACTACGTGCGCGACATGCGCCGCCGGTACGACAAGGTCTCCATCCGCAAGCCGGAAGCCTCGCGCAAGCGCTCTCCCGAGGTGTATGCCTTGGGTCAGGGAAAACGCGCCCACATGAAGTAAGCTCGCAATGTACGCAAGTTCGACCCCCACGCAACGCCAGCACTGAGAGGAACACCGGAGCCAATGAGGATGAACGACTTGACCAAGAACCTCCTGCTATGGGTGGTCGTCGCCGTCGTGCTGATGGTGGTCTTCCAGAGCTTCTCGCCGAAGTCCTCCGGAGCCGGCGCGCAGGGCGCGTCGTACTCGCAGTTCCTGGACCAGGTGGACAGCGGCAACGTGCAGAAGGTCGCCTTCGGCGGCGACATGCGCGGCGGCACCAGCCAGCTGACCTACACCACCCGCGGCGGGCAGACATCCACCATCACCGCACCGTTCGATCGCGACCTGATCAACGTGCTGCGCACCAAGAACGTGGAGATCGTGCAGGAGGAGCCGTCCAGCGGCATTTCCCTCGGCGCGATCCTGATGAATTTCCTGCCGGTCATCCTGATCATCGGCTTCTGGTTGTTCATCATGCGCCAGATGCAGGGCGGCGGTGGCGGTGCCAAGGGCGCGATGTCCTTCGGCAAGTCGCGCGCCAAGCTGCAGGGCGAGGACCAGATCAAGGTCACCTTCGCCGACGTCGCCGGCTGCGACGAGGCCAAGGAAGAAGTGGGCGAGCTGGTCGACTTCCTGCGCGACCCGTCCAAGTTCACCAAGCTGGGCGGCAAGATTCCGCGCGGCGTGCTGATGGTGGGCCCGCCGGGTACCGGCAAGACGCTGCTGGCCAAGGCCATTGCCGGCGAAGCCAAGGTGCCGTTCTTCTCGATCTCCGGTTCGGACTTCGTGGAAATGTTCGTCGGCGTCGGCGCCAGCCGCGTGCGCGACATGTTCGAGCAGGCCAAGAAGCATGCCCCGTGCATCATCTTCATCGATGAAATCGACGCTGTCGGCCGCCACCGTGGCGCCGGCCTGGGCGGCGGCCACGACGAGCGCGAGCAGACCCTGAACCAGCTGCTGGTCGAGATGGACGGTTTTGAAGGCGGCGAAGGCGTGATCGTGATCGCCGCGACCAACCGTCCGGACGTGCTGGACCCGGCGCTGCTGCGCCCGGGCCGTTTCGACCGCCAGGTCGTGGTCGGCCTGCCGGACGTGAAGGGCCGCGAGCACATCCTGAAGGTCCACATGCGCAAGCTGCCGCTGGCCGACGACGTCGAGCCGATGGTGATCGCGCGCGGTACCCCGGGCTTCTCCGGCGCCGACCTGGCCAACCTTTGCAACGAGGCCGCCTTGTTCGCTGCGCGTGGCAACGAGAAGGAAGTCCGCATGGACCACTTCGACCGTGCCCGCGACAAGATCCTGATGGGCGCCGAGCGCCGCTCGATGGCCATGAGCGAAGAGGAGAAGACCCTCACCGCCTACCACGAAGCCGGTCACGCCATTGTCGGCCGTCTGGTACCCGAGCATGATCCGGTCTACAAGGTCACGATCATTCCGCGTGGCCGTGCGCTGGGTGTGACCATGTACCTGCCGGAAGGCGACAAGTACTCGATGAACCGCGTCGCGATCCAGTCGCAGCTGTGCTCGCTGTACGGCGGCCGCGTCGCCGAAGAGCTGATTTTCGGCGAGGACAAGGTCACCACCGGTGCCTCCAACGACATCGAGCGTGCCACCAAGATGGCCCGCAACATGGTCACCAAGTGGGGCCTGTCCGAGCAGCTCGGTCCGATCGCCTATGGCGAAGAGGACGATGAGGTGTTCCTGGGCCGGTCGGTCACCCAGCACAAGAGCGTGTCCAACGACACGGCGCGCCGTATCGACGAGGAAGTGCGCAATATCCTCGACAAGGCCTACGCCCGTACTACCCAGCTGCTGACCGAGAACATCGACAAGCTGCACGCGATGTCCCAGCTGCTGCTGCAGTACGAGACCATCGACGCGCCGCAGATCGACGCGATCATGGAAGGCCGTGATCCGCCGCCGCCGGCGGGCTGGAGCAAGTCGAACAAGGACGGTGGCAACGACAAGGGCGGCGACGCCCGTCCGCTGCCGCCGATCGCGGGCCCGGCCGAATCGCACTGACGGCCCCCTGCAGGTGCACCAGACGAGGCCGGGGCAACCCGGCTTCGTCGTTTCCGGGCCACTGGCCCATCCCGAAGATCCGATCTGACGCTGGAGCCCGCATGTCCGCCCCGAAGCCCGAACCGATTTCCCACACCGCCGAAATGGTCATCGCCACCGTGGTCGGCGTGGGTGTGGGCCTTGGGGCCGACAACCTGCTGCTGGGCTGCGTGGTGGGTATCGGGGTCGGCATCGTGCTGAGCATTGCCAGGACCCTGTACGTGGACCGCAAGCGCCGCCGCCGTTGAGGGGGTGTCGGCAGGGCTGCGCCCTGCACCCGTGGTAGTGCCGGCCGCTGGCCGGCAACCTCAACAGCAACAGCGGGCTTTCCGTAGGATGGCGGGGCGGTGTCGGAGTGCGGGGACGCTGCAAGTACGTCCCTGTAAGCTTGGCAGCCGCATCCATGCGGCTGACACCCCGCCCTCCGACTCAGCCCCACCTCTGACAGATTCCTGCTGCTGTTGGTGGGTGTCGACCTTGGTCGACACGTAGATCCACGCCATGCGTGGATGAATCTCCATCTAAATCGAACATCTCGATATCCGGGAGATCTGAGCCGAGCATGGCTCGGCTCTACAGAAAACAAGGCCCGACAGATCGTGGAAATCTGTCGAAGGCGGGGTGGGTCCGGTTGCGGGGGCGTGAGCCGCATGGGCCCGAGGCATGCCTCGGGCGGGTTGGGCAGGACGCCCAACCCCGGTCTTGCCGTGTGCGCAGCACAGCGCACACGAGCAAGCGGCGACCGAGCTTACATGGACGTACTTGCAGCGGCCCCCGCAACCGGGCCCACCCCGCCTACCCTCAGGAAACCAGCCTCTGCTGTTGCTTGGGCTTTTGCTGTGGCCGTTGCCTCTGCGGGTGCAGGGCGCCGCCCTGCCGAACTAAACTACCTGCCGTTGTCCCAGCAGGATTGCCCATGTTCGATACCTCGCCCCAGCTCGATTGCGCCGGCCGCATCCTGCGCCTCGACCGTGCCCGGGTCATGGGCATCGTCAACGTCACCCCGGACTCGTTCTCCGATGGCGGCGCGCACGACACCACCGAGGCCGCGGTCGCCCATGGCCTCAAGCTGGTCGAGGAGGGCGCGGACCTGCTGGACATCGGCGGCGAATCGACCCGCCCGGGCGCTACGCCGGTGTCGATTGAAGAAGAGCGGCGCCGGGTGATTCCGGTGATCGAGCAGCTGGCTGCCCGTACCCGGGTGCCGATCAGCATCGATACCTTCAAGCCGGAGGTGATGCGCGCGGCCGTAGCCGCCGGCGCCGGCATGATCAACGACATCTACGGCCTGCGTCAGAAAGGGGCGCTGGACGCCGCCGCTGGAACCGGCGTGCCGGTGGTGCTGATGCACATGCAGGGTGAGCCGGGCCACATGCAGGCCGATCCGCAGTACGACGACGTGGTCGCCGAGGTGCACGGTTTCCTGGTGCAGCGCCTGTTCGCTGCCGAAATGGCGGGCATCGCAAAGAAGAACCTGCTGATCGATCTCGGTTTCGGTTTCGGCAAGACCACCGCCCACAACATGACCCTGCTGGCGCGCTCGGAACACTTCCTGGAACTGGGCGTGCCGATGCTGGCCGGCCTGTCGCGCAAGCGCAGCCTGGGCGAGCTGACCGGCCGCGACGCGGCGTCCGAGCGGGTGGCGGCTTCGGTGGCCGCGCACCTGATCGCAGTCCAGCGTGGCGCACGCATCGTGCGCGTGCATGACGTGGCCGCCACCGTCGATGCGCTGAAGATCTGGCAGGCCGTCGAGGCCGTGCCAACGCCGCGCGCCGACGCCACGCCGACGATCCGCTGGCCGGACGAAGACTGATGGGCATCGACCGGCGGCCACTGGCGATCGCCGTAATGGGGCCGACCGCCAGTGGCAAGACCGCCACCGCGATCGCCCTTGCGAAGCAGCTGGATGGCGAGATCGTCAGCGTCGATTCGGCGCTGGTCTATCGGCATCTGGATATCGGCTCGGCCAAGCCGGATGCGGCCGAGCGGGCGCAGGCGCCTCACCATCTGCTGGACCTGCGCGATCCGTGGCAGACCTATTCGGCGGCCGAGTTCGCCGCCGATGCCGGCCGCGTCGTGGCCGACATCGTCGCACGCGGCAAAACGCCGATCCTGGCAGGTGGCACGGGGCTGTACTTCCGGGCCCTGCTGCAGGGCCTGTCGCCGATGCCGGAGGCCGACCCGGTGATGCGCGAAGCACTCAGCACCGAGGCGGCCGAGCGGGGCTGGGCGGCACTGCACGCCGAGCTGGCCAAGGTCGACCCGGCCGCCGCCGCACGTATCCATGCCACCGACCCGCAACGCATCCAGCGGGCGCTGGAGGTCTATCGCCTCACCGGCACGCCGATCAGTGAATGGCAGCGCCGGCCGGGCGTCGCGCCGTTGCCGGTGCGCACCCTCAAGCTGATCCTCGCCCCGCGTGACCGCGCGGTACTGCACCAGCGCATCGAGGCGCGCTTCGACGCCATGCTGGCGCAGGGCTTCCTGGACGAGGTGCGGGCATTGCGTGCAATGCCGGAAATGACCGCCGTGGCGGCGCCGCTGGACCTGCCCGCGGTGCGCGCGGTTGGCTATCGCCAGGCCTGGGAATACCTGGACGGGGAGGGCGATGCTGCCCGTTTCCGTGACAAGGCCATCTTCGCCACCCGGCAGCTGGCCAAGCGCCAGCTGACCTGGCTGCGCGGCGAGCTTGATGCGCGCTGGTTCGACCCCCATGTCGATGGGGAGCGCCTGGCCGGCGCGGTGTCGACCTTCGTCGCACGCTGAACCCCCGCCAGCCGTGTAACATCATCGGTCGGCGGGCGGCTCGGGGGCCGTGGCAACCGTCGGCAACCCAATAAGAACAATAATCAGGAGTGTGCAATGTCCAAGGGGCAATCGCTGCAGGATCCTTTCTTGAACGCACTTCGGCGCGAGCGCGTGCCGGTTTCGGTGTACCTGGTCAACGGCATCAAGCTGCAGGGCACGATCGAGTCGTTCGACCAGTTCGTGGTCCTGCTGCGCAACACGGTCAGTCAGATGGTCTACAAGCACGCCATTTCCACGGTCGTTCCGGCACGTAACGTGAAGGTCGGTCCGGGCGGTGGTTACGTGCAGTCGGGTGAAGGTGGTCAGGCAGGCGATGAAGCAGACGAGTAAGACCGGAGCGGTGAATGTTTGACCGCTCGAAAAAGGGCGAACACGCCCTGTTGATCCAGCCCCATTTCGGCAAGCTGGAAGACGATGTGCTGGAAGAATTCGGTGATCTGGCCCGCTCGGCTGGGGCCAGCATCGCCGCGACGATCACTGCGCGCCTGGACCGACCGAATCCGTCGACCCTGATCGGCAGCGGCAAGCTGGACGAGATCAAGGCTGCGGCCGACGCCAGCGGTGCCGACCTGATCCTGGTCAACCATGCGTTGAGCCCGGGCCAGGAGCGCAACCTGGAACGGTTCCTGGAGCGCCGGGTGATCGACCGTACCGGCCTGATCCTGGATATCTTCGCCCAGCGTGCGCACAGCCACGAGGGCAAGCTGCAGGTCGAGCTGGCGCAGCTGCGGCATCTGGCCACGCGGCTGGTGCGCGGCTGGACCCACCTGGAGCGCCAGCGCGGTGGTTCAATTGGCCTGCGCGGCCCGGGTGAAACCCAGCTGGAAACCGACCGCCGCCTGCTGCAGAAGCGGGTCGAGCAGTTGCAGAAGCGCCTGGAAAAGGTGGAAGTGCAGCGCACCCAGATGCGTCGTGCGCGTGTGCGCAGCGAGCTGCCCCGTGTGGCACTGGTGGGCTACACCAACGCCGGCAAGTCGACCCTGTTCAACGCCATGACCGGCGCCGAGGCCTATGCCGCCGACCAGCTGTTCGCCACGCTGGATCCGACCGTGCGCCGCATCGCGGTGCCGGGCGGCAACGTGGTGCTGGCCGACACCGTTGGCTTCGTCCGCGACCTGCCCCATGACCTCGTCGCTGCGTTCCGCTCGACCCTGTCCGAGGCGCGCGAGGCCGATTTCCTGCTGCACGTGGTCGATGCTGCCGACCCGCACCGCGAGGAGCGCATCGCCCAGGTGGACGAAGTGCTGACCGCAGTCGGTGCCGGCGATCTGCCGCAGCTGCTGGTGTTCAACAAGATCGACCGCATTGACGGCGCCGACGTGCGCCACGACGGCCAGGACGGTATCCCGGACGAATCGCGTCGCGAGCGGGTGTGGATTTCCGCGCGTGACGGTCAGGGCTTGGAGCTGTTGCAGGCGGTGCTGGGCAAGCGCCTGGGCCTGCAGCATGTCACCGGCGAACTGCGTCTTCCCCCGGATGCAGGCCGCCTGCGCGCGCGCCTGCACCAGCTGGAGGTGATCCGCAGCGAGCAGGCCGATGAGGATGGTTGGCTGCTGCAGGTCGACCTGCCGATCGCCGAAGCCGAAAAGCTGGCCGCCAGTGCCGATGGCGCCCCGATCCGCGCGCTGCTGCCGGAAAAACTGCCGGAGTGGTGAGGTAGCGACCGGGGCCCGGTAGTGCCGGCCGCTGGCCGGCAACGCAACCGTGCCGGAGGGGCGCGACATCCGCCTGTCATCTGCGGTACAACGTGGTTCTTCACCCCACCGTCATGCCGATGTCCATCCCCACCGACGCCGATCTCAATGCCCAGTCCGCCGCGCTCGGACAGCGCCTGCAGCAGGCCTCGCTGCAGCTGGTGACCGCCGAAAGCTGCAGTGGTGGCTGGATCGCCAAGTGCATGACCGACATTGCCGGCTCGTCGGCGTTCTTCGACTGCGGCATGGTGGTCTACAGCTACGAAGCCAAGCAGCGCCTGCTCGGCGTGCGCGCGCAGACCCTGGAGCAGTTCGGTGCGGTCAGCCGCGAAACCGTGCTGGAAATGGTCTCCGGCGCGCTGGTCAATTCCGGTGCCGGCATCGCCGTGGCGGTGACCGGCATTGCCGGCCCCGGTGGCGGGGGCCCGGACAAGCCGGTCGGCAGTGTCTGGATTGGCTGGAAGCGCCGTGGCGGCTATGCCCGCGCCGAGCTGTTCCAGTTCGACGGCGACCGCGAAGCCATCCGCCGGCAAACCGTGGCGGCGGCATTGCGCGGTATCGACGCCCAGCTGTGACATGCTGCTCCGGTAATCGTCCGGAGCACGCATGATGTGGGAGACGCTGGGTACTGTCCGTGACCTGGGCCGACTGCAGGAAATCGCCGTCGTCCTGATCCGCTATGGCTTCGGCGACGTGGTGCGGCGCATCGGCCTGGCCACCACGCTGGAGCGGGCAGGGCGCCTGCTGCACTGGAACGAGGACCGCCAGGAACTGCTGCGGATGACCGCGCCGGTGCGTGTGCGCAGCGCTATGCAGGATCTGGGTCCCACTTTCGTCAAGCTCGGGCAGGTGCTGGCGACGCGCGTTGACCTGCTGCCGCCGGAATGGATCGCTGAACTGTCCGAACTGCAGAACGCGGTGCCGGCGCTGCCGTACGCGGATATCCGCGAGCAGCTCGAAGCCGACCTTGGCGCCTCGCCGACGGAGGTGTTCGCCTTCCTCGATGAAACCCCGATGGCCGCCGCCTCGCTGGCGCAGGCCCATCGCGCCCGGCTCCACGATGGCCGTGAGGTGGTGCTGAAAATCCGGCGGCCCGGCATCCGCGATGTGGTCGAGGCCGATCTGCGGCTGCTGGCCCGCCTGGCCGAGATTGTCGAGGCGCGGCTGCCAGACCTGCGCCGCTATCGTCCGGCCGAGGTCGTGCAGCAGTTCACCGTGTCGCTGCGACGCGAACTGGATTTCGCCGCCGAATGCCGTAACGCCGAACGCATCGCGCGCAACTTCAGCGGCCGCGACGACATCCTGATTCCCAGCGTGCACTGGCAGTGGACCTGCGAAAGCCTGAACGTGCAGGACTTCGTCGACGGCATTCCCGGCCGTAACCTTGCCGGTGTCGATGCGGCCGGGCTGGACCGCCGCGAACTGGCCCGGCGCGGCGCCGGCATCGTGTTGAAGATGGTGTTGGAGGACGGCAGCTTCCACGCGGATCCACACCCGGGCAACATCATCTACCTGCGCGACGGCCGCATCGGCGTGATCGATTTCGGCATGGTCGGCGCGCTGTCCGAGGCGCGCCGCTTCCAGGTCGCGCAGCTGCTGCACGGGCTGGTCGAGCAGGACCCGCAGGGCGTGGCCGACGTGTTGCTGGACTGGGCCGGTGGCGTGGAAGTGGACGAGAACCGGCTGCAGCACGACATCAGCCAGTTCGTCGACCAGTACCGCGGCGTGCCGCTGAAGGACCTGCGTATCGGCCTGATGCTGGGCGATATCACCCAGCTGCTGCGCAGCTACAGTCTGACGTTGCCGGCCGATCTGGCGCTGATGATCAAGGCCTTCCTGACCCTGGAAGGCATGGGCCGCCAGCTCGACCCGGATTTCGACATGGCCAGTGCCGCGCGCCCGTTCCTGGAGCGGGTAGTGCTGCAGCGCTATGCGCCCAAGGCGCTGCTCAAGCGTGGCCGCCGCAGCCTGCTGGGGCTGGTCGACTTCGCCGGTGAGCTGCCGCGCGACCTGCGCAAGCTGGTGCAGGCGGCGCGCCGCGGACGACTGCAGCTGAAGGTCGAAACCACCGCGCTGCAGGGCTTCGGCGAACAGGTGAACCGTGCGGCAAACCGGCTGGTGGTAGGCGTGATCACGGCTGCCCTGATCATCGGCTCGTCGATCGTGATGCACAGCGTCGGCGGGGTTTCCAGCCGCTGGCTGCTGGCGCTGGGCGTGTGCGGCTTCATCGGCGCCGGCTTCTGTGGTGTGTGGATCCTGTTCTCCATATGGAGGAGCGGCAAGCACACATAGTGTGCTTGCCGCAGCGGTTCCCCATCGGAACCGTGGAATCGCTGCGCGATTCCTGTAGGGCCGACCGCTGGTCGGCTGCTCTTGCTTTTGCCTTTGCCGCCCGGCCATTGGCCCAACTGCCGAGCATGGCTCGGCACTACAGATCCCCATCACCTGTTTGTCGTACCCGGCACTTGCAGTTGTGTGCGTTAGTAGTAATACTACTAACCATGGACCTGACCGACACCCAGCAGGCGATCCTGCAGTTGATCGCCGAGCGTATCGAGAGCGAAGGCGCACCGCCCTCGCAGACTGAAATCGCACGTGCGTTCGGCTTCAAGGGCGTGCGCGCGGCCCAGTACCACCTGGAAGCCCTGGAGCAGGCCGGTGCGATCCGTCGCATCCCGGGCCAGGCCCGCGGCATCCGCCTGGTGCAGGCGCCGCCGGTCGAGAAGCTGGCCGAGCCGGGCCTGCCCGACAGTGTGCTGCGCCTGCCGGTGCTGGGCCGGGTTGCGGCCGGCCTGCCGATCGGCGCCGACATCGGCTCGGACGATTTCGTGGTGCTGGACCGGGTGTTCTTCTCGCCGGCGCCGGACTACCTGCTGAAGGTGCAGGGCGATTCGATGATCGACGAGGGCATCTTCGACGGTGACCTGATCGGTGTGCACCGCACCCGCGACGCCCATTCCGGGCAGATCGTGGTGGCGCGCATCGATGACGAGATCACGGTCAAGCTGCTGAAGATCGCCAAGGACCGCATCCGCCTGCTGCCGCGCAATCCCGATTACAAGCCGATCGAGGTGCTGCCGGACCAGGATTTCGCGATCGAGGGCCTCTATTGCGGCCTGCTGCGGCCCAACCGTTGACCCGTTCCATAGCGCATTACCCCGCGGTCTTTTGTGGCGATTCTCTGGTTCCACTGAGGTTGGTACGGATGTCCGATAATTCTTTTCAGAGCGCCGGGCAGAATCTCAGCCTGTGCGATACGTCCGACTTAAAGTGAACCCATGGCAAAGAAGACCCCCAAAGACAGCACCCCCAACGACATGACCTCTGCAAGGACCAATACGATGGACGAGAACAAGAAGCGCGCCTTGGCTGCTGCTCTGGGCCAGATCGAGAAGCAGTTCGGCAAGGGCTCGGTGATGCGCATGGGCGACCGCGTGGTCGAGCCCGTCGAAGCCATCCCGACCGGTTCGCTGATGCTCGACATCGCACTGGGCATTGGCGGTCTGCCGAAGGGCCGTGTCGTTGAGATCTACGGGCCGGAATCCTCGGGCAAGACCACGCTGACCCTGCAGGCCATCGCCGAATGCCAGAAGATGGGTGGCACCGCCGCCTTCATCGATGCCGAGCACGCGCTGGACCCGATCTATGCCGCCAAGCTGGGCGTGAACGTGGACGACCTGCTGCTGTCGCAGCCGGATACCGGTGAGCAGGCGCTGGAAATCGCCGACATGCTGGTCCGTTCGGGCTCGGTCGACATCCTGGTGGTCGACTCGGTCGCCGCACTGACCCCGAAGGCCGAAATCGAAGGCGAGATGGGTGACCAGCTGCCGGGTCTGCAGGCCCGCCTGATGAGCCAGGCGCTGCGCAAGTTGACCGGCAACATCAAGCGCTCCAACACCCTGGTGATCTTCATCAACCAGCTGCGCATGAAGATCGGCGTGATGATGCCGGGCCAGAGCCCGGAAACCACCACGGGCGGCAACGCGCTGAAGTTCTATGCCTCGGTCCGCCTGGACATCCGCCGTATCGGCGCGATCAAGAAGGGTGACGAGATCATCGGCAACCAGACCAAGATCAAGGTGGTCAAGAACAAGCTGGCGCCTCCGTTCAAGCAGGTCATCACTGAGATCCTGTACGGCGAAGGCATCAGCCGCGAGGGCGAACTGATCGACATGGGCGTGGATGCCAAGCTGGTCGAAAAGGCCGGCGCCTGGTACAGCTACGGTGAAGAACGCATCGGCCAGGGCAAGGACAACGCCCGCGGCTACCTGCGCGACAACCCGACCGTCGCTGCAAAGCTCGAGGCGGAACTGCGCGAGAAGTTCCAGCCGGCCGAAGCGGCCCGCGAGGATGGTGACGACGAAGGCGACGACGAGTAAGGCTTGCTGTGGGGCAGGGCGGCGCCGTCAGTGACGTCGCCCTGTCCCGCAGGTTCGAATCGCCCATGGATGGGCTGGGTGCCACGGATGGCGCCACCCTTGGAGTACTCATGTCCGACGCCGAAGACATTCCGACCGGCCGCAAGCGCCGACCGCGTGAGCAGACTCCCGTGCAGCGGGCGCTGGGCCTTCTGGTCCGCCGCGAACACTCGCGCAAGGAACTCACCCGCAAGCTGACCGCCCGTGGCATTGAAGACGAAGCCGCGCAGGCCGCTGTCGCCAAGCTGACCCAGGCCGGCTGGCAGGACGACACCCGCTTCGCTGAGAACCTGGTGCGGATGCGCGCCAACACCGGCTATGGGCCCATCCATGTCCGCGCCGAGCTTGGCACCCACGGCCTGGACAGTGCCGCGATTGCCGCAGCGATGGACAGCTACGAAGGCGACTGGCAGGAAAATGCTCGCGATCTGGTCCGCAGGCGCTTTGGCGAGGCCGGCCCGCAGGACCTGGCGCAGCGGCGCAAGGCCGCCGATCTGCTGGCCCGACGGGGCTTCGACGGCGATAGCATCCGCCGCGCGACCCGCTACGACCCGGATGACTGAGACTGGCGGCGCCGGGCCTGATACCCTTTAGGTTTTCGGCGGTCCCTCGCGACCCTGGCCAACGCGGCCGGTGGTCCGGGTCCGCCGGCCCGCAGACTGCCAGCCCCCAATGAACGCATCCGCCAAATTCACGACTTCCCAGATCCGCAGCGATTTCCTTGAATTCTTCAAGGGCAAAGGCCACACCATCGTGCCGTCGGCGCCGCTGGTGCCGGGCAATGATCCGACCCTGCTGTTCACCAACTCCGGCATGGTGCAGTTCAAGGACGTGTTCCTCGGCGCGGAAAAGCGCAGCTACGTGCGCGCGGCCGATGTCCAGCGCTGCCTGCGCGCGGGCGGCAAGCACAACGATCTCGACCAGGTTGGCTACACCGCACGCCACCACACCTTCTTCGAGATGCTGGGCAACTGGTCGTTCGGCGATTACTTCAAGAAGGACGCGATCGCCTGGGCCTGGGAGCTGCTGACCCAGGTCTGGAAGCTGCCGGCCGAGCGCCTGCTGGTTACCGTGTACCAGACCGACGACGAAGCCTACGAACTGTGGCGTGACATGGTCGGTGTGCCGGAAGAGCGCATCGTGCGCATCGGCGACAACAAGGGCGCACCGTTCGCCTCGGACAACTTCTGGCAGATGGCCGACACCGGTCCGTGCGGCCCGTGCACCGAGATCTTCTATGACCACGGCGACCACATCGCCGGTGGCCCCCCGGGTTCGCCGGATGAAGACGGCGACCGCTTCATCGAAATCTGGAACCTGGTGTTCATGCAGTTCGACCGCCAGCCCGACGGCACCCTGGTGCCGCTGCCGGCGCCGTGCGTGGATACCGGCATGGGCCTGGAGCGACTGGCGGCGATCCTGCAGCACGTTCACACCAACTACGAGATCGACCTGTTCCAGGCGCTGATCCGCAAGGCCGCCGAGCTGACCGGCACCGCCGACCTGGAAAACAAGTCGCTGCGCGTGATCGCCGATCACATCCGCGCCTGTTCGTTCCTGATCGTCGATGGCGTGCTGCCGTCCAACGAAGGCCGTGGCTACGTGCTGCGCCGTATCATCCGCCGCGCCCTGCGCCACGGCTGGATGCTGGGCGTGCGGCAGCCGTTCTTCAGCAAGCTGGTGCCGACCCTGGTCGAGCAGATGGGCGAGGCCTATCCGGAACTGCCGGCGGCGGTGGACACCGTCACCCGTGCGCTGCAGGCCGAAGAAGAGCGTTTCGCCGAAACCCTCGATGCCGGCATGAAGATCTTCGAGGACGTGGCCGGCAAGGCCAGCAACGGCGTGATCCCGGGCGTTGACGCCTTCCGCCTTTACGACACCTACGGTTTCCCGCTCGACCTGACCCAGGACATCGCCCGCGAGCGCGACCTGACCGTCGACATCGCCGGCTTCGACGCCGCAATGGAGCAGCAGCGCGAGACCGCACGCGCAGCCGGCAAGTTCGGCGGCGGCGTGACCCTGCCGGCCGAGCTGGTGGCAACGCTCAGCCCGACCCTGTTCCTGGGCTATGACCGCCTGCAGGCCGACGGCCTGAGCGTGCTGGCCCTGCTCAAGGACGGTCGTCCGGTGCAGTCGGCCGATGCCGGTGACGCAGTCATCGTGATCACCGACCAGACCCCGTTCTACGCCGAATCCGGTGGTCAGGTCGGCGACACCGGCGTGCTCACCGGCAACGGAGTGCGCCTGGTGGTGGAAGACACCCAGAAGTTCGCTGGCCAGTTCCATGGCCACGTCGGCACCCTGTCCGACGGCGGCCTGAAAGTGGGCGATGTGCTGTCCGGCCAGGTCGATGGCGAGCGCCGCGGCGCCACCATCCTCAACCATTCGGCCACCCATCTGCTGCACGCTGCCCTGCGCGAAGTGCTGGGCACCCACGTGCAGCAGAAGGGCTCGCTGGTCGCGCCGGACCGCCTGCGTTTCGACTTCTCGCACTTCCAGCCGATCAGCGCGGAAGAGCTTGCCGTGATCGAGCGCAAGGTCAACCAGCAGGTGCGCGCAAACAACGCGGCCGAAGTCCACACCATGGGCATGCAGGAAGCGCTGGACTTCGGCGCGATGGCCCTGTTCGGCGAGAAGTACGGCGAGCACGTGCGCGTGCTGAAGATGGGTGACTACTCCACCGAGCTGTGCGGTGGTACCCACGTCAACCGTACCGGCGACATCGGCCTGTTCAAGATCACCTCCGAGGGCGGCGTCTCCGCGGGCGTGCGCCGCATCGAGGCGGTCACCGGCCAGGGTGCCCTGGACTACGTGGACGCCGAGGAGGCCCGCCTGGCCGAGGCCGCTGAACTGCTCGGCGGCAGCGCCGCCGACGTGGTCGAGAAGATCCGTGCCCTCGGCCAGCGCCAGAAGCAGCTGGAGCGCGAACTGGAGGCCGTGAAGGCCAAGGTCGCCGCCGGCGCCACGGCCGACCTGTCCGGCCAGGCCGTCGAGGTTGCCGGCGTGAAGGTGCTGGCCGCCCGCCTGGAGGGCTTCGACGCCAAGGCCCTGCGTGACGCCATGGACCGCCTCAAGCAGCAGCTGGGCGACGCGGTGATCGTGCTGGCCGGCGCCCAGGACGGCAAGGCTGCCCTGGTTGCGGGTGTGAACGGCAGCGCAATGGGCAAGGTCAAGGCCGGGGAACTGTTGTCCCATATCGCCAGTCAGATCGGGGGCAAGGGCGGCGGACGCCCGGACCTCGCCCAGGGTGGTGGCGAGGACGGGCCCGCCCTTGCCACCGCGCTGGCTGCGGTCGTCGAATGGGTCAGCCCCCGCCTGTGATGAACCTGGCCGTCCCCTCCTTGTAGGAGCGGGACGGCTGACGGTACCATTGCGAATCTTTTCCCTTTGTCGTGGTAGCGCTTCTTGACGGAGCGTCAAGCCGGTGGGGGATACCCTTCCACACGGTTCCATGGAGACTTACAAAAATGTTGATCCTGACTCGCCGCGTCGGCGAAACCCTGATGATCGGTGACTCGGTGAGCGTCACCGTGCTTGGCGTCAAGGGTAACCAGGTGCGTATCGGCATCACCGCGCCGAAGGACGTCGCTGTGCATCGCGAAGAGATCTATCAGCGCATCCAGCGTGGTGATGAAGCCGGTGGCACCGGTAGCGAAAATTCTGCCGAATAACGCTTTACCTTCGCACTCGATTAACGTTATGATTCACGCCCCGCTGAGGTGCAACGCACCAGACGCGGAGAAAACCCCGGAGTGATGCCCGAGTGGCCGAAGGGGCTCCCCTGCTAAGGGAGTATAGGGTCAAAAGCTCTATCGAGGGTTCGAATCCCTCTCACTCCGCCAGATACAAAGAAGCGCCTGCAGATCCTCGATCTGCAGGCGTTTTTCTTTGTTCAACGCGGTAACACACGGCCACGCCGCACGGGCGTTGTGCAGGCCTAGTGGGTGGTGCCAGCCGCGTCCTGCCCGACTTCGGGCGAGGAATAGAGCCTGGGCTCCGGCACCGCATGACCCGGATGAGCGGGCGGCGCAATGCCGCTTGGCGTTTCGCGCCAGAGAATTGCCAGTGTGCAGTCATTGGCACGTTGCCTGCACATTCTTTCCGCTTTGCGTTGTGCGGCGTCCGCCGTCTTTTCCCCAAGTGCAAAGCCCATGGCGACGGTGCCGGTAGCGATCGCCGAATATCCCACCGCGGTGGTCGTGGCAGTCTGCGCACAGTTGCGGGACCGAACGGCGCAGTGCTGCAGTGCGCGCTGCATCGCGGCCGACAGCGTGCTGTGGTTCATGGCGTAGCCGTAGCGGCCATCGTCGTCGTAGACGATGGCGGAGGCCGCGTTGGCGCCGGATGACAGGCACAGCAACAGGCCAAGTGACAGGGGGCGCATCCAGTTCATTCCCATCTCCATTTTCTGCTGATGGTGGATCAGACCGAGTTTGAAACGCAACGTTGCCGCCACTACGCCGAGCCCGCAGTTCATCGAACCGCGGGCGGCGCCATCGGTTGACCGTCAGAGCCTCACCGTCACCCCCACCTGGAAACCACGCCCCGGCAACGGCGCGATGTACTTCAACGGCGAGTTGTGCGGGCGTGCTTCTTCATTGAGCAGATTGCTGCCGTTGACGAACACCTCCATGCCGGCGATGTAGCTGTTGCGTACCGGCAGCTCACGGCTGACCTGCAGGTCGACCAGGTTGAAGGCATCCAGTGGCACTTCCTCGCTGACGTTGCGGCCGAGGTACTTCTGCGTGTCGTAGTAGGTGCTGGACAGCTGCGCCTTCCACCCCTCGCGTTGCCACTGCAGATTGGCGCCGTAGCGGTTGGTCGGCATGTTCGGCAGGTACTCGCCGTCGTTGTGGGCACGCAGCGAATCGGGGTGATCGGCCTTGTTCTTCACCAGGTCGGCGAAGGCGGAGATGTTCAACGTGCCATAGCGGCCAAGGTCCAGAGCCTGCGATGCGTCGATCTCGAAGCCCTTCACCGTGGTGTCGGTCTGCTTCCAGTATTTCAGCGGCAAGCGGTTGGCGGTCTGCAGGCCCGAGTAACCCAGGTACAGATAGTTCTCGTACTTCATCCGATACGCGGTGGCCGACAGTTCGAACCCTCCGATATGCAACAGTCCGGTCAGCTCCAGGTTTTTCGCGCGCTCTGGCTCGAGGTTCTGGTTGCCTTCTTCCTGGGTCATCACCGAGTAGTGCGCGTTGCTCGCATACAACTCATTGATCTCCGGTGCGCGCTGCGAGGACGAGTAGCGCACCTTGGCGGCGAACAACGGACCGAGCTCGACATACGAACCCAGGCCGTAGCTGTTGAGCCGGTAGGAACGATCCTGCAGTTTCGTGTTGGCGGCATTGCGCGCGGTCTTGAAGCGGCTCGGCTGCAGTTCGTGGTCGACACGCTCGTGGCGCAGGCCAGCGTCGAAACTGGCCCAGCCGTAGTCCAGCGTCTCCTTCAGGAACACTGCATTGCTGCGGGTGTCGACGTCAGGCAGGTAGCGCAGCGAGCCGCTGCCGGTGACATCACGCGACTGGTGGCTGTAACCGAGCAGGCCGCCGAGCGGACCGACGCGCTGATGGCTGAGCAGCAGCTCGGCCTGGGTGCTCTCGAAATCGTAGTCGTTGGCCCGGGAGGCACCCAGCCGTTCGCCCGAGGTGTTGTCCAGCTTCGAAACACGCAGTTCGGCGCGCTCGAACCACGGCAGCGGGTCGCGCAACAGGGCTTCCAGTGCGTAGCGTTCCTGCTTGATCACCACGCCCACCGGCAATGCGTTGGCGTAGTTGGAACCGAACGACAGGTTCTGCATCGAGAACCCGGGCACGCCGTATTCGCTGTCCTTGGCATCGATGCTGACACCCACGTAACCACGGTCGAAGAACAGGGTCGACCCGAACGCCACCTGCGAATTGCGCGCGTAACTGTTGGCCAACCGGTGATGGTAATCGGGCGTCACATCATTGTTGATCTGCTTCTGTACGTACGACGGCGTGCCGGCGACATAGGCCGGATTGACCGGATTGATATAGGTACGGCGTTGCCAGAACGAAGTCGGGTTGTTGGTGTAGAACGAGAAATCACCATCGGCCCAGTCCGGGTTCTCGGTCATGAACTGGTCGATGTAAGGTTGCGAGGCCTTGTTGTAGATCTGCTGGACGCGCGCCTCCTTCTGGCAGCTGTCGGCCAGCGCCGAGTTGACGCCGCCGGTCGGCGGAAACAGTCGGGTGTTGCAGACACTGGCCTTGCTGTTGCCGGGGATGTCGTAGTGCGAGATGCGCTGCCGAGAGACCTGCAGGTTGGTCGAGAGGTTGCGCTGGTTGTTGAAGTTCATGCGGAAGCCCTGCGCGTCGGCGGCATTGAAGCCCTTGCGCAGGACCAGTTCCATCGACTGGTCCTTGTCTTCCATGCTGCGCGACATCAGGCCCGGATCGATCTCCACGCTGCCTCCGATCGCATTGCCGCCGTAGCGCACGGTGTCGGAGGACTTGTTGACGGTCACACTGCGTACGAACAGCGGATCGAACGGAATGTTGATGTCGCCGCTGATCGCGTTCATGCCGAGGATGGACTGGCCGTCCTGCAGGATCTGCACGCGGTTGCCGCTGAGGCTGCGGATGACCGGAGCGCCCGCGTTTGGCCCGAAGGCGCTGCTCTGCACGCCGGAGACGTGTTCGAGCAGGCCGCCGAGGGTGCGGTTCTGCGCCTGTGGATTGTCGACAGTGACCCGGCTGTCGGTACGGGAGGGCTGGCTGGCCTGGACCTGGAGGGTGGGGAGGGTGGGTTCGTCCGCGGCCTGGGCGGTGTGGACGGCGAACAGAATGGCAGCAGCAAGCAGATGGCGACGCATGACACGCTCCGTGAAGATTACGTGAAATGTTATAATGTAACTATTGCGGGCAAACAAGGGCGTTTTGGCTCTAGTCGCGAGGCCGAACACACGGGAGGCGCGAATGAGGTTGCCGGCCGTTCAGCGCTCTGCCTTGTGCGGGGCGCCGATGCTGTGCACGATCCGGATGCTGCGCCCCACAGCGCTTCACGCAGCATCTTCTTCACGGAAACGGAGCAACGTATGAAGCTGCTGTCCGCTGTGTTGTTGTCTGCGCTTTCGCTGGCCGCCGTTCCGGCGCTGGCCGTGGAGGCTTCGCCTTCACCGCTGCTGGGGCGCTGGTCGCTGGATATCGCCACGTCTGCGCTACCCGAAGCGCAGCGCCCGAAGCATGTGGTACTTGAGTTCAAGGATGCCGGTGGTGGTCGTTGGAGTTCACACGTGGACATCGTGCTGCACGATGGCAAGACCATGAAATCCGACGGCACGCTGGCGCTCGACGGTACGCCGGGGCCCCTGTCCGGCACCTACGGCGCGGACAAGGCCAACCTGAAACTGCCGGCGCCGAACACCCTGGTGATGCAGCTGGTGGACCACGGTACGCCGGCCTCCACCCGTATCTACACCGTGGCCGGTGATCAGGCGACCATGACCGAGACCAAGGCGTTCTACGGTCACGACGGGACGCCGATCCTGCAGACCAACCTGTTCAAACGGATACCGTAGCGGCGCCGCCTGAGCCATGCCCACGGGAAGGGAATCTGCGGGCATGGCACCGGCAGCCTTACACCGCGGCCGGGTCGCGCTTGCCGGTGTCGATGCCGTACCTGTCGATGGCCTCCTGCATCCGCGCGCGCTCGATGAGGCCTTCGTCGGCCAGCGACTTCAGGGCGGCCAGCACGATGAAGTGGCGATCCACTTCGAAGAAGGTGCGCAGCGACTCACGCGTGTCGGAACGGCCGAAGCCATCGGTGCCCAGCGCGATGAAACGGCGGTCGTTGAGGAAGGGACGGATCTGGTCGCCGACGATCTTCATGTAGTCGGTGGCCACCACCACCGGGCCATCATGGCCCTGCAGGCACTCCTGCACGTAGGGTACGCGCGGTTCCTCAGCCGGGTGCAGCAGGTTCCAGCGTTCGGCAGCCAGGCCATCGCGGCGCAGTTCGGTCAGGCTGGTCGCGCTCCAGACATCGCTGGCGATGCCGAAGTCCTGCAGCAGCAGTTTCGCCGCGGCTTCCACCTCGCGCAGGATCGAACCGCTGCCCATCAGCTGCACGCGTGATTGCGAGGCGGCATCGGCGGCTGCCGGGTGCAGCAGATACAGGCCCTTCAGGATGCCCGCTTCCACGCCCTCCGGCAGTGCCGGCTGCGGATAGTTCTCGTTGAGCACGGTGATGTAGTAGTAGATGTCTTCCTGGTCGACATACATGCGGCGCAGGCCGTCATGGATGATCACCGCCAGCTCGTAGTTGTAGGTCGGGTCGTAGGACACGCAGCTGGGAATCACCGACGACAGCACGTGGCTGTGGCCGTCATCGTGCTGCAGGCCTTCGCCCATCAGTGTGGTGCGGCCGGAGGTGGCACCCAGCAGGAATCCACGGGTGCGCGCATCGGCGGCGGCCCAGGCCAGGTCACCGACGCGCTGCAGGCCGAACATCGAGTAGAAGATGTAGAACGGGATCGTCGCCAGGCCGTGGTTGCTGTAGGCGGTACCGGCCGCGATCCACGAGCAGATCGCACCGGATTCATTGATGCCTTCCTGCAGGATCTGGCCGTCCTTGGCTTCCTTGTAATAGCTCAGCTGGCCGGCGTCCTGCGGGGTGTACAGCTGACCCAGGTAGGAGTGGATGCCGATCTGGCGGAACAGGCCTTCCATGCCGAAGGTGCGCGATTCATCGGGCACGATCGGAATCACCAGCTTGCCCAGTTCCGGGTCCTTCAGCAGGCGGGTGAGGATGCGCACGAAGCCCATGGTGGTGGACTGGCCGCGATCGCCGCTCCCCTGCAGCAGGGTGTTGAAGATCGACAGCGGCGGCAGCGGCAGCGGATCGACCTTGGCCAGGCGCGCCGGCAGCTGCCCGCCCTGGATGCGGCGGCGCTCGGCGAAGTAGGCCGCTTCGGCGCTGCCCGGTTCCGGGCGCAGATAGGGCATCTCCTCCAGCTGCTCGTCGCTAACCGGCAGGTTGAAGCGGTCACGGAAGGCGCGCACCGCATCGGCGCTCATCTTCTTCAGCTGGTGGTTGATGTTCTGGCCTTCGCCGGCTTCGCCCATGCCGAAACCCTTGACCGTCTTGGCCAGGATCACCGTCGGCCGGCCGCGGGTGTTCACCGCCTGCTGGTAGGCGGCGTACACCTTCTGCGGATCGTGGCCACCACGTGCCAGCGCCCAGATGTCGTCGTCGCTCATGTGCGCGACCAGCTCCAGCAGCTCGGGGTAGCGGCCGAAGAAATGCTCGCGCACGTAGGCGCCGCTCTGCGACTTGAAGGTCTGATAGGCGCCGTCCACGCATTCCATCATGCGCTGGCGCAGCAGGCCGCTGTGGTCGCGGGCCAGCAGGTCGTCCCAGCCACTGCCCCAGATCAGCTTGATCACGTTCCAGCCGGCCGCGCGGAAGGTGCCTTCCAGTTCCTGGATGACCTTGGCGTTGCCGCGTACCGGACCGTCCAGGCGCTGCAGGTTGCAGTTGACCACGAACACGATGTTGTCCAGCCGTTCGCGGCCAGCCAGGGAAATTGCCGCCAGCGATTCGGGCTGGTCCATTTCGCCGTCGCCGAGGAAGGCCCAGACCTTGCGGCCCTGGTGTTGTTTCAGACCACGGTATTCCAGGTAGCGCATGTAGCGTGCCTGGTAGGCGGCGGTCAGCGGGCCCAGTCCCATCGACACGGTGGGGAACTGCCAGAACTCCGGCATCAGGCGTGGGTGTGGATACGAGGACAGGCCTTCGCGACCGGCTTCGCGGCGGAAGTTGTCCATCCGTGCCGGATCGATGCGGCCTTCCACGTATGCGCGGCCGTAGATGCCCGGCGCCGAATGGCCCTGGATGTAGATCATGTCGCCGTCGAAGGTATCGGTGCGGCCACGGAAGAAGTGATCGAAGCCGACGTCGTACAGCACTGCCGCGGACTGGTAGGTAGCGATGTGGCCGCCGACATTGGAATGTTTGCCGGCACGCAGCACCGTCACCATCGCGTTCCAGCGGATCATCGCGTTCAGGCGGCGCTCGATGGCCAGGTCACCCGGGTAGGCCGGCTGGCGCTCGGGCGGGATGGTGTTGACGTAGGCGGTCCAGGCACGGGTATGCAGGTCGCCGTGCTGCCGGGCGTCCAGATCGCTCAGCTGGTCGATCAGGTAGTGCGCGCGCGGCCGGCCGCCGGCCTGCATCACCGCCTCCAGCGATTCACGCCACTCCTGGGTTTCCAGTGGATCGGTATCGAAGGGAATGAGGGCTTGGTTCATGGCTGTCTCCAGAGGGCGTCGGTCGGAGGTCTGCCTGGGCGACAACACCGGCAGGGCGCACAGCACTGGAGCGGGGTCGCAATGGCGGGCGCCGTGACGCGAAGGGCGACCGTGGCGGCCACCGAGAAGACAAGCGTAGGCCTGCCCCCCACGCTTCGGTAGGCGGGCGGGGCTTGGGTCTCTGGCAAGCAAGGGTTGGCGCCGCGCGCCTTATCATGGGCCGATGCGCTGGGTGCGGCCGCTGATCAGGCCGGGGACAGCCCAGGCAGGAACACCGGGATGATCGCCACGCCGATGCCCAGCAGGCACCAGGCGACGATGGGCAGCCAGCGCGCCAGGCGTTGGGCGGGTTCCGGTGCACGACGGCCGCCGATCCACAGCAGCAGCGTGAGCACACCTAGCGCATAGGCGAGGACGACGACTACCGGATGCACATGGATGACCCGGCTGGGCGGCCACATCTGCTGCTGGTAGGCGGTGGTGTGGGCGACCAGCAGCAGGAACAGCAGGCTGCTGAGGGTGTTGATGGCGGTGCGTGCGTTGATGGGAGCACTCCTTGTGCGGGCTGCCGGGACAGTGCAGGGGCCGCATTCTAGCGGCTGCCCGCCGGTCGTTGAAACGCCACTGTCATCGATGGCGGTCACCCTGCGGGGCTTTCCAGCCTCGGGGTGGTTGGCCGGCCGTGAACAGCGTGAGGATCTGGGAGAAGAGCTACCAACTGCGGCGCCGGCTGCTGCGTGGCTTCTTCCTGCGTCGCGGTTCGGCCAGCGAGGATGCCGAAGACCTGGCGCAGGAGGTCTACCTGCGCCTGCTGCGCAGCACCGGCGAAGATGCCGATGCGGTCGAGAACCCGGAAGCCTACCTATTCACCGTGGCGGCCAACCTGGCGCGTGAGCATGCGCGCGCGCGGTCGTCGCTGCCGCCGCTGGAAGACGTCGACCTGCTGGCCGAAGTGCTGAAAAGCGAAGAAGACATCGAAGGTGATTTCGAGCGTGCGCAGCGCTGGAACGATATCCGCAGCACCATCGCACGACTGCCGGCAACCACGCGGCGGGTGATGGAGCTGCACTACCGCGACGGACTGGACTGCCCGGCAATCAGCCAGCAGCTGCAGGTGTCGGTGCACATGGTGCGCAAGCACATCGGCAAGGGGCTGGAGGCCTGCAGGAAGGCGCTGGGCGCCAGGGAGCTCACATGAACCGGACCTCATCGCCCGTGGCCGACGACACGATCGCCTGCGAGGCCATGGACTGGTTCCTGCGCAATCGCGAGGGGCCATTGGATGAGGCCGGGCGCCTCGCGTTCCTGGACTGGATGAAGCGCTCGCCGGAGCACGTGCGCGCCTACATGCACGCCCTTGCCTTGCACCGGCAGGTGGGCGAGGCGCTGCAATCGCCGTTGCCTGACGACGCGGCGGTTCCACCGCGGCAGGTCGCCGCCAAGGTGGTGCCGCTGTTCGGTAGCGTGCACGCGCCGCCGCGCGCTGTGCCGCGTCGCGGTCGTGCGCGCTGGTGGGTGGCGGCTGCCGCAGCCTGTATCACCCTGCTCGGCGTGGGCCTGGTTCCGCAGGTGATGCCCACCGAGCAGCTTTACAGTGCCGGACAGGGTGAACTTCGCGACCTGGTGCTGCCCGACCAGACCCAGGTGCGGCTCAACGCGGACAGCCGCCTGCGGGTACGCATAGGCTGGTTCAGCCGCAAGGTGGAGCTGCTGCAGGGTGAGGCCACATTCGACATCGCCCGCGACCGCCGTCCGTTCGAGGTGGCGGTGAACGGCCTGGAGATCCGCGACATCGGCACGGTGTTCGATGTATCGCGACGGCTGCAGAGCACGCGCATCGGCGTTGTCTCCGGCGAGGTGGAGGTATGGAGCCAGGGTGCGGACCCCCGGCGTCTTGCGCAGCTGGGCGAAGGCCGGGTGGTGCAGGTCGACGCGGGCAGCCATGCGGTCGAGTCCTTGGACCTGCCATTGTCGATGCTGCTGGATTGGCAGCAGCGCAAGGTGTCCTTCCTGGATGAGCGGCTGGACGAGGTGGCCGCTGCCTTCAACCGGCACAACCAGGTGCAGGTCCGCGTGCTGGACGAAGGCGCGGCATCGGCACGGTTGTCGGGCAGTCTCGATGCGCATCGCATCGGTGCGCTGCAGGCCTTCCTCGAACGCGACCCGCGTTTCGTGGTGAGGCGCGAAGGCGACACCGTGCGGGTTGGCAGTCGCTGAGGCCGACATGGCCGTGGACTGTCAGAAAGAATTCATCGAATCCGCGTTCTCCACTTCGGTGGAT
This sequence comes from Stenotrophomonas thermophila, assembly GCF_001499715.1. Lineage (NCBI taxonomy): Bacteria > Pseudomonadati > Pseudomonadota > Gammaproteobacteria > Lysobacterales > Lysobacteraceae > Stenotrophomonas > Stenotrophomonas thermophila. Next base: position 17,561 of record NZ_CVIW01000009.1, on the reverse strand, counting down.
GCGGGCTCTTACTTGGGAGAAGCCGCTGTCGAGCCACGCAGCGGCGCCTGCTGCCTTCTCTCTTCCAAGGACCCGTGATGCGCAACACGCTCTACCTGTCAATCATCCTCGCCCTGTCTCCCTGCAGCGTGCCGCTGGCCTTCGCCGCCGGTGCCGATGGCCTGGAGGCGCGTGTATCCACGCCGATCGCGGCGCAGCCGTTGGCGCGTGCGCTGGAGCAGTTGTCGCGCAGTTCCGGGGTGCAGTTCCTGTACTCGGCCGGCGGTGATGCCCGCATGGCCGGTGCGGTGCCGCGCGGTGCCACCGTCAGGCAGGCGCTGGACGCGCTGCTGGCCGGTACCGGCCTGGGGTACACCGTGGTGGATGGCAATGTCATCGCCATCGATCCGGCGCCAGCACGCAACCAACCGAAGCCGGCCGCGCCGAAGCCGCGCGAGGCCGAGGCAATGGTGGCGCCGACCCTGGACACGGTGAAGGTGATTGCTGCACATGAGGTCATCGACCAGAAGAAGAGCTCACCGGTGATCAAGGATTCGGTGGTGTATGACGAGATGGACAGCTACGGCGACGAGACCTTGGCCGAGAGCCTGATGGCCGCTCCAGGCCTGAGTGCGGTGGAGGATGCCGGTGAGCCACGTTACGTGACCGTGCGCGGCGTACAGGCCAACCTCAACTACACCACCATCGATGGCATCGCGATTGCCAGCGTGGGGGGCAGTGGCTCCGGCGAGCGCATGAACAACCTGCAGCTGATTCCCAGCGACATCGGCACCCGTACCGACATCTACAAGAGCTTCAGTGCGGAGCAGGCACCGGATGCGATCGGCGGCGTGATCGACATCATCAGCCGCAGTGCCTTCGACCGGTCCGGCAAGTACGTGTTTGCCGATGTGGCAGGCATCTATTCCACTGCCGAGACCAACGTCGAGCGCAGCGCTGGCGGCAATCACGAGACCCTGGGCCATTTCGGCAAGAGCGCCAAGATGGTGTTCTCCAACCAGTTCGGCGCCGACCAGGAATTCGGCATCGTTGCGGTGGCACGCTATGAGCAGCGTTCACGCAACAGCGTCAAGCGCTGGGTGGAGTCGAACTACTACTACAACGACGCTGGAAAATACCTCACCGACGGTACCACCGGTCCGGACGAGGCCAAGGGCTGGAACGGGCTGCGTGCGCCTGGCAACTTCAGCACCGGCACCTACACCAACTTCATCACCAACTTCGGTGGCTCCGCCAAGCTTGAGTGGAAGCCCTCGGATGATCCGTTCTACGCATCGTTGCTGCTGTATTCGTACCGGTTCTACGAGAACTCGACGATGAACAAGACGGATCTGTACGGCAACGCCAAGTTTCCGGTCCGCAACCAGACCGAAGACAGCGGCACCACCCAGATCAACAGCATCTACATCAAGAACCGCCACGACCGCTGGGACCGCAGCAACCGTGGCGCCATCGCCAGCTTCAACTGGGACATCGGCGACCGTTCGCGGCTGACCCTGCGCGGCGGCCATACCGAAGAGACCTTCCACAACAGCCAGGTCTACTGGGGCGTGCGCGCCTACCCGAGCAATCTGTTCGTCGACTACGAGAACGACAGCCACGGTTTCCCCAACGCGGTGGCCGTTTCCGATTCCAGCCTGCTGACCAGTTCCGCATTCAAGCTCAATCCGGCGCAGGCCTACGTCTCCCCGCGCGATGCCAAGGAGAGCATCGACAACCTGCGCGCCGACTTCAGCTACAACATCGACGCCGATGCGAGAGGTTTCGGCCTCGCCGCCGGCGCCGAGTACCGCCACCTGAAAATCTGGCAGGACATCGACTTCGACTACTTCAAGAGCAGCGCCACGCTCAACGACTACCTGTATCCGGGTTCGACACTGCTGGGCAGCGTGCCCGGCTTCCCGCTGATCGAAAACCGCAAGTGGACCGAGGAACTGCTGCCGAAACTGGACAGCAACAATGCGGCGTATCCGAATGCCAACTTCACCAGCGACTACAAGTACGTGGAGGACATCACCAATGCCTATGTATCCGCGCACTACGCCTGGGACCGGCTGCTGCTGATCGGCGGCCTGCGCTACGACCACACCCGCTTCGATGCCTACAGTCCGTTCAGCGATGATGGCGGCGCTACGTATACCTCTGCGTTCCGCAACACGAGCGGTGGCTACAACAACCTGCTGCCCTCGTTGAACGCAACCTTCAAGCTCACCGAGGACCAGCGCCTGCGCTTCTCCGCCAGCCGCACGCTGGGCCGGCCGACGCCGAGCAACATCGCCCAGGCCACCAGCACCAGCTGTGGCGATGACGAGGAGGGCAGGGGCTTCTGCACCATCAAGCAGGGCAATGCCGATCTGCAGCCGCGCCGTTCCACCAACATCGACCTTGCATGGGACCTGTACTTCAACGGCAACAACGGCCTGGTCTCGGTGGCGTTGTTCGACAAGGTGATCAAGGACGACATCTACACCCTGACCACCTTCGAGAACGTGGGTGATACCCGCTATCGGGTCACCCAGCCGATGAACACCGATGAGTCGAAGCTGCGCGGTGTCGAGTTCGCGGTGGCCAACCGCAACCTGCAGTGGGGCCGCCAGCGCTTCGACATGTACTTCAACGCCACGCGGCTGGAAGGGCAGACCGACTACCGCATCAGTGATGGCACCGCGCGCCGCCTGGATCGCCTGCTGTACCAGCCGGACTGGTCGCTCAATGGTTCGGTGATCTGGCGCATGCCGTGGAGGAGCGCGCAGCTGCGCCTTTCCGGAACCTACCGCAGCCGGATGCTGGTCGACTTCGGTGACACCGAATGGCTGGATTCGTACTACGACCCGTACATGACGTTCAACATGGCCTTCAGCCACAAGGTCGGCAGGCACGTGACGCTGAAGTACGAAGCCAAGAACCTGTTCAACACCCAGCCAACCTACAGCACCGGCCCGAACGGGCGTTTCCGAACCGAGATCGACGACTACGGCCGCTTCTTCTACTTCCACATCATCTACAACTGAGGGCAGCGCCGTGGATACGATCAATCGCAGGCGATTCCTGGCCCTGGCCGGCCTGTCTGCTGCCGGCGCCTGGATGGGCACGGCACACGCGCTGGCCGCGCAGGCCGATGCTTCCGCGCTGAACCCGCGCAACCTGCTGGCCAAGCCGCGCTTTGCCAGCACACCCTTCACCCTGGGCGTGGCCTCGGGTGATCCCTCGACCGATGGCATGGTGCTGTGGACGCGCCTGGCGACCGAACCGCTGATGTTCGGCGGTGGCATGCCGACCCGGCCGATGCTGGTCCAGTGGCAACTGGCAGCAGACGAAGGCATGCGCAAGGTGGTACGCCAGGGTTCGGCAATGGCGCATCCCGAACTCGGCCATGCCGTGCACGTGGAGCTGGACGGATTGGCGCCCGGACGGCCCTACTGGTACCGCTTCACCGTAGGCGGCCACGCCAGTGCGGTCGGTTGTACCCGCACGCTGCCCGCAGCCACGGCCGCAGTGGATCGTGTGCGTTTTGCGGTTGCCGGTTGCCAGCACTACGAAGAAGGCCACTACACCGCGTGGCGGCGTATCGCCGAGGAACGGCTGGATTTCGTCTTCCACTACGGTGATTACATCTACGAAGGCGAAAGCCAGCCGGGCCTGCGGAAGATGAACGGCCAGCCGTTCACCAACCTGCGCAACCACGTCGGCCCGCAGATCTACACGCTGGATGATTACCGCCGCCGGTACGCCCAGTACAAGAGCGATGCCGACCTGCAGGCCGCGCATGCGGCGGCACCGTGGTTCGTCACCTTTGACGACCATGAAGTGGACAACAACTGGGCCGGCGCAGAAGACCAGGATGACACACCCAGCGAAGTATTCCTGCTGCGCCGCGCACAGGCGTTCCAAGCCTACTACGAGAACATGCCGTTGCGCCGTTCGGCATTCCCGCGCGATGGCCACATGCAGATGTACCGGCGCGCACGCTACGGCACGCTGATGGACCTGCACCTGCTCGACACCCGCCAATACCGCAGCAAGCAGGTGAACATGGCGCTGCGTGAGCAGGTGGAATCTCCGGAGCGCAGCATTGTGGGGGCGAAGCAGGAGCGCTGGCTGTTCGACGGCCTGGCCGATGCTGCACCACGCTGGCACACGATCGCCCACCAGGTCGCACTGGGCAACTACATGCGCGAGAAGGACGGCATGGTGCAGTCGTCCGACGACCAGTGGTCAGGCTATCTGGACAGCCGCCGGCGGCTGCTTGACCACATCCAGAAGGTGGGCTTCGGCAACGTGGTGACCGCCTGTGGCGACGCGCATCGCCACTATGCCAGCGATCTGGTGCAGGACCACCGTGACTCGGGCGTGATCTCCAGTGAGTTCCTCGCCACCTCGATCACTTCCGGTGCCGACGGCCAGGGCGTGGACGCGTATGCCAGGAACCAGCTTGCGCACAGCCCCTACCTGAAGGCGACCACCGACAAGCGTGGCTACGTGCTGTGCGATGTCACCCGCGATGCGTGGATCGGCGACATGAAGACGCTGGATACCGTGATGCAGCCGAATGGCGCGGTGCAGAGCTGGAAGCGCTATGCGGTGGAGCACGGCCGGCCGGGGCTGCAGGAGGCCTGAATCTACCGGTCTACCCTGTAGAGCCGAGCCCATGCTCGGCTGCTCTTCGATAGCTGACCGGGAAAGCAGCCGAGCATCGGCTTGGCTCTACAGAGATCCTTCAATCGTGCTCGAACCGCAATGGCTCGCTGCCCATCGCCGGATCACTGGTGCCGGGGCGCCCATCCTCGGCGCGGCCGGCCAGGCGCAGGGCACTGTCGCCCGCACCGACGAGCAGGTCGTACCAGCCTGCGGTGGGCGTTGCGTCCCACGCCAACGCGGTCTCTGCATGTGCGGGCAGCACCAGCGTCTGCTCGGGCATATGCCCGGCATAGGCGCCCGGCTGCACACGCACCTGCTGCGCGCTGTCACGCAGATTGCGCAGGCGGAGCCGCAGTTGGCCATCCGCACGATCGGTTGAAGCCTGCACGGCAGGACCCGTGGCCGCTCCCTGGAAGTGGCGATGGAAGCCGTTCGGGCCCAGCAGCCACAGGTCATAGCGACCCTGGGCGTCCAGCGGCCAGCGCTCGCGCAGCGGCATGCCCGGCAGCAGCGTGTAGCGGCGTGGCACCGCATCCAGCCGCAGCCGATCGTAGACATGCAGCACTGCTGCTGCGCCTTCGCAGGACAGCGCCAGATCCACGCCCGAGGCGTCCACCGCAGCGATCGATGCCTGCGGCCGATAGGGCAGGGCGCGCGCCGGGCGTACACCGCTTTCCTGTTTCGCTGGCTTCAGCCCCTCTGGCAGCGTTGGCACGGTGCGCCCCGGCAATGCAGCGGCGCGTGCGGCCACCGCGCTCACGTCGGGCAGGCCGCGTACGAACGGGCGGGTATCGCGCTGGGCGAAGTCGAAGGCGTTGCTGAGGTCGCCGCAGACCGCGCGGCGCCACGGCGAGATGTCCGGTGCGGCCACACCGAAGCGACGTTCGATCAACCGTATGACCGAGGTGTGGTCGTACACCTGCGAATCGACCCAGCCACCGCGGCTCCACGGCGAGATGACGTACAGCGGCACGCGCGGGCCGAGGCCATACGGACGTCCGCGCAGCTCGGCAGCATCGTACTTTTCGTCGCCCGGAGCGGGATGACGGTGATACTCGCCCTCGGTACTGACCGACGAGGCACCTGCCCATCCACCGTTCACCGGTGAGGGAGGGGCCGGTGGCGGCATGTGGTCGAAGAAGCCGTCGTTCTCGTCGAACATCAGCAACAGCGCGGTGCGGCTCCACACCTCTGGATCAGCGGTCAGCGCGTCCAGCACGCGCGCGGTATAGGCCGCGCCCTGGGCCGGGCTGGACGGGCCGGGATGCTCGCTGCCGGCTGCATCGGCGATGATGAAGCTGACCTGCGGCAGGCGCCCACCGGTCACGTCCTGGCGCAGCTGCGCCAGGCCACGCGTGCTGACCCCGCGTGCGCGCAGCTGCGGGTCATGCCCCGGCGCAGCGCGATGGGCCTGGCGGAATGCCTCGAAGCCGGCCAGCGGATTGTCAGTGAAGTTGTCGGCCATGTCCTGGTAGATCTGCCAGGACACGCCGGCGTTCTGCAGGCGCTCGACATAGCTGGTCCAGCGGTACGACGCCGGATGCCCGCCGTGTTCGGGGAAGTTGTCATGCGAGTTGGCGATTACCGGGCCACCGGCACGGGCCTGTGCATCGTTGTGGCCGGTCCACAGGAACACCCGGTTCGGGTTGGTGCCGGCCTGCATGGCGCAGTGGTACGCATCGCAGATCGTGAAGGCATCGGCCAGCGCGAACTGGAACGGCAGGTCGCTGCGCTGGAAGTAGCCCATCGAGTGGTTCTGCTTGGCCTTCGGCCATTGCCCCATGCGGCCGTGGTCCCAGGCGCGCTGCGCATCGGGCCAGGTATGCGGCGTGCCTTCCACGCGCATGTAGCCGAAGTGCGCGGCGGTATCCAGCGGGAACGGCGCGATCGCCCGCGTGCCGCTGGCATCGGGCTGCAGCCACAGGCTGCGGGTGCGGCCACCGGCTTGCAGCGCGGTGGCCGGGGCGACGAACCGATCACCGAAGCCACGTACCCCCGGCAGCGTGCCGAAGTAGTGGTCGAACGAACGGTTCTCCTGCATGAACACCACGATGTGCTGCAGGTCTTCGAGGCTGCGCGTCTGCGCGGCGGGGGCGATCGCTGCGGCCCGTGCGATGCTGGGCAGCAGCGGGGCAAGGCCGGCGGCAACGCCGGCCTGCAACAACCGGCGTCGGCCGATATCGGTCACGGGCTCACTCACAGGTCCACGCGGAAGGAGATGCCGACGGTGCGCGGAGCGCCGATGAAGGCGTTGTCGCGGCCGTCCACCCCTGCAAGATACCGCTTGTCGGTGAGATTGCTCACCACCAGGTTGGCACCCATGCCCTTCAGGCGCGGCGACAGCTCCTGCAGGTCGAAGCCGATGTTGGCGTTGAACACGGTGGCCGAGGGCAGCGTGTTGACGTTGGCGGCATCAAGGTAGCGCGTGCCCAGGTAACGGCCGGACAGGCCGAAGTTCCAGTTCTCGCCCTGCCAGTCCGCCGACAGGACGAGGGTCTGTTCGGGCTGGCCGACCACCTTGGCGCCGTCGACGATGCCCAGCTGGGTATCACGCGCGGCATTGCCGCTGCCCAGGTACTTGGAGCGGTTGTAGGTGTAGGCCGCGTTGATCCGCCAGCCATTGTTCCACCCATAGCCGAACGCGGCTTCCAGGCCGTTGCTTTCCACGCCGCCGAAGTTCTCGTAGACACCATCGGTCTCGCCCAGGTAGTCGATGCCACTGACGAAGCCCGCCGGCAGATAGACGATGCGGTTGTCGAACTTGATGTTGTAAAGCGTGACCGAGGCGGTCAGCGGCCAGCGGCTGATGCGCATGCCCACTTCAATGTTGTCGGCGGTTTCGGGCTCGACGTTGCGGAAGCGCTGCGGGTCGGTCTCGCCAAGCACGCCGGAGGGGATGGCGGCGAAGTTCTGCGAGAAGCCGGCGAACAGCTCCATGCCTTCCACACCCGGTGCCCAGGTGACGCCGGTGGACAACAGTGGATCGGACCTGGAATCGGATTTGACGTGCTCGCTGGCACCGATCACGCGGCGGCGCGACTGGTCGACGAAGAATTGCTTCACGCCCAGGCGGGCACTGAACGGCCCGAAGCGGGCCACGTCCTCGACGTAGTACATCTGCTCATCAACCTTGTACTTGTCCTCGAACTGCACCCAGTACGGCTGATGGTCGAAGGCGATGTCCTGGCCGACGTTGAGCAGGCGGTGCCAGTCACGGCGTGCCGAACGGTCCAGCTTCTCCACCCACAGGCCGCCACGGATGGTGTTGTCGATCGCACCGAAGGTCTGCCGCCATTCGACGTCGGCGGTCACGCCCATGCGGTCGTTGTCGTAGTGGGTGTGGCGGTAGGACTGCGCGCCCAGCACGTTGCCCGCGTAGCAGTTCGGATCGTACTCGGCGGTGAAGCCCAGGCGCGGGGTGCAGCCGGCCAGGCGCTGCGCGGCGCTGCCATCGGGATTGACGAAGAAGATCTGGCCACGGTTGCTGCCGCCGTACACGGTTTTGCCACCGAGATATTCCGATTCGGGGTGGCCCGCACCCTCATCGCTGACCTGCGCCAGGTAGGGTGGAAGCCAGTCGCCACGACCTTGCATGCGGTGCCCGTAGGCGGCCACCGAGGCCTTGAACCCGTTGCCGCCGTCGAAGGCCGCACGCAGGTAACCGAAGGTGTTCTCGCGCAGCGCGCGCGAGCCCGAACGGAAGTTCTGGTCCAGATAGGGAATGCCGGTGAGGGTGCCGACCAGGTTGTCGCGATCCGGATTGGTGGCAAAGCCCTTCGGAGAGACGCTGGTGTATTCCGGCTCGTCGGCATCGTTGTAGGACAGGTAGCCGGTTAGGGTCCAGCGATCCAGTTCGGTGATGAACTTGCCGGCGATGTGGTCGTTGCTGGCGTGGCCGGTGCCGTCGATCCAGTCGTGCACCTTCGACGAGGAGGCGCTGATCCACGCGCGGGTGTGGCCGCCGAGCAGGCCGGTGTCGTAGCGCACGTAGTACTTGCGCGCCTCGTTGTCACCGGCACCGACCACGAAGCGCAGGCGGCTGTCTTGCAGCGGGTCGCTGGTAAGGAAGTTGAGCGTGCCTCCCAGTGCTTCGTTCGAGCGCGAGGAGATGTCAGCGGTGCCCTGGCTGACTTCCACCGTCTCCAGGTCGAGGGTGTCGATGTAGCGGTTGGCCAGCGAGCCGCCACCGTAACCTGAGCCGCCGTTGGGCAGGCCGTCGATGGTGGTGCCGATCTGCTGGGTATCACGATTGGTGACGAAACCGCGCATGCTGATCTGCGTGCCCCACACCGACGAGCCGGTGGCGTCGGCCTCGCTGACCACCACGCCGGGTACTTCGTTCAGCGCATCGTTGACGCTGCTCATCACCGTCTGCCGGTTCAGTGTTTCTGCGCGCACCGACGTCTTGGCGTAGCTGGTGGCCTGGCCGATCACCTGTACCTGGTCCAGGGTACGGGCATCACTGCTGCGCGCTTCGGTCGTCTCGCCCTGCGGTGCTTCGGCCAGGGCGTCCAGTGCGGGGGCGATCAGCACGGCAAGCAGCGAGACACGGGGAAAACGCGCAAACGTTCGCATTGAAACCGGACCTTCAGGGGAGGGAAGCCCCGGAGTGTCGGCAGCGCCCATGACATCGGCATGACGCGGCGAAGCAGGAACCGTGTTGTGTGACGGCCGGTTCCAATGGCCTCTGCTCAGTACCGCGCGTCCTTGGGTTTCGGGTCGCGCGGCCAGTCCTTGGCCTTGTTGGCGAAGTCCGGGCGTGGCTGGTTGATGAAGTAGCTGGCGATGTCCACCGCATCCTGGTCGGGCATCACCTGCTGGCCCAGTGGCGGTTCACGGGTCACTGCCGGCGGCATGTTGTGCTTGACGAAGCCGGCGGCCTTGTACAGGCGCGCCATGCCGGCGCCGATGTTGAAGCTGTGGTCGCCCCATAGCGGCGGGAACGCGATGTCACCGCTGGCGTCGCGCCGGCCTTCGCCATTGTCGCCATGGCAGGCAGCGCACTGCACGGCGTACAGCGCCTGGCCACGGATAGGGTCCGGGACCAGCGTGCTGTCGATGGGCCCCTCACTGGGGGCAGCCACCCTTGCACCCACTGGCACAGGGCTGCTCAGCCACGCCATGTAGTCGAGCATCGCACGCATCTGCGGCGAGTCCTTCGGCAGCGGCTTGCCGTTCATTGAACGCTGCAGGCAGCCATTGATGCGCTCGGTCAGGCCGATCACCTTGCCCGGGCGCGGCATGTAGCGCGGATAGGCACCGCCGCCGGTGTTGAAGTAGTGATTGCCGAACGGCCGCTTGCCTTCGGCCATGTGGCACGAGTTGCAGTTCAGATCGTTGCCGACGTTGTCCGGCAGCAGCCGTGCGGTCTCGTTGAGGAGGCGGCGGCCGAGCGTCACCGACTCGGCATTGCCGAGCCCGGCGATTTCTTCGGCGCTGGGTGCACGGTAGTGGCCGACCACCTTGCCCTGTGCATCGAGGATATCGATCGTGCTGGCCACGGCGGCATCCAGGTCCGGGTACAGATGACGGTAAGCGAGGGTACCGGCGCCGGCCAGCAGCACGAGGGTGATCGCACTGCCGATCAGCAGGCGGGAGCGTTTGCGCGAACGTTTCATCGTGCGGCCTCCTGCGGAACGTAGTGCACCGGCTTGTCGCGCACCACCCTGCGCATGCGCGCCACGTCGACCTCGCTCACTGCGCTGGCCTGATTGCCCCAGCTGCTGCGGATGAAGGTCAGGATCTGTGCCAGCTGCGCGTTCGGCAGCTGTTCGAAGCCGGGCATGGTGAAGGCCATGCGGTCGTGCGGGGTATGCGGCGTGCGGCCACCGATCAGGGTCACCTGCACCAGCGAGCTGGGATCGTCAGCGAACACGATCGAGTTGCCGGCCAGGGCCGGATAGACGCGCGGCATGCCGCGCCCGTCGGCGCGGTGGCAGGCCTGGCAGTGCTCGGCATAGGCCAGCGAACCGGCCACGCGGTAGTCGCCGCTGCGCAGTGCGGCGGTGGTCGTGTCGCTGCCGGGCGACCACTGTGCGCTGCGTCCTTCGCGGGCGGGCAGCTGCTTCAGGTAGCGGGCCATCGCCAGCAGGTCAGCGTCGGACAGGTACTGCGTGCTGTGCTCGACCACGTCGGCCATGCCACCGAAGGCCGCCGACCGATCGGTGCGTCCGGTGCGCAGGAAGTCGACGATCTCGCCCTCGCTCCAGCTGGCCAGGCCGCTCGCTTCATTGCGCAGGTTCTTCGCATACCAGCCTTCCAGCACCGAGCCGGACAGGAACTGGCGGCTGCCATCGTCGGCCATTGCCTTTTCCTGGAACGCCAACCCGCGTGGCGTGTGGCAGGCGCCGCAGTGGGCCAGGCCTTCCACCAGTTCGGCGCCGCGCTGCTGGCTGGCATCCAGCGACGGATCCGGGTTGAACGTGCGCGGGCGTGCGAACAGCAGCTGCCACCAGGCCAATGGCCAGCGCATGTTTGCCGGCCACGGGATGGTGCTGTCGGCGTTGTTCTGCTTCACCGGTTGCACCGAGCCCATGAAGTAGGCGTACAGCGCCTTGATCTCGGCGTCGCTGGCGATCACGTACGAGGCGTACGGCATGGCCGGATACAACGGCTGGCCATCGTGACGGATGCCGCGACGTACCGCGCGCTCGAAGTCGGCGTAGTCGTAGGCACCAATGCCGGTGTCCGGATCGGGCGTGATGTTGGTCGAGTAGATCGTGCCCATCGGCGTCTGCATGCCGAGGCCACCGGCGAACGGCTTGCCACCCGGTGCGGTGTGGCAGGCCGCGCAGTCTGCGGCGCGCGACAGGTATTGTCCCTGCGCGATCAATGCCGGATCGTGGATGTCGACCTGCGCGGCCTGTCGCGGTGCGAACCAGTAGGGCGTGGTGCGGGCGACGCCGTAGGCGGCGGCCAGCGTGGCGACCAGGGCAATGGCGAGCTTGAACGAGGTGCGCATGGCGGCACTGTGGGCAATCGTGCCGGCGTATTCATTGATCCGGATCAATGCCGAGGTCAATCGCGCCATTGTGACAACCTGAATCGATCCCGGATTGTCATCAAGCCGTCATCCGCGCGCGATAGATGGTCCACGCCCGCGTCGCTAACCTGCCACGCTGTCGCACCCATCCTCGATTGCCCATGAAGCGCCTGCTGCTGTTGTTGCTGGCGTGCGCCGGCCTGTGGCTGGCTGCATGCTCCTCCTCGCTCAATGCCTCGTCCACCTCGCTCGCCGATCGGCTGATCGCGCCAGGTGGCGTGTCGACCCTGCTCGATCGCCCGCGCATCGCCGCGGCCATCGCCGAACTGCCCAACCGCCATGGCTTCGCGCCGGGCCGCGATGGCGTGCCGATCTTCTGGCGTGTGTTTGATCCGGGCGATTACGGCGCGCGTTACCACTACCTGCCGCAGCGCCACGAGAACGGCCTGCCGCTGGATACCGGTCTGAGCCTGGCGGTACCGCGGCCGTTCCGCGCGCAGGCACCGCGCGGTACCGTGGTGCTGCTGCACGGCTGGATGATGAACGGCGATTCGATGTTGCCGTGGTCGCTACAGTTGGCTGAATCCGGCTACCGCGTGGTCACGCTCGACCTGCGCAATCATGGCCAGTCCGGTGCGGGGCCGTCCGGCTATGGCACTTACGAATCTGACGATGTGGTCGATGTGATCGGCGAGCTGCGCGCACGCGGTGAAGTGACCGGCCCGCTGTACCTGTTCGGCGTATCCTACGGCGCCGCCACGGCAGTGTTCACCGCCGACAAGCTGGGCGATCAGATAGCAGGCGTGGTGGCGATGGAGTCTTTCGCCAACGCCGGCGTGGCCATCCGCACGATGATCCCGCACCTGATGAGGCTGCAGCCGGAAGGCCTGAAGGCGCAGGCGATGGCGTCGTATGCGCGCTGGCGCTACGGCAGCCAGGACATCAACCAGGTGATCGCCGACGCCAGCCGTCGCATCGACGTCGATCTGGACCGCGTCGACGTCGCGCGTGCGCTGGCCGATACCCGCGCCTGCGTGCTGCTGCTGCACGGGCAGGGCGATCAGCACATACCCGTCAGCCAGGGCCGCGAACTGGCCCAGGCCAACCCGCGCGCGCACTACATCGAGATGCGCGGCGAAGACCATATCACCCTGCCGCTGCGGCTGGATCTGCTGGCCGGAGTGGTTGACGACTGGATGGCGCGCGACGAGCACCACCCGCAGAGCGCATGTCCGGCGCCGCAGCTGCCGGCCCAGGCCGAATGGCTGGCACACGGCTGAAAAAGGGGACGGAGGGGATTAAGTCGTTTGCAGCACACCCGTGGCAGATGCGACTTAATCCCCTCCGTCCCCTTTTTTTGTCAGGCCACGCGTCGGGCCAGTGAGCGGGCGGAGGCAGCTACGCCCAGCAGCAGTACGGCTACGCACAGGAAGGCAAAGCCGAGGCTGGTGGCATGCGCCACTGCGCCGATCGCCGCCGGGCCGGCGAGGATGCCGGCGTAACCCAGTGTGGTCACTGCAGTGATGGCGATGCTCTCCGGCATCACCCGCTGCTGGCCGGCCATCGAGAACAGTGCCGGCACGATGTTGGCGCAGCCCAGCCCGACCAGCACATAGCCCGCCAGCGCCACCGGGAATGAGGGCACCAGCGTGGCCAGGGTGAAGCCTGCTGCGGAGGTGATGCCGCCGAAGACCAGGGTGCGGGTGCGGCCGAGGCGCTCGACGATGCCGTCGCCGAACAGGCGCATCGCGGTCATCGCCAGGGTGAACAACGCGAAGCCGGCGCCGGCCTGGTCACGCGGCACCTGCCGCACTTCGGCCAGGAACACCGCGCTCCAGTCCAGCATCGAGCCCTCGGCGAGGAACACCACGAACGCCAGCACGCCGATGAACAGCACCACGCCGTGCGGCAGTGCCAGCAGTGGGCCTTCGTGCAGGATCCGTTGCGGGCGCCAGTGCGGCGCCGACAGCACCGCGACCAGCAGCAGTGCCGCCACCGAAACCAGCGCGGCCAGCCACAGCGGTGTACCCAGGATCAGCAGGCCGGTCATGCAGCCGGCGCCGACGAAGCCACCGATGCTGTAGAAGGCGTGGAAGCCGGACATCATCGCGCGCCCGGCGTCGCGCTCGACCGCGACCGCCTGCATGTTCATCGCACAATCCAGCGCACCGACGCCGGCGCCGAACACGAACAGCGCCGCGCCCAGTGCCACCGGCGAAGGCGCCAGCACCAGCAGGGGCAGGGCGCACAGCATCATCGCGCAGGTGATCACCATCACCCGGCGGCAGCCCAGTCGCCCGGTCAGCGCACCCGCCAACGGCATCGCCAGCAGTGAGCCGAGCCCGAGGCACAGCAGCACGGCGCCGAGGCTGGCGTCGGACAGTCCGGCCTTGGCCTTGGCGTAGGGCACCATGGGCGCCCACGCGGCGGTGGCGAATCCGGGAATGAAGAAGGCGGCGCGGGTGGCGTGCTGCTGGGCACGTGGGGATGAAGGCGTCATGCGCGATGCGAAGCTCCAAGGGACGTTTATGGAAACGTTTTCAGGTCGGCTCGGCAAGTGCCATGCGCGACATCGGGCGACGCATACGATTGCAGTGACCCGATTGCGTCACCAGCGATTAACGCCACGCGCGGACAGTGGCTGCACGGTCTGCATTCCGCCGGCCGCTGCCGGAGACCTGTACATGAGCACGACACCGACCATCCTCCTCGTCCACGGCTTCTGGGGCGGGGCCGCACATTGGGCCAAGGTGATCCTGGAACTGCATCGCAACGGCCACGACCGTGTGCAGGCGGTGGAACTGCCGCTGACCTCGCTGGCCGACGACGCAGGGCGCACCCGGAAAATGATCCGGCAGATCGACGGGCCGGTGCTGCTGGTCGGCCACTCCTACGGCGGTGCGGTGATCAGCCAAGCCGGTAACGAGCCCAACGTGAAGGGCTTGGTTTACATCGCTGCCTTCGCGCCTGATGCCGGCGAGAGCCCGGGTGGCATCACCCAGCAGCACCTGCCGGAGGCGGCGCCGAATCTGGCACCGGACAGCGATGGCTACCTCTGGCTGCGTGCGGACAAGTTCCATGAGAGCTTCTGCCAGGACCTGAGTGCCGACGAGGGCCGGGTGATGGCGGTGACCCAGAAGGCGCCGCTGGCCAGCACTTTCGGCGACACGGTCAGCGATCCGGCGTGGAAGCACCGGCCGAGCTGGTACCAGCTGTCCCGCCACGACCGCATGATCGCGCCGGAAAACCAGAAAGCCATGGCCGCAAGAATGCAGCCCAAGCGCCTGCTGGAGCTGGATGCCAGCCATGCCTCGCTGGCCTCGCAGCCGAAGGAAGTGACCGCGCTGATCCTGGAGGCCTGCGCCGCCATCGGTGGGTAACACTCCTCCTGTAGCACGCCTGGCGCAGGCCGGGCTCTACGAAAAGGCCCCCGATGCTCAGCAGCATCGAGGGCCTTGTGGTTACAGCGGCAGGTCGAACACCAGCACTTCGGCATCGTTGCCGTTTTCCAGCGTCAATTGGGCTTCGTCGCTGACCTGCAGTGCATCGCCGGCTTCCAGGGTGATGCCGTTGACCTGCAGCTGGCCACGCGCCACCTGCACATAGGCGCCACGACCGTTGCCGAGGGCGTGATGCAGCTTCTGGCCGCCATCAAGAATGGTGGCGAAGATGCGGGCATCCTGGTGGATGCGCAGCGAACCGTCGGCACCGTCAGGCGAGGCGATCAGGCGCAGCTGGCCGCGCTTGGCCTCCGGCGAGAAGTGGGTCTCCTCGTAGGACGGCGTGATGTTCTCGGTGTCCGGGAAGATCCAGATCTGCAGGAAGTGCACGGTCTCGTCGGCCGAGTGGTTGAATTCGCTGTGGGTGACGCCGCTGCCGGCGCTCATGCGCTGCACGTCGCCATAGCGCAGCACCGAACCGGTGCCCATCGAGTCCTTGTGTTCCAGCGCACCGCCCAGCACGTAGGAGATGATTTCCATGTTGCTGTGGCCGTGGGTGCCGAAGCCCTGGCCGCCGATCACCTTGTCTTCGTTGATCACCCGCAGCGGGCCGAAGCTGACGTAGCGGGGGTCATAGTAGTTGGCGAAGGAGAAGGTATGGCGCGAGGACAGCCAGCCATGCTCGGCCAGGCCACGGGTAGCGCTCTTGCGGATCTGCAGCATGATGGAATCTCCTTGTTCGATGGTTTCGATGGGGCGGGGGGACCGGTAGCCGCTGTGTTTCCCCGTTGGAGAGAAGTATCCGCTTGCGCCCGGGGTTTTAAAAACGGATAGTTTTGACAGCCATCATCGAAAAATTCGAATGCTCAAGCTCAGCCTCGATGCCCTGCAGATCCTGGATGCCATCGACCGCCGCGGCTCGTTTGCGGGCGCTGGCAAGGCGCTGCACAAGGTGCCCTCGACCATCTCCTACACCGTGGCCAAGCTGGAGGAGGACCTGGGCGTGCAGCTGTTCGACCGGGTTGGCCCGCGCGCCGAGCTGACCGCAGCTGGCCGCGCGCTGCTGGACGAGGGTCGGCACCTGCTGCGTGCAGCCCGCGAGCTGGAACTGCGGGTGCGCCGGGTGGCGTCGGGCTGGGAGACCGAGCTGACGCTGGCGGTGGACTCGGTGTTTCCGACCTGGCTGCTCGGCCCGGACATCGCCGCGTTTCGTGAGGCCGAGGCACCGACCCGGCTGCGATTGATCGGCGAGGCCCTGTCCGGCACCTGGGAGGCCCTGCTGGACCGCCGTGCCGACCTGCTGGTCGGCGCGCCGGGCGAGGGCCCCAGCGGCGGTGGCTACGTCGTCGAGCCGCTGGGTACGGTGGCGTTCGTATTCGCGGTCGCGCCCGAACATCCGTTGGCCAACGTGCCTGGCGTGCTGGGTCGCGAGCAGCTGGTCGAGCACTGCGCGATCGCGGTCTCCGATTCGGCACGACGGCTGCTGCCGCGCACGGTGGGCCTGTTGATGGGGCAGGAGATGCTGACGGTGCCTGACATGGCCAGCAAGCTGAAACTGCAGTGCGAAGGCGTGGGCTTCGGTTTCCTGCCCGAGCCGTGCGCGCGCGCTGCGGTGGCGCGTGGCCAGCTGGTGATCCGCGAGGTGGAGGAGCACAAGCCGGAAGAGACCTTCTGGCTGGCCTGGCGCACCGGCGAGGACGGCGCCGCACTGCGTTGGTGGCGCGAGCGCTTGCGCAGGCCGGAGCTTTTGTCGCAGTGGTGGCAGGCAATGGCCAAGGGGTAGGGTTTGGCAGGGCTGCGCCCTGCACCCGCCGAGGCCAAAGCAACAGCAACAGCGTGCATTCCGTGAGATGGCGGGGTGGGTCCGGTTGCGGGGGCCGCTGCAAGTACGTCCATGTAAGCTCGGTCGCCGCATCCATGCGGCTCACGCCCCCGCAACCGGACCCACCCCGCCTTCGACAGATTTCCACGATCTGCCGGAACGGCATGAGCTGCTCCTGGTAGGTGTCGACCTTGGTCGACACGGTAGATCCACGCCATGCGTGGATGCTCTTCGATCAATTATCGAAATACTCGAACTCGATGGAGATTCATCCACGCATGGCGTGGATCCATCAGATCGCGGAAATCTGTCAGAGGTGGGGCGGCATGGGCAGGCAGGACCGTTGGCGGCATGGATGCCGCCATCGAGCCCCCATGGATGGGTTTACGGCGTGTCCTGCCTGTCCATGCCGCCCCGCCAACCCACGGAACACCAGCTGTTGCTGTTGCTGTTGCTTCGGCCATAGCTGTTGCTTCGGCGGGTGCAGGGCGCAGCCCTGCCGAAAAACACACATAAAAAAACAGCAGGCCGAGGCCTGCTGTTTCGGTGTAATGGTGCGCCCGGAGAGATTCGAACTCCCGACCGCCTGGTTCGTAGCCAGGTACTCTATCCAACTGAGCTACGGGCGCCAATTACATAAACTTGTTGTGTTGACTGTGTATGGTGCGCCCGGAGAGAT
>NZ_CVIW01000008.1:0-86339 GCF_001499715.1 Stenotrophomonas thermophila | reverse complement strand
GACTCTACAGAAGCCGGGTCAGCGGCCCTTCGCGGCTCGCGCGGCCTCACGCTCCGCGCGCAGCCGATCCAGCTTTTCCTTCAGCTTGATCTCCAGGCCGCGCGGCACCGGGTTGTAGTACACCCGTTCGCCCATCGCGTCCGGAAAACCGGTCTGGTCCAGCGCGATGCCTCCTTCGGCATCGTGGTCGTACTGGTATTCGGCGCCGTAGCCCAGTTCCTTCATCAGCTTGGTCGGCGCATTGCGCAGGTGCAGAGGCACTTCTTCGGTACCGCTCTGGCGCACGTCGGCCTTGGCCTGGTTGAACGCAGCGTAGCCGGCGTTCGACTTGGCGGTGCTGGCCAGGTACAGCACCAACTGGGCGAACGCGAGCTCGCCTTCCGGGCTGCCCAGCCGCTCGTAGATGTCCCAGGCTTCCAGCGCCATGCTCTGCGCGCGCGGATCGGCCAGGCCGATGTCCTCGATGGCCATGCGGGTCAGCCGGCGCGCGAGATAGGACGGATCGCAGCCGCCATCGAGCATGCGGGTCAGCCAGTACAGCGCAGCATCGGGGTTGGAGCTGCGCACGGACTTGTGCAGCGCCGAAATCTGGTCGTAGAACTGCTCGCCGCCCTTGTCGAAGCGGCGGGTACGGTCGGCCAGCACCTGGGTCAGGGTCTGCGGGGCGATGCGACCACCCTCCCCGCCCGCCAGTTCTGCGGCGATTTCCAACAGGGTCAGCGCACGGCGCACGTCACCATCGGCAGCGGTGGCGATTTCCAGCAGCAGTTCGGGAGCGACCTCGATGCCTTCTTCGCCCAGGCCGCGTTCGCGGTCGCCCAGTGCGCGTTCCAGCGCTTCGACGATATCGGTTGGTGATACCGCTTCCAGCACATGCACGCGGCAACGCGACAGCAGCGCCGAATTCAGCTCGAACGATGGATTCTCGGTGGTGGCACCGACGAACAGGATGGTGCCGCGCTCGATATGCGGCAGGAACGCATCCTGCTGCGCCTTGTTGAAGCGATGTACCTCATCCACGAACAGCACGGTGCGGCGGCCTTCGGCGAAGCGTTGCGCGGCCTCGGCGAGCACCTGGCGCACCTCCGGCAGCCCGGACAGCACGGCAGAGATGGCGCGGAATTCCGCATCGGAGTACTCGGCCAGCAGCAGCGCCAGCGTGGTCTTGCCGCAGCCGGGCGGCCCCCACAGGATCATCGAATGCACGCGACCGGATTCGACTGCACGGCGCAGTGCGCTCTCCGGCGCCAGCAGGCGCTTCTGCCCGACCATTTCGTCCAGGGTGCGCGGGCGCATGCGCTCGGCCAGCGGGCGCAGATGTTCCCGATCAACACTCAGCAGATCGGGGCCGGGGAAGGAAGTTGAACGATGTCTTGCCACCCGCTCATTGTACCGCGCCGCCCAACGGTAGCGCCGGGGCGTGCCCGGCGGGCGGGACGCGATGTCCGGTCGTGCCGTCCGCTGGCCGGCAGATCAAAAGCATGTCAACCAAGGTTGACACCCACCAAGGTGGTGCCGGTTAGCACCCACCAGAGCAGGTAGCGCCGGGCCATGCCCGGCGACCGCCATCAATTACCGATAACGTCGGTGCCCTTCGGCGGGGTGAAGCTGAAGGTGCCGGCAGCAAAGCCTGGATTGCGCTTCCAGCCACTGAAGCTGATCACGGTGCGCTGGCCAACCGCATCGGTGATTTCCATCTTGGCCAGGCCCTGGGCATTGAAGCCCAGCGCGGCGTACTGGAAGCTGGCCTCGGTCTCGCGCTTCGGCGACAGCGACAGCCACTGCAGGCCATCGCGCTGCGCGGCCTCTTCGCTGACGTCGTACTGCTGTTCCAGCAGCGCCGGGTTGATCAGCGCGGTCAGCGGGCTGTTCTGCTCTTCCTTGCCCTGCTCGCGCACGGTGGCCTGCTCCAGGTCCGGCTCGTACATCCAGACTTTTCTACCGTCGGCTACGATCAGCTGCTCGTGCGGGCGCACGTATTCCCAGCGGAACAGGCGCGGCGCCGACAGGGCCACGCGACCGCTGGTCGATTCCTTCACCTTGCCGCGGCTGTCGAACACCTGCTGGCTGAACTGGCCATCCAGGCCCTTCAGGCCGCTGGTGAAAGCCTTGAGGTCATCGCGGGCGCCAGCCCAGGCACTGCCGGCGGCGGCGCAGGCCACGGCCAGGGTGGTGGTAGCAAGGAAACGGCGGAAGCGGACGTTCATGCGGAAATCCTGTGGGCACGCAGGCCAGGGAAGTTGGGTGTGAGTGTGCCCGGTGCAAGCTGAATGGGCGATCAGGGCGACATTATGCCGCCCTGATCGTCGAACGGCGATGCACGCACGAAGGCGGCTTCATCCACGCAGGGCGCGGATCTACTTCAGCCGGCCGTACAGCACCTGGCCGCGGAAGCCGCGACGCACTTCGCGGTACAGCGCGCGGAACGCGGGGTAGTCCTGCGGCTGGCACAGCGCCTCAGGCCCACGCACCGCGTTCTGCCGCAAGCGGTGGTGCACGATCACGTCCTGGCCCTCGCGGCTCCAGTCCACGCGGTATTCGCCAGCGGCATTGGCAAAGCGCTGGCTGGCCGGAATGGCGATGATCGGCGCATTGGCCGGGAACTGCAGGCGATAGGTTTCCTCGCGCAAGCTGGCATTGCAGTAGAACGGCGTCTCGTTGGCCGGCGCCGAGGCGGTAGCGTACAAGCCACGCACCGACTCGCCACCCGGCGGGTCCGGCACGGCCATGCCGCCGGCCACGCTGAAGTCGGCGTAGTCCTCGGCCTGGAACGCCATGCGATAGCCGAAGGGCCGGGTCAGGTCGACCGGCACGCCCTGGATCTGCAGCTGCCCTCGCCCGTCGAAACCGGACGCGGCCATGATCTGCTCCTCGGCGCGCGCACGGTTCTGCGCGTTGAGCTGGGAGAACTGGGCGCGCATGCCGATCTCGGCGTTCTCGCCCAGCTTCGGAATCGTCTCGCCGCGCAGGTTGCCGTTGGCGTCGAAGGTGAAACGCACTTCCATTGAGGTGGCGTTACGCTCCGGCGTGTTGGCCGGGGTGCGCGCCAGCGTGGCGTCACGGGTACGCATCACCGGTGCACCCAGGTCACCCTCTGGCAGCTGACCGAAGCGCGCCCACGCGGTGGTCGAATCCAGGTACAGATCGAATTCGGGAATGTAGGTGATGGCGTGGTTGAAGCGGCCCAGCACCGGAATCTTCGGCAGCGTCGGGCCACCGCCCGCACCGATCAGCACCGGCGAGCTGGCGATGCCCTTGGCCGCCAGCAGCGCCTCCAGGATCGTCACATGGTCCTTGCAGTCGCCGTAGTGGTTGTCGAGGATGCTCTGCGCGCTGTTCGGCTCCAGGCCGCCGTTGCCCAGGTACACCGCCACATAGCGGATGTTCTGCGCGACCCAGCGATACAGCGCATCAGCCTGCTCGCGGCGGTCACTGATGCCGGCGGTGATTTCATCAGCCAGCGCCTGCAGCGCCGGGGTCACCTCGGCCGCCGGGCCCGCCTTGAGCTGGTAGGCGCGCCCCATCTGCGACCAGTCACGATACGTGCTGGCCATGATGTTCGGGCCGAACTCCCAGCCCGCCGCCGACCAGTTCTGCGCCGGCATCGCCTCACGACGCTGGTAGCGCCAGCGCCATTGCGCCTGGCCGTTCTTCACCGTCGGCCGGTCACTGCCCTGCACGCCGCGGCTGTCGACGAACATCGGCAGGTTGGCCGGCGCACTCAGGGTGACCTCGGCGTCCTCGTACTCGGTGAAGACGTTGAAGGTCTCCCACAGGCCGAAATATCCCGGGAAGTACGGCGTGGCCTGGGTGCGGCGCACCTGGTAGTACAGGCGCGTGCCCGGGGCCAGGTTCGGGAACACGATCACCCGCACCTTGCGGTCGGCATACATCGCCGCCGAGGCGCTGGAGTAGCTCTCCTGCGTGTAGATGCGGTCGGCCGGCACGTCGCGGCGCTGGCCATCGGCGGTGATGGTGTAGGCACCGAGCACTTCCAGCGTCTCCATCTTTTCGCTGTAGCTCAGCCGCACCTGGCTGAACTGCTCGACGGAGGCCTTGGTCTTGAGAAGGACTTCGTAGGTTTCGGTCTGCACATTGCCCGCGTCCGGCCGGACCTGGTAGTCGGCGCGGTAACGGACAATGCTGAAATTATTGCTGGCTTCGGTATCGCCGCTGGTGGAAGGCGGCGCCGTGGCGGGCGCGGAGGTGGCGGTTTCTGCCAGTGCCGGGCCAGCAGCCAGGAAGGCTGCCAGCGCCAGCGCCAGCGCGCTTGGTACGCGGTGAAGCATGCGTCGGTTCCTTGGACGTCGTGGGGGATACGTCGGGTCTTACTTCGGCGGCGGCGGTGCCAGCACCGTGCGGTCGCCGTTGTGCTCGGGCGGGCTGACCACGCCGGCCGCTTCCATGGCCTCGATCAGTCGCGCTGCACGGTTGTAGCCGATCTTCAGCCGGCGCTGCACGCCGGAAATCGAGGCACGGCGGGTCTCGGTGACCACCCGCAGTGCTTCGTCATACAACGGGTCGGACTCGTCGCCGGCCGCACTGGTCTCGGGCAGGCCGGTGGCACCGACGACCACGCCGTCGCCCATCGTCTGCACCTCATCCAGCACCCCGTCGACATAGTCGGCCGGGCCCATCGCCTTGAGGTGCTCGACCACGCGATGCACTTCGTCATCGGACACGAACGCACCATGCACGCGCTCGGGCAGCGCGGTGCCCGGCGGCAGGTACAGCATGTCGCCGTGGCCCAGCAGTGTTTCCGCGCCGGACTGGTCGAGGATGGTGCGCGAGTCGATCTTGGAGCTGACCTGGAAGGCGATACGGGTCGGGATGTTGGCCTTGATCAGGCCGGTGATCACGTCCACCGACGGGCGCTGCGTGGCCAGGATCAGGTGGATGCCGGCCGCACGCGCCTTCTGCGCCAGGCGCGCGATCAGCTCTTCCACCTTCTTGCCGACGATCATCATCATGTCGGCGAATTCGTCGATGAAGATGACGATGAAGGGGAGAGTTTCCAGCGGACGCGGCGCCTCGCCCAGCTCCGGGTTCGGCTTGAACAGCGGGTCCATCAGCGGCTGGCCCGCGTCCTGGGCTTCCTTCACCTTCTTGTTGAAGCCAGCCAGGTTGCGCACGCCCACCGCGCTCATCAGCTTGTAGCGGCGCTCCATCTCGGCCACGCACCAGCGCAGGCCGTTGGCGGCCTCCTTCATGTCGGTGACCACCGGCGCCAGCAGGTGCGGAATGCCCTGATAGACGCTCAGCTCGAGCATCTTCGGGTCGATCATCAGCATCCGCAGGTCTTTCGGCGAGGCCTTGAACAACAGGCTCAGGACCATCGCGTTGACCGCCACCGACTTGCCCGAACCGGTGGTGCCGGCCACCAGCAGATGCGGCATGCGCGCCAGGTCGGCCACGGTCGGGCGACCGGCGATGTCCTTGCCCAGCGCCAGGGTCAGTACGCTGGCCGACTTGTCATATTCCTTCGAGCGCAGCAGCTCGGACAGGAAGATCATCTCGCGGGTGACGTTGGGGATTTCCAGGCCGATCACCGACTTGCCCGGAATGACATCGACCACGCGCACCGACTTCACCGACAGGCCACGCGCGATGTCCTTGTCCAGCGAACTGATCTGGCTGACCTTGATACCCGGTGCTGGTTCGATCTCGAAGCGGGTGATGACCGGGCCGGGATTGGCGCCGACCACCTGCGCATCGATGCGGAAGTCCTTCAGCTTGAACTCGATCTGCCGCGACAGGGTTTCCAGTGTTTCTTCGTCGTAGCCCTTGGGCTGCGGCTTGGGATCATCCAGCAGCGCCAGCGGCGGCAGGTCCGAGCCATCACCGTTAACGCCGCGGAACATCGGAATCTGGGTATCGCGCTTGGCCCGATCACTCTTCTCGATCACCGGCTCCGGACGCGGCTCGATCTTCACCGGCTCGCGCTTGGCGCGCACCTCGGCGTCGGCCTTGCGTACTTCCTGGCGTTCCTCGCGCATCACCCGGGTCTGCTTCCACTCGGTGACTTCTTCCTTCTTGCGTTGCAGCAACGGCGCCAGCGACATCACGCCGCGGCCGATCTTCTCCATCACCGTGAACCAGGACAGCCCGGTGGCCAGGGTGATCGAGGCCAGCAGCAGCACCAGCACGAACAGGTTCGCCCCCAGCGCGCCGAAGCCCACCGTGAGCGAATTGCCGACCAGCTTGCCGAGGATGCCGCCGGCACTGGCGACATCGCCACTGAACAGGCGCACATGCAGGAAGCCGGTGCCGGCGATCAGGAAACCGACCAGACCGACCAGGCGCAGTGCCGGATCCAGGTCGTTCTCGCTCTTGCTTTCGCGCTTGAGGCCGAACATGGCGATCCACGCCAGCGCGCCGAGCACCACCGGCAGCAGGAAGGCGATGTAGCCGAACAGCTGCAGCAGCACGTCGGCGATCCAGGCGCCGGCGCGGCCGCCCAGGTTGTGCACCGGCGCAACCACGCTGCCGGTGTGCGACCAGCCCGGATCAGTCGCTGAATAGGTGAAAAGACTGGCCGCCAGATACAGCAGGGCCGGCGCGATGGCGATCAGGCCCAGGTCGCGCCAGAGGCGCTGGCGGCGTGGATTGTCGGTCGTCGCCGCCGCGGCCGTGCGACGTGACGCCTTGCTGTCGTCGGACTTGGAGCGTTCGGGGACCTGCTTCGCCACCTTAGACCATACCTTTGGAATGCGCTGTTAGTGATTGATAATAAATGAGACGGCGTCAGTTTTCAGTTATGCGACGTCCGACAGGGCAATCCGAGGGCCGAAACCACTGCTGGATGACGGCGTTCCGTTCATCGGCTTGAATCGCCCTGCCCCAGCCGCCACTCTATGACCAGCCACGGATGCTGCGCAAACATCGCCAGCGCCTTGTCCCATCTACCTTTTCGCGAGTCTACATGAGCACCAGCCTGCCCTCCCGCCACCAGCGCCTCGTCATCCTCGGTTCCGGACCGGCCGGTTGGACCGCCGCCGTCTACGCCGCCCGCGCCAACCTGAAGCCGGTCGTCATCACCGGCCTGCAGCAGGGCGGCCAGCTGATGACCACCACCGAGGTGGACAACTGGCCGGGTGACGCCCACGGCCTGATGGGCCCGGACCTGATGGCGCGCATGCAGGCCCACGCCGAGCGCTTCGAGACCGAGGTCATCTTCGACCACATCCACACCGCCGACCTGTCGCAGCGCCCGTTCAAGCTGATCGGCGACAGCCACGAGTACACCTGCGATGCGCTGATCATCGCCACCGGCGCGACCGCCAAGTACCTGGGCATCCCGACCGAAGAGACCTTCAAGGGCCGCGGCGTCTCCGCCTGCGCCACCTGTGACGGCTTCTTCTACCGCGACCAGGACGTGGTCGTGGTCGGCGGTGGCAACACCGCCGTGGAAGAGGCCCTTTACCTGTCCAACATCGCCCGCAAGGTCTATCTGGTCCACCGCCGCGACACCCTGAAGGCGGAAAAGATCATGCAGGACAAGCTGTTTGCCAAGGTTGCTGCCGGCAAGATCGAGACCGTCTGGCACCACCAGGTGGAGGAAGTGCTGGGCAACGACGCCGGCGTGACCGGCGTGCGCGTGAAGTCGACGCTGGACGGCAGTACCCGTGACATCGACGCCCACGGCTTCTTCGTGGCCATCGGCCACCATCCGAATACCCAGCTGTTCGACGGCCAGCTGGCGATGAACAACGGCTACCTGGAGATCCGCTCGGGCTTGGGCGGCAACGCCACCCAGACCTCGGTGGAAGGCGTGTTCGCTGCCGGCGATGTGGCCGACCAGCACTACCGCCAGGCGATCACTTCGGCCGGCTTCGGCTGCATGGCCGCCCTGGACGCCGAGCGCTACCTGGACGCCCAGGGCAAGGCCAGCTGAGAGGCTGACCCGCTCCTGCAGGGTCGAGCCACGCCCGACTCCGGATGATAGGCCGACGCCAGTGCGTCGGCCTTTCTGTTTCATCTGCCCTATCCTTCCCCCATGCCTTCCCCCCGCTTTCTCGACTCCCTGCAGTCCATCGCCGCGACCGACTGGGATGCCCTGCACGACGGCCGCAACCCCTTCGTCAGCCATGCCTTCCTTTCCGGGCTTGAACAGCACGGTTGCCTGCGCGAGGACTGGGGCTGGCAGGCCCGGCACTTCACGCTCTGGGAAGGCAACACCTTGGTCGGCGCCATTCCGGGCTACCTGAAGACCAACTCTCACGGCGAGTTCGTGTTCGACCATGCGTGGGCCAACGCGTATGCGCGGCATGGCCGCGACTACTATCCGAAGTGGCTGGGCGCAGTACCTTACTCGCCGGTCACTGGCCCGCGGTTGTTGGCACGTCAAGATTCAGGGCGCGCCGCCCTGCTTTCGGCATTGCGCGAGGCCCTGCCCGCGCTGGAGGTATCCTCGGCCCATATCAACTTCCACACCGCAGTGGACGAGGCCCTGTTCGGCGATGACTGGCTGCTGCGCGAGGACGTGCAGTTCCAGTGGCAGAACCCGGGTGACTGGGCGACATTCGAGCAGTTCCTCGGTGCGATGAACCACAAGCATCGGAAGAACATCCGCCAGGAACGGGCCAAGGTCACCCGCCAAGGCATCAGCTTCCGCGTGGTACACGGCGATGAAGCCAGCCGTGCCGACCTGCAGGCGATGTACCGCTTTTACCTGCAGACCTTCCTCGAGTACGGCAACGCCCCGGCACTGACCGAGGCCTTCCTGCGCCATCTGGCCATTTCATTGGGACGCGGACTGGTGCTGTTCCTGGCCGAACAGGACGGCGAGCCGATTGCCGGCGCGCTGTGCCTGCGCGGTGGCGACACGCTGTACGGCCGCTACTGGGGTGGCGCTACCCTGCCCGGCCTGCATTTCGAGGCCTGTTACTACCAGGGCATCGAGTACTGCCTGCGCGAAGGCCTGAGCCGTTTCGAGCCCGGCGCTCAGGGCGAGCACAAGCTGGCGCGTGGCTTCCTGCCGACGCTGGTACGCAGCCGGCACTGGGTGGCCGACGCGGATTTCGCAGAAGCACTGCAGGACTGGTGCCGGCAGGAGCGGCGCGATGTACGTCGCTACCAGCAGGAGCTGCAAGGGCATGGGCCGTTCCGCGTAGAGCCGTAGAATAGGGCCGGATGAGGCACCCGGAAAGGTGTGCCAACCAAGATTGGCACCGTCAGCGCGTGCGCATCCCAGTCGCATCACCACGGCGAATACAATGCCGGCATGACCCGCCAGCTGCCCTGGCGCCTGGCCGATGCGCCGGACGCTCCCTTCCCTCCGGCCGAGACCGCACTGCGCCAGCCCGACGGCCTGCTCGCGGTGGGCGGCGACCTGCATCCGGCGCGCCTGCTCAACGCCTATGCCGGCGGCATCTTCCCGTGGTTCAGCGAGGGCGAGCCTATCCTGTGGTGGTCGCCCGACCCACGCATGGTGTTCCGCACCGATGGCGTGCACCTGTCCAGCCGGTTCCGCCGCCAGTTGCGTGGCTGCGACTGGGAGATCACCGCCGACACCGCCTTCAGTCGTGTGATGCGAGCCTGCGCCGCAGCACCGCGGCCGGGCCAGGACGGCACGTGGATCAGCCCGGCGATGGTTGAGGCCTACAGTCAGTTGCACGATCTAGGCTTCGCCCATTCCTTCGAGGTCTGGGATCGGCAGACGCTGGTCGGCGGCATCTACGGTGTGGCGATCGGCGCCATGTTCTTCGGTGAGAGCATGTTCAGTGGCGCCAGCGGCGGCTCCAAGATCGCCCTGGCCGCCCTGGCATCCACCCTGCATGGTTGGGGCTGGGAACTGATCGATGCCCAGGTGGAGAATCCGCATCTGCTGCGGATGGGCGCCGAGCATCTGCCGCGGGCGGTATTTCTGGATCACGCGCGCCAGGCCGTACGCAGCAAGGGCCGTGAAGGACCTTGGACGCGGGCGGTTGGACGCCTGCCGGCACGGGATTTGGCAGGGGGTTAACACAAACTTTGCAAGCAGCGCCGGTCACGCGTAAAATACTGCGCCTTAGGCCCAGCGTGGCCGTTTTCTGAACCGCACAGGACTACATGTCGAAAGACGATTCCATCGAGTTCGAGGGCACCGTCAGCGAGACGCTGCCGAACACCACTTTCCGCGTTCGCCTGGAGAATGGGCACGAGATCATCGCCCATATCTCCGGCCGCATGCGCAAGAACTACATCCGCATCCTTACCGGTGACCGGGTCAAGGTTGAAATGACCCCGTACGACCTGACCAAGGGTCGTATCACCTACCGCATGAAGTAAGCGGTCGGCGCATTGCGCCACTCCGACAGGGCCGGCCTCGCTTCCGGCCCTTTGTCGTGCACGGAATAAAGTCAAAGTCTCCGGGGTCGTTCGATTTTCGTCCTTGTCTGAAATCCAGCAGCGCGCGGGAACCCTAGACTCTACGCGTTCTTCACACGAGGCCTTGCGTGCATGACTTACCTGATCGTACTTGACCCGCAGTCCGTCACCAGCCGCTGCTACGCCAGCAAGGGCCCGGACGGCACCTGGTTCGGTCAGCCCTGCCTGGTCTGCACCAGCATGGACGCCTCGCATCCCCTGTACCTGGCCGTGCAGCGCGAGATATCGCATATGGGCAGTACGCTCAAGCAGCGCCTGCACATTCCGCACGAGGCGGTCGCCTTTGTCATCGAAGACGGCGGCGACCAGGGCCGGCAACAGGGGTTCCGCTCGATCGCGGCCTGATGCGCCAAAGGTCATCGTGACCGATCTCACCGTGGCGTCGGTCAGCCCTGCTTGCGGCAGATTCGCATTTGCAGCGGCGGCGGCATCCTGGGATCCGATCCAGTCCGGATCGCCGCCCCTGCCCCGCCATGAACCTGTCTTCCCTGCTGGTCCCCCTGGCTTTGTCTGCCATCACCCTGGTGGCGCCGCCCGCCCATGCCGCTGGCACCCCGCCGGCGCAATGCGTACCACTGACCGGCGAACAGCAGATCGTTCGCGCCGGCGCTGACAGGAACGTCCTGCTTCGCTCCGGCGAAGACCACTATGTGGTGCATTTCCGCAACAGCTGCCCTTCTGCCGTGCTGGCCACCCGCCTCGGCTTCAAGACCGACGGCAAGGAGGCTGACCAGCTGTGCAGCGAGGGCCGAAGCGCACTGGACACCGGTCGCGGCAGCTGCGAGGTCGCGCGCATCGAGCCGATCGATGCCGGGCGGTTCACGCGCGAAGCGCGCCGCCGCAGCCGGTGACAGCAGACAGGACAAGGGCGGCCGAAGCCGCCCTTGTCATTCCCAGTCCTCACGCCAAACCTGTGGCTCAGCTCACTCTACCGTGACCGGCAGCAGCCGCTCCGGCTCGGCCTGGGTCTCGACCACCAGTTCGTCGTCGCGAACATCGATGCTCACCTTGCCACCGTTGACCAGCTTGCCGAACAGCAGCTCGTCGGCCAGCGGACGCTTGATCTTGTCCTGGATCACGCGGGCCATCGGGCGCGCACCCATCAGCGGGTCGAAGCCGTGGTGGGCCAGCCAGTCGCGGGCGGTCGGGGTGGCCGACAGGCTCACGTGCTTGTCCTGCAGCAACATCTCCAGCTCGATCAGGAACTTGTCGACCACGCGCAGGATGTGCTCGAAGCCCAGCGCCTGGAACTGCACCACCGCATCGAGGCGGTTGCGGAACTCCGGGGTGAAGCTGCGGCGGATGGTCTCCATCGCATCGGTGGCATGGTCCTGCTTGGTGAAGCCGATCGAGCGCCGCGAGGCCTGTGCCGCGCCGGCATTGGTGGTCATCACCAGCACCAC
Organism: Stenotrophomonas thermophila; assembly: GCF_001499715.1. Classification (NCBI taxonomy): domain Bacteria; kingdom Pseudomonadati; phylum Pseudomonadota; class Gammaproteobacteria; order Lysobacterales; family Lysobacteraceae; genus Stenotrophomonas; species Stenotrophomonas thermophila. The sequence continues at coordinate 74,568 of NZ_CVIW01000008.1, read as the reverse complement.
GTTCTTGAAGTTGGCTTCACGACCGTTGGTATCGGTCAGCACGCCGCGGTCCATCACCTGCAGCAGGATGTTGAAGATGTCCGGGTGCGCCTTCTCGATCTCGTCCAGCAGCAGCACGCAGTGCGGTGTCTTGACGATCTTCTCGGTCAGCAGGCCGCCCTGGTCGAAGCCGACATAGCCCGGAGGGGCGCCGATCAGGCGGCTGATCGAATGCGGCTCCATGTACTCGGACATGTCGAAGCGGACCAGCTCGATGCCCAGCTGCAGCGCCAGCTGTTTGGTCACCTCGGTCTTGCCGACGCCGGTCGGGCCGGCGAACAGGAAGTTGCCGATCGGCTTCTCCGGGTTGCCCAGGCCCGAGCGGGCCAGCTTGATCGCCGAGGACAGCGTCTCGATCGCCGGATCCTGCCCGAAGATCACCATCTTCAGGTTGCGCTCCAGATGCTGCAGCACGTCCTTGTCGGTGGCGCTGACCTGCTTGGTCGGGATACGCGCCATCTTGGCCACGATCGCTTCCACTTCCTCGACGTCGATCAGCTCCTTGCGCTGGCCTTCCGGCAGCAGGCGCTGGCGGGCACCGGCCTCGTCGATCACGTCGATGGCCTTGTCCGGCAGCAGGCGGTCGCCGATGTGCTTCACCGACAGGTCCACCGCCGCCTGCAGCGCTTCGTCCGAATAGGTCACGCTGTGGTGCAGCTCGTATTTGGACTTCAGGCCCTGCAGGATCTCGTAGGCCTCGCCCACGGTCGGCTCTACGATATCAATCTTCTGGAAGCGACGGGCCAGCGCCCGGTCTTTCTCGAAGATGCCGCGATATTCCTGGAAGGTGGTCGAGCCGATGCAGCGCAGCTCGCCGGAGGCCAGCGCCGGCTTGATCAGGTTGGACGCATCCATGGTGCCACCCGACGCCGAGCCGGCGCCGATGATGGTGTGGATCTCGTCGATGAACAGCACTGCGTTGGGCACCTTCTTCAGCGCGGTCAGTACGCCCTTCAGCCGCTTCTCGAAGTCGCCGCGGTACTTGGTGCCGGCCACCAGCGCGCCCAGGTCGAGCGAGTAGATCACCGCGTCGGCCAGCACGTCGGGTACCGAGCCCTCGACGATGCGGCGGGCCAGGCCTTCGGCGATGGCGGTCTTGCCCACGCCAGCCTCGCCCACGTACAGCGGATTGTTCTTGCGGCGGCGGCACAGGACCTGGATGGTGCGCTCGATCTCATCGCCACGACCGACCAGCGGATCGATGCGGCCGGACCGGGCCTGTTCGTTGAGGTTGCTGGCGAATTCGGTCAGGGCATCGCCCTTCGGCTCACCCTCCCCGCCTTCCATGCGGCCCTCGCCGTCGGAGTTGGAGGACGGCTGTTCGCCTTCCTCGCCCAGCTTGGCGATGCCGTGGGACAGGTAATTGACCACATCCAGCCGGGTGACATCCTGCTGGTTGAGGTAGTAGACGGCGTGGGAGTCCTTTTCGCCGAAGATGGCGACCAGCACGTTGGCGCCGGTGACCTCCTTCTTGCCCGAGGACTGCACGTGGTACACGGCCCGCTGCAGCACCCGCTGGAAGCCCAGGGTCGGCTGGGTGTCACGGCCGTCATCCTCGGCCAGGCGGGACACCGAGGCCTCGATGGCCTGCTCCAGCTCCTGGCGCAGGCGTTCGGCGTCGGCACCACAGGCCTTCAGTACGGCCTGGGCGGACGGGTTGTCGAGCAGTGCCAACAGCAGGTGTTCGACCGTCATGAACTCATGCCGGGCCTCACGGGCGCGCTTGTAGCACTGGCCGATGGTGTGTTCGAGGTCTTTGCTGAACATGGATTACTCCGGCGGCAGATGGGAACAATATGCGGCCTGACTACGCGATTTCCATCACCCTAGCGGATTGCTGCGTTCAGATGGCGTTAGCACTGCAGAACGCTTGATCTTCATTCACTCCAGAAGACCTCAACCGGCATGAGCGAACCCTACCTGAGCCGCTGGCGATTGCGGCGTGATGGCCCGGCCATCTGCACGCCCCACGCCCGGCTCTGGCCGGTGCTGACCGCTGCCGGCGCGCCGGCGATGCTGAAGATCAGCAGCGAAAGGGAGGAGCAGAACAGCTACCGCCTGCTGCGCTGGTGGGACGGTGATGGCGCTGCCCGCCTGCTGGCCCACGAGGGGCCGGCAATCCTGATCGAGCGCGCCGAAGGCGATTCGCTGCGGCAACGTTCAATCGCGGGCGACGATGACGCCTGCACCACGGTCCTGTGCCAGGTCCTGCAGCGGCTGCACCGGCCACGGAGCGCGCGCCCAGCGGAACTGGTCTGCCTGCGTAGATGGTTCGCCGACCTGCTGCAGCCAAGGGCTGCGCTGCCGCCACTGCTGGAACAGTGCAGATCACTGGCGGAGGGGGTGCTGCGTGACGAACAGGAGATCCAGCCGCTGCACGGCGACCTGCACCACGACAACGTGCTCGACTTCGGCGCGCGCGGCTGGCTGGCGATCGACCCGAAGCGGCTGCTGGGCGATCGCGCGTTCGATTACACGGCGCTGTTCAGCAACCCGGATCTCTGCGGCCCGGGCATCCACATTGCGACGCGGCCCGAGCGGTTTGCCGCCCGGCTGGAACAGGTCACTGCGCTGGCCGGCCTGGAACGTACGCGCCTGCTGCGCTGGATCGCCGCCAGTGCGGGGCTGTCTGCGGTATGGTTCAGGGATGATAGCGACCCTGCCGAGGTCGACGAGGCCGTGGCACGGATGGCGCTGGAGGCGCTGGCGGAAGCGTGATCCGGCTGTAGAGCCGAGCCTGCGCTCGGCTGCTCTGCCAGCGATCTGGATACCTGCACGAACAGCAGCCGAGCATGGGCTCGGCTCTACAAAAGGCCGGTCAGGCCTTCTCCATCGTGCACAGCAGCGGATGCTGGTTCATCCGCGAATACTCGTTGACCTGGGCCACCTTGGTCTCGGCCACTTCGCGGGTGAACACCCCGCACACGCCGCGGCCGCGGGTATGGACGTGGAGCATCACCTGCGTGGCCTTGTCCAGGTCCATGTTGAAGAACTGCTGGAGCACGTCCACCACGAAATCCATCGGGGTGTAGTCGTCATTGAGCAGCATCACCTGGTAGAACGGCGGCGGCGCCACTTCCGGGCGCGCAGGTTCTACGGCAACGCCGTGCTCGTGCTGGGAATCGGGGGAGGACTCATGGGGCATCCGTCCATTATAGAGGCTCGGAGAAGCCTGCGTCGGCCCGCCGCAGATTGGACGGCACGCACGGCCGCCGTCACAATTGCATCTTCTCTCAACACTGTTTCACAGGATCTTCATGAAAAGGACCCTTCTTACCGCCCTGTTGATCGCCCTGGCTCCTGTCGGCGCCGCCACCGCCGCAACCACCGCCGACAAGTCCGTGGGCCGCCACCTGGACAAGCTGGGCTATACCTATGAAGTCGACGAGGACGGCGACTACCGCATGGTCTTCGACGTCGAGGGGGACCGCACCCAGATGGTCTACGTGCGCTCGGCGGTGGAAGATTTCGGCAGCCACAACATCCGCGAGATCTGGTCGCCGGCGTACAACGCCAAGACCAAGCAGTTCCCGGTGGCCGTGGCCAACCGCCTGCTGGAAGATTCGCAGGACGCCAAGATGGGCGGCTGGGTCAAGCAGGACACCACCGCCATGTTCGTGGTGAAGATCGATGCCGATGCCACCCCGGACCAGCTCAGCGACGCCATCGATGCGGCCATCCGCACCGCCGACGCGATGGAGCTGGAGCTGACCAAGAAGGACGAGTTCTGAGTTGAACGCCACGCCGGACCCGCGCTGGGCACCGCACGCCACCGTCGCCACGGTGGTGGTCGACGGCGGCCGCGTGCTGCTGGTTGAAGAGACCATCGACGGCCGCCAGGTGCTGAACCAGCCTGCCGGCCACCTCGAGCCGGGCGAAAGCCTGGCCGAGGCAGCCCTGCGCGAGACCCGCGAGGAAACCGGCTGGACGGTGCAGCTGACCCATTTCATCGGCTGCTACCAGTGGACTGCCGGCGACGGCACCGCGTTCCTGCGCTTCTGCTACGCCGCGCGCCCGCTCTCACACGACCCGGCGCAGCCGCTGGACACCGGCATCGACCGCGCGCTGTGGCTGACCCCGGCCGAGCTGCAGGCCGCCGGCGAGCGCCAGCGCAGCCCGCTGGTCTGGCAGGTGGTGGCGGATTACCTGGGTGGCCAGCGCCATCCGCTTTCGCTGGTCCGGGAGGTCGCATGAGCACGCCGCGCGTGATGGTGGGCGTCTCTGGTGGTGTCGACTCTTCCGTCGCGGCCTGGCGCCTGGTACAGCAGGGCGAGGCCGTGGCAGGCCTGTTCATGCAGAACTGGGCCGACGACGGCAGCGGTGACTGCCGCGCTGAGGATGACCGCCGCGATGCGGTCGCCGTATGCGGCCTGCTCGGTATCCCGTTCCACTTCCGGGACTTCTCCAGCGAGTACTGGCAGGGTGTGTTCGAGCACTTCCTGGCCGAGTACGCCGCTGGCCGCACGCCGAACCCGGACGTGCTGTGCAACCGCGAGGTGAAGTTCAAGCATTTCCTGGATGCCGCCCGCGAGCTGGGCGCCGAGCGCATCGCCACCGGCCATTACGCGCGCGTAGCCCAGCGCGGTGGCCAATGGCTGCTGCTGCGTGGCGCCGACCGCTCCAAGGACCAGAGCTACTTCCTGCACCAGCTGGGCCAGGCGCAGCTGGCAGCGACCCTGTTCCCGATCGGCGACCTGGAAAAGACCGACCTGCGCCGGATTGCGCGCGACGTCGGCCTGCCGACCCACGCCAAGAAGGATTCCACCGGCATCTGCTTCATCGGCGAGCGCGACTTCCGCGAGTTCCTTGGACGCTATTTGCCGGCCAAGCCGGGCCAGATCCTCGACCCGGCCGACGGCAGCGTGATTGCCGAGCATCCGGGCGTGTTCTATTTCACCCTGGGCCAGCGCGAGGGCCTGAACATCGGCGGCGTACGCGGCCGCCCGGCCGCCCCGTGGTACGTGGTCGGCAAGGATGTGGCCAGCAACGTGCTGTACGTGGACCAGGACCGCGACAGCAAGTGGATGCTTTCCAACCGGCTGCGTTCGGAAACCGCGCACTGGATTGCCGGCTCGCCGCCGTCGCGGCGCTTTGAATGCACCGCACAGACCCGCTACCGCCAACCTGACGAGCCGTGTACGGTCCAGGTGCTGGACGATGGCAGCGTGCTGGTCACCTTCGCGCGCTCGCAGCGTGCCGTTACCCCCGGTCAATCACTGGTGCTGTATGACGGTGATGTGTGCCTGGGTGGCGCGGTGATCGCCGCCACCGATGCGCCGCTGGAACAGCGTCTGCGCACCACTCCTTCCCCTTTTGAGGTATCCGCTGCATGAGTTTCACTGTCGACGACCGCGTCCTGGCCCTGGCCGGCATTGCCCAGGCCCTGCAGCAGGTACGCCGCATCGCCGATACCGGCCATTCCGACGCCGCCGCCGTGCGCACCGCCGTGGACAGCGTGTTCCGTGTCGATGCGTCCTCGCCGCAGGCGGTATTCGGTGACCGCCATGCACTGAAGGCCGGGCTGCGCCTGCTGCACAACTACTTCCGCAACCAGGGCCAGGATCCGATCCTGCCCAAGCTGGCCCTGTCGGTGCTGCAGCTGGAGCGCCGCTTCGTTCAGGATGGCGCCACGGTGAACAAGGTCGCCTCGGGCATCGAGCGCGCCCAGCGCCAGGCCGCCGAGCTGGGCGACAGCGGCCACCCGGATGTGCTGGCCAGCCTGGGCAGCCTGTACGCGGACACCATCAGCCACCTCAAGCCGCGGGTGATGGTGCAGGGCAACCCGCACTACCTGGGCCAGGCTGGCGTGGTGGCCGAGATCCGCGCCCTGCTGCTGGCCGCGGTGCGCTCGGCGGTGCTATGGCGGCAGCTGGGCGGCAGCTACTGGGACTTCCTGTTCGGCCGCAAGGCGATGATCGAGGCGGTGGACCGCCAGCTGGCGTAAGCGCATGGGGTCCGGGCGCTTTTCCATGGAAAAGGGAATCGGACACCGAATCACCGCCAGCGCCGGAAAACCGGCGCATTCAGAATGCACTTCGGGGCACATCGACGTTAAAGAGAAAGGGGGTACGGCCGATACATCCTCCGTGCACCTCCCGAGAACGTCCATGTACTCACGCATTTTCATCCGTCTGGCCGCCCCCCTGGCTCTGACCCTGCTGCTCCCCTTCGCCATCGGTTTCGAATGGCCGGCCGCCCTGCGCTGGGCGATCCTGACCACGATGACGCTGAGCTGGCTCGGCTTTGCGTGGTGGACCACCCGCGCCCAGACGCACCGTTCCCCGGAACATGCCCGTGTCCTGCGTGAGCAGGACCAGCTGCTGACCGAACTGCGCAACTTCGTCGGCAACGAGATTGAGGGTTCGCGCGGCGAAGTGGAACGCGCCCGTGACCTGATCCGCCAGGCCGTCTCCAGTCTCGGTGGCAGCTTCGATGCGATGAACCGCAAGTCGCGCCAGCAGAGCCAGGCCCTGTCGCGCATCGTCGACCGCGCCGGTGATGAAGGCAACGCCGGCCTCGACGTTGCCCGTTTCGCCCAGCACGCCAGCCACCGCATGGAGCAGCTGGTGGAAGCGCTGGAACAGGTCAGCGGCCAGAGCAGCACCACCGTGCAGCACATCGACCAGATGGCGCAGCACCTGGATGGCATCTTCGCGCTGCTGGAAGACGTCAAGTCGATCGCCGACCAGACCAACCTGCTGGCGCTGAACGCGGCCATCGAAGCGGCGCGTGCCGGTGAAGCCGGTCGTGGCTTCGCCGTGGTCGCCGACGAAGTGCGCAACCTGTCCGAGCGCTCGACCACCTTCAACGAGCAGATCCGCAAGCTGGCGCACAGCTCCAAGGACGCCATTGCCAAGGTGCGCGAGACGGTCTCGCACATGGCCTCGCGTGACATGGACCGCTCCCGTGAAGCGCGCCAGGAAGCGGCCGCGATGCTCGACAACGTGGCCCAGATCAACGCTTCGCTGGGTGACGGCATGCGCGAAGTGTCCGAGTGCGCCCGTGCGATCGATGGCAGCGTGGCTGAAGCCGTGCGCGCCCTGCAGTTCGAGGACATCGCCACCCAGGCCCTGGGCGGCGTGCACACCCACCTGGACCGCCTGACCGCGATCAACCGCGAAGCTGTGGCCCTGCAGGAGCTGCTGCACCGCAATGGCGGCGTGTTCGACGAAGAGATCGCCACCGCCCTGCAGCGCACCGGCAACCGCCTGCGCGAACTGCGCAGCGAATGGGAACGCCCGCCGCACAAGCCGGTTGCCCAGCAGAGCATGGGCGCCGGCACCGTCGAGCTGTTCTGATCCTGATGTCCGCTGCCCTCGCCGGCAGCCCGCAAGGCCCCGGTTCCTCCGGGGCCTTTGCCTGTGACCCGCCGTTGGATGCATCCTGTACGCGCACCATGACCCTGATCCGCGCCCTGCCCGCCCTGACCGACACCGAGCGCCCGCGCAACGCGAGCGTGCGTGAGCAGCTGCAACAGCTGGAGGATGTGGCACGCGAGGAGATCCGCGAGCTGCAGCAGCTGGTGGACGCGCGCCCGGCCCCGTCGCGGGCGGACGAGGCGCTGCTGGGCCTGGCCTGGGATCTCGGGCTGGATGGGGAAGCGCTGAAGTAGATCCACGCCATGCGTGGATGAACAGTCCCGCATGGCATGATGCCCCGGTCCCGTCCATGGAAGACCGATGGCCATCGCCCTGATCGCACTCCTGCTGTTGGAGACCGTCCTCCTGATGGCCTGGGTGGCCGGCTATTTCAGCTGGGGCATCGCCCTGTTCAACGAACGCATTGCGGCGTCACCGGCCATGCAGGCCCGCCTCTCGCTGGGCAGCCTGGAACGTGACCTGCCGCAGGACAAATGGCTGGACCTGGCATTCCATGCGCTACCCGACGGCAGCATGGCGTTCCGCGAGAGCTTCGCGCCGAGCTTCGGCCTGCGCTATTTCCCGGTGATGCGAGGACGCGTCGTGCTCAACGCGCGACGGCATGAGGTGCGGGTGATCGGCCTGTGCAGCTGGTTCGTGGCAATCCTGTCGCTGGTGCTCTTGCCGCTGGTGGCGATGCGCCCGATGGTGGCGCCGATGCTGCTGGTGCTGCCGCTGTTCCTGGCCAGCTATCTGGTCCAGAAGCGGCGCTATGCGGCCATTGTCGAGGCATTGCGCATGCAGTTGACGGCGGATTTTCCGAGGTAGATCCACGCCATGCGTGGATGATCGAGAGGCACAAGCATCCATGCCGACCAACGGTCGGCACCCACCAAAGCGGGTTGCGGTAGATCCACGCCATGCGTGGATGGACACAGCAGCCAGGGTCAGTTCCAACGAGTGCAGTTGATCACCGCACCAGCATCACTTCCCCACTGGCATCGGTGCGCAGCGAAACCGGCTGCGGCTGGCGCAGCCACTGCGCCAGGTCGCGCGGGCTGAGCGGGCGCGAGTACAGGTAACCCTGGATCTCGTCGCAGCCCTGGCGGCGCAGCATGTCTTCTTCCTGGTGCGTTTCCACGCCCTCCGCCACCACCTTCATGCCCAGCGCATGGCCCAGGTGCACGATGGCCTGAGTGACTTCCGCCGTGCCCGAGTCATGCAGCATCCCTTGCACGAAACTGCGGTCGATCTTCAGGCGCCCCACCGGGAAGCGGTTGAGGTAGTTGAGGTTGGAGAAGCCGGTACCGAAGTCGTCCACCGCCAGCGGTACGCCGTGCCGTTCGAGCACGTCGAAGCAATGGCGCAGGATGTCGGTGTCACGGATCAGCGCCGACTCGGTCAGCTCCAGTTCCAGCCGTTGCGGCGGCCAGCCATGGGCATGGCAGATCTCGATCACGCGTTCGGCGAAGCCACGATCACGCAGCTGCACCGCCGACACATTGACCGCGATGCGATCAAACTGCAGTCCGGCGCGGTCCCAGGCGGTGGCCTGGCGGCAGGCCTCGTTCAGCACCCAGTCGCCGATGCGCACGATCTCGCCGCACTTTTCGGCAATGGGAATGAACTCGGCCGGGCTGCAGTAGCCAATCCCGGGCCGGTGCCAGCGCAACAGTGCCTCGATCGCCGGTGGCTCACCGTGGTGAGCGTGCAGCAACGGCTGGTAGGCCAGGCTGAACTCGTCGCGCTCGATGGCCCCATGCAGGGCATGCTCGACGTCCAGCCGGCGCTGGATGCGGGCCAATGCGTCCTGGCTGTAGTACTGGTAGGTATTGCGCCCGGCTTCCTTGGCCGCGTACATCGCGGCGTCGGCAGCACGCAGCAGGGAATCAAAGTCGGCCTGCGCATCGCCCAGCATCGCGATGCCGACGCTGGCGCCGACCTTCAACGTGGTCTCGCCACGGCGCAGCGGCTCGGCCAACGAGGCGATCAGCTTGCGCGCCACGTGGCCGGCGTCTTCCGGCTCGGCCAGGTCGCGCAGCACCACAATGAACTCGTCGCCACTGAAGCGGCCGAACAGGTCGTTGTTGCGCAGGTTCTGGTGCAGTCGGGTGGCCGCCGCCTTCAGCAGCGCATCGCCGGTGGCGTGGCCGAAGCTGTCGTTGATGGTCTTGAAGCCGTCCAGGTCGATGAACAGCATCGCCAGCGAGGTTCCGCGGTCGCGTGCTTCCTCGATGGCCTCGGCGGTCTGCTCGCCGAGCAGCACACGATTGGGCAGGCCGGTCAGCAGGTCGTAGTGGGCCAGCAGTTCGATGCGTTCGTTGGCTTCGCGCTCGCGGGTGATGTCACGGAACAGGACAACGAACCGCGGCGGCAGGCCGTCACGGCGGTCCAGTTCAATCAGCACCTGCACCCACACGCGCAGGCCGGACTGGCGGTAGAAGCACAGGTCCAGCTGCTCGGGCAGGCCGCCGTTGGCGATACGGGCGAGTGCCGCCTCGAACGCGTTGCGCGAGTCCTCCGTGTACAGCGCCAACGCCTGGTCGAGGGTGATCGGTTCCTTGCGCAGGCCATGGATGCGGTAGCACTCCTCGGTCCACTGCATGCTGCGGGTCTGCACCTCGATCTCGCAGCCGCCGATGCGGCCCAGCGCGGAGACCCGGTTCAGCAGTTCGGTGCGCCAGCGGATCAACGCATCGGTCTGGTGCTGTTCGGTGATGTTCTGTACCTGGCCGAGCAGGCGCTTGGGTTGCCCGTCCATGTCCAGCAGCGGCTGCATCCACAGGCGCAGGTGCTGCGAAGGCTCATGGCCGCGGGTCAGCTCCAGCTCGAGGTTGGCAGCGCGGCCATCGCGCCATAACCGCCGCCATGCCGCACGCAACGCACCCCGCGAGCGGGGGTGAAGCTGCTTCAACCAGCGCCGCTGGCCGGGCACGGCGCCCTGCTCCAGCGCCAGCAGCGAGCGCAGTTCCGGCGACCACCAGAAATGGCCGCTGTTGGGATCGAACGACCAGCTGCCCATGCTGGCGATGCGCTGGGCCTCGCTCAGGTGCAGCTGCTGTTCCTGCAGCAGCGATTCGAGCTGCTTCTGCTGCTCGATATCGGTATGCGTGCCGACCATGCGCAGGGGCTGGCCATCGGCGGTGCGAGCGACCACGCGGCCGCGATCGAGCACCCAACGCCACTGGCCATCGGCCTGGCGGAAACGGAACTGTGCACTGTACTGCTCGCTGCGCCCATGCAGGTGCTCGTCGAGCGCTGCGCGCACCAGGGCGATGTCCTCGCTGTGCACCCGAGCCAGCAGCTCGGTGGCGCTCTCGTCGCCCAGCGCCGGCGTCCGCATCACGCGGTCAGTGGGAATGTCCCAGTCCCACAGGCTGTGGCCGGCACTGTCCAGCGCCAGTTCCCAGCGCCCGCCCCGTCCACCGGCACCGGCTCGGGAATGCTGAGGGTGAAGGCCAGCAGGTTGCCGGCGCCGTCGTGCACCGCACGCAGGTGGCCGTCGTAGTGGCCGCGGGGGCCGCCCGGCAGCGTGCAGGCCACGATGCCGCCATCGGCGGCCATCAGGCGCAGATCTTCCAGCATCGGCGCATAGGCCGCCACGGTGGCTGGCAGGCCATGCTCGCGCGCGGCCGGATTGGCCGCCAGCGGGCGCCCGGTACGGTCGACAATGACCAGCGCCGACGCAAGCGGGTGCTGCAGCAGGCTGGCGATGATCCCTTGGTCCACGCGATCTTGCTCCGGATGACACGCCCGTCAGCGGGGCACGCAGTGGTTAACGGCGCCTGCGGCGGATAATTGAGTGGTCACGGCGCGCTGCGGGGTAAGATGACCAGCGCCCCTGTCACCCGCCTCGTCCATGCCTGCAGAACCGACCGGCAACGCCCCTGTTCCCGACCCGCGGATGGCGCAGGCGCTGAGCCGTGACCGGCGCCGGGTGGTGTTGAGCTACCTGGTGATGGCGCTGGCCTGGATGATCTCTACCGACAGCGTGGTGCAGGCGCTGGTGCCCGATCCGCAGCAGGCGGCACTGTGGCAGGGCCTGAAGGGCTCGTTCTTCGCCCTGGCCAGCGCAGGCCTGCTGTATCTGCTGCTGCGCCCGCTGGCCGAGCACGTGCTGCACACCCACGCGCGCCAACAGGCCTCCGAGCTGCGCCTGCGGCAGATGTTCGAGGGCAATCCCGGCCCGATCCTGGTCTACGACCTGGACACGCTGGCGATCCTCGACGCGAATCCGGCTGCCTGCAGCGCGTTCGGCTGGGAGCGGGGTGACCTTCTGGAGAAGACCATCGACGTGCTGTGGCCGCCCGGCCAGGACCAGGCACTGCAGACCAAGCTGGAGGCGATCCGCGAGGCGCCGCAGGAGCTCTGCATCCTGCGTGCCCAGCTGCAACTGCGTGATGGCTCGCTACGGCAGATGGAGCTGCGGTCCAACGCCATCAGCTATGACGGCCACAACGCCCGCTTGCTGATTGCCATCGACCGCACCGCCGAAGACCTGGCCCAGCTGCGCCGCGACCAGGCGCTGGCCCGGGTCGAGGAAGCCCACGAGCTGGCCCGTATCGGTGCCTGGGAGCTGGACCCGTCCACCGGGCTGGGTCGCTACTCCAACCAGGTCTACCGGCTGCTTGGCCGCCGCCCGCCCGAGGCCCGCCGCTGGCACCGCTTCGACGAACTGCTGGTGCCGGCCGATCCGGCCACTGCCACCCAGACCGAACAGCTGCTGGCCGAACTATGCTCCGGCGAGCCGGTGCAGGTGGACGTGCTGCTGCCCGTCCTGTCGATGGACGGGCGCGCGTTGATGGTGCACCTGCGCGCCGCCAGCGGTATCGATGAAGCTGGCCGCAGCCGCGTGCTGGGCACCCTGCAGGACGTGACCGAGCGCGAGCAGTCGCGTCGCCTGCTGCGCGAGCGCGAGGAACAGTTCCGCGAGCTGGTGCGGGTGCTGCCCGATGGCGTGGTGATCCTCGCCGACGAACACGTGTTGTACGCCAACGCCTGGGCCGCCAGCCTGTTCGGCTATGGCAGCCACACCTTGCTGGGCGAACCGCTTTCGGCACTGGTGGACAGCGCCGATCTGGCCCGCGTGCGCAGCCAGCTGCGTGCGGGCCAGCTGCACCTGGGGCCGGGCCACAGCAGCGTGGTGGCGATGCAGCGCGCAGATGGCCGCAGCTTCCATGCCGGCCTGGCAGTGGGCGAGGTGCGCTATGGCGGCCGCGACTGCAAGCTGCTGATCGTGCGCGATCTCAGTGATTCCGAACGCATCCGCAGCGCGCTGGAAACCAGCAACCGCGAACTGCAGGCCATGGCCGGCCGCCTTTTCTCGCTGCAGGAGGATGAGCGCCGCGCGATCTCGCGCGACCTGCACGACGATATCGGCCAGGCGATCACGGCGATCAAGCTGTCTGCCTATGCCGCGCAGGACGAGGACGATCCGCAACGCCGCGGCGAGGACCTGGCACAGATCGTCAGCCTGGCCGATACCACGGTGGCCAAGCTGCGCGACATCTCTACCCTGCTGCGGCCGCCGCAGCTGGACGCACTGGGCCTGGAAGCGGCGCTGAGCTGGCAGGCACGGGTACTGTTCCGTTCCTCGCCGGTGGAGCTGCTGGCCGAGATCGAGCCGCTGCCGCACCGTCCCGACAACAGCATCGAACAGGCCTGCTTCCGTATTGCCCAGGAAAGCCTGACCAACGTGCTGCGCCACGCCCGTGCCAGCCAGGTACAGCTGCAGCTGCGCGACGTCGGCCAGCGCGGCCTGCACCTGCAGATCCGCGACGACGGCGAGGGTTTCGACCCCGACGGCCCGCGCGGACTGGGCCTGATCGTGATGCGCGAGCGTGCGCAGAGCGTCGGTGGCCATGTACGGATCGAATCCGCGCACGGTGAAGGCACCCTGATCGACGTTCATCTCCCCTACCAGGCAGCCAGCATGGCCGCCGCCGAGTCACCGGACTACTGAGCCTATGTGGAATCCCAACCAGCCCCCGGTCAGCATCGATGATGCGCCTGATCGCCTCGGTGCCGGCAACCCCGAGTTGCAGGTGATGGTCGCCGAGGCGGCCTCGGGCGGTACCGCACTCATGCTGATGCATGTGGACATCGACCACTTCGCCTCTGTCAACGAAAACATGAGCGCCGAGGTAGGTGACCAGGCACTGGTGCTGGTTGCGCAGCGGTTGCAGTCCTACCTGCGAGGGCGCGGCAAACTGTGGCGCCACGGCAGCGACGAGTTCCTGATCGCGGTGCCACGCACAGCCGAGGTGCCACTGCCGGAGGATTTCGCCGAGGAAATCCGGCAGCAGATGGAACTGCCGCTGTCGGTCCTGCCGTACACGTTGTTCATGACCGGCAAGCTGGGCGTGAGCCTGTGCCCGGAGCATGCCAGCAACGTTTCACGCCTGCTGGACCACGCCGAAGATGCGCTGTACCAGGCCGCCCGCGAGGGCGGCAACGCGGTGCGCATCCACGCCGTGGACACGCCGCCGAGCGCGCACAGCGAGAGCATCATCGCGCGGCAGATCGTCGATGCCATTCCCAACGGCGAACTGAAACTGCGCTACCAGCCGTTGGTCAGCGCCCGCGATGGCCACGTGGTCGGCATGGAAGCGCTGCTGCGCTGGCAGTCACCGACGCTGGGCATGCTGGTGCCGGAGCGCTTCATGCGCACCGCCGAGCGGCTGGGCATCATCGTGCAGATCGGCACCTGGGTGCTGGAAGGTGCACTCAAGCAGGCCCGCCTGTGGCGCGACCAAGGCTTCGACGATTTCACCATCGCGGTGAACGTCTCCACCCTGCAGCTGCTGCGGCCGAACTTCTTCGCCGAAGTGATGGGCCTGATCCAGGCCGCGGGCATACCGGCACAGATGCTGACGCTGGAGATCAACGAAAGCGCGCTGACCAACAACGTCAACTTCGTGCATGAGACGCTGGCCAACCTGCGCAACGAGGGCATCAGCCTGAGCCTGGACAACTTCGGCACCGGTGACTCCAGTCTCAGTGCGCTGGTGCGCTACCCGGTGGACAAGCTGAAGATCGACCGCAGCTTCATCAAGAGCGCGCCGGCCGGCAACCGCGAGGCGGCCATCGCCCGCGCGATCATCGCCATGGGCCATCAGCTGGGCATGACGGTGATCGCCAACGGCGTTGAATCGCAGGCGCAGCTTGGCTTCCTGCGTCGCAACGACTGTGATGTGTTCCAGGGCTACCTGTTCGGCGAACCGATGTCGGCCGATGCCGCAGGCATGACCCTGCGCCGCCGCTACCTGCGCCCGGAAGCTTTCGCCGAGACCCGTCCCGACCGCACGCTGCTCTTGCTGGACGACGAAGAGAACGTGTTGCGATCGCTGGTGCGGCTGTTCCGTCGCGACGGCTACCGCATCCTGGCGGCCGGCAACGTGCGTGATGCGTTCGACCTGCTGGCGATCAACGACGTGCAGGTGATCCTGTCCGACCAGCGCATGAGCGACATGAGCGGCACCGAGTTCCTCGGCCGGGTGAAGATGCTGTACCCGGACACGATCCGGTTGGTGCTGTCCGGCTATACCGATCTGAACACGGTGACCGATGCGATCAACCGCGGCGCGATCTACCGCTTCCTGACCAAGCCATGGAACGACGACGAGCTGCGCAAGCATATCCACCAGGCGTTCCGCACGTACGAGGAACAGCGCCGCAGCAACGCCGGGCCGGCGCCGGTGGAGAGCGGAGACGGCGGCGAGGACCGCCCGCTGCGGTAACGATCCAGCTTGGCAGAGCCGGCCGCTGGCCGGCTGCTCTGGGTGTCCGGTTCAATGAGGTTGCCGGCCAGCCGATTGGTCCTGGTAGAGCCGGCCGCTGGCCGGCTGCTCTGGGATGTCCGGTTCAATGAGGTTGCCGGCCAGCGGCCGGCACTACCGATTGGTCCTGGTAGAGCCGGCCGCTGGCCGGCTGCTACGTGACGGGGTTAGTGAGGTTGCCGGCCAGCGGCCGGCACTACCCGAGGCGCGACCCAGGCCGGGACAGGCCCTGGTAGAGCCGGCCGCTGGCCGGCTGCTACGTGACGGGGTTAATGAGGTTGCCGGCCAGCGGCCGGCATTACCCGAAGCGGTCAGCGCGGCTGCTTCACCGGCAGCACCACGCGGAAGCGCGAGCCTACGCCCGGGGTGCTGTCCAGGTCGATCCGGCCATGGTGCTTGTTGATGATGCTGTAGGAGATCGACAGGCCCAGGCCCGTGCCACTGCCCACCGGCTTGGTGGTGAAGAACGGATCGAAGATGCGTTGGCGCAGTTCCGGCGAGATGCCACCGCCGGTGTCCTCGAACTCGACCCACACCTGGTCGCCATCGACGCCGGTGCGCACGGTGATCGTGCCGCGCTCGGCGATGGCATGGCCCGCGTTGAGCAGCAGGTTCATGTAGACCTGGTTCAACTCCGATGGCAGGCATTCCACCAGCGGCAGTTGGCCGAACTCGCGTACCAGGGTGACCTTGTACTTGAGCTCGTTCCAGATGATGTTGATGGTCGATTCCAGGCCCGCGTGCAGGTCGACCAGCTTCCACGACTCGTCACGCCCGGAATACGAGAAGTCTTTCAGATCACGCACGATGCGCGTCACCCGTTCGATGCCTTCGCGCGATTCGGCCATCAGCTGCGGCAGGTCGCGGCTGATGAAATCGATGTCCAGGCGGTCACGGATGTCATCGATCTCCGGGATCAGCGCCTTCGGGTCCGGCGCACGCAACGCGCGTTCGTAGGCTTCGATCACGGTGAACAGGCTGCGCAGGTACTCCTGCAGGCTGCCCAGGTTTGAGTGCACGTAGCCGATCGGATTATTGATCTCGTGCGCGACGCCGGCAGCAAGCTGGCCGATCGAGGCCATCTTCTCAGATTGCAGCAGTTTCTCCTGGGTACCGTTGAGCCGCAGGTAGGCCTGGCGCAGCTCGGCGTGGCGCTGCTGCAGTTCTCGCTCGTAGTCTTCCTGTCCTTCGATATGGCGGAACAAGGCCAGGAAGTGCCCCTGTCCCACCGGGCCGTGGTGATACAGGTGGGCGATGACCACGCCCTCGCCCAGCGGCAGGCTGCCGTTCCAGTGACCATGCTGGCGCGCGTGTTCCAGCGCATCGGGGGGCAGCAGCTCGCGAAGCCGCTGCGGGGGCGGCAATGCACCATCCTCACCGCTTGCCAACAGGTTCTGCGCGGCTGGATTGGCCAGCGCAACCTGCCCGTCTTCGGTGAACAGCAGCAGCCCTTCGCGCAGGCGCTCAAGCAGGGCCTGCAGTACCGGCTGTGGCGGAAGGGGGGGGTAACCAGGGCGTTGGCAGCGGACACGGCGACTCGGGGGCATTCGAACAGACGCCCAATATACGCGCTCGTGCAGCGGGCTTCAGCCCGCGTGATGGGGTTGTTCGACCGCCGCCTCAGGCGACGGCGAGTGGGCGGCGCGCTGTGACGGTGTGCGCCTGCCCCTTGGCATCGTAGGCCGAGGCATCTTCGGTGCGCCCGAGCTGGCGCAGGGCCCAGTTGACCTCGCGGCGCCGGCGCGACAGCAGCACGCCGTTGGCGCGGTTGCGTTCGGCCAGTTCCTGCAGCTGCTCGCCTTCTCCGACCGGCGGCGCGCCTTCCAGCGCACGCAGCGCTTCCAGCTTGGCGCCAGTGGCCCGGATCAGGGCGTGCACGTCGTGCTCGACCAGGGCCTGGCGTTCAACGTCCAGGGCTTGGGCAAGACGCTGCAGCGGCTCGCTCATCGCCGCAGTCATCCGTGCAGCTGCTGGTCCAGCTCGAGCATGCGCGATGCGATCGCGTCCGGATTGATCTTGTAGGTGCCGTTCTGCAGCGCCTCGCGCACGGCGGCCACGCGCTGGGCGTCGATTGCCGGGGCGGTGGTCAGCTCACGCTCGATTGCCTGCAGATTGGTGGCCTCGCCGGTCAGGCGCAGGCTGTCGGCCGCCTCGACCGGGCGTGCCGCCGCATCGGTGCTTACACCGGGCTTGTTGGCCGGGGTCGTCACGCTGCGCAGGGCCTGGGGGACCTGCAGGTTGCCGTCGATTTTCTGGCTCATGGGGTGTCCTGGAGTTGCCGTTCACATGGGATAACGGCCGCAGGGCCGTGATCTTTAGGGATATTCTGCGGTAATTCAACGCGCCACGATTACGTCACCGGCGGCGTCGACCGTGCCCTGCACGATCCGCCGCGAGGACAGGTTCTCGACCGAGACCCGCTCGTTCTCACCCGCGTCACCCATCGCACGGCCTGCAATACGGACCTCGACCGAGCCGCGACGCGAGACCAGCGCCACATTGTCTCCTCGCTTGATGAGACGCTGCACCACCAGATCGTTGCTCGACAGCAGGGCCCCGGCCTGCAACGGACGGCGGGCGATGCGGCCGATCGCTGCGTTGGGATCGGCCAGCACCGCACCGGCAATCCGGGCAGCGTCACGCTGGGCAGTGGTGATATCGGCGGCAGTGAGGGTTTCTCCAGTGCCGATTCCGCGGTTGAGCACCAGTACGGTCTGGTTGCGCCGCACTTTCACTGGCACGAACAGGCGCCAGCCACCGGCGTCGGGACAGCTGACTTCCACCGTGGTGTTGGCGGTGGGCTGCACCTGCAGCGCGCCGCCACACTTGGGCAGGCGCAGCGCATCGGCCACCTGCGCCTCCCCCTCGCTGCCGGCAGGCAGCGTCGACAACGCCGCCGCGCGGATGCTGGCAACCGGCTGCCACTCTGCAGCGGCTGCCCATGGCGCGGCCGCGGCGAGCGCGATGGCCAATAGAGTTGTGACCCGGCGCATGGCGCCTCCTGTCGATGGAATCTGGCCCATCTGCGTGCAAGGTGTGTGCCAGAGACGAGGTCTCGGGATGGGGATGTGTAGAGTCGACTGTTAGTCGACTTTCGCGTCAGTCGACTTTCGCGCGAAGCGCGGGGTTTCCCGCGACCGGATAAGAGCAGTCGACCGCGAAGAGCAGTCTGCTAGAAGAGCAGTCTGCTAGAAGAGCAGTCGACTAACAGTCGACTCTACAGAAGCGGTGTGGAGCGCAGGCGGCAGAGCGCCCTCAAGTTTGGCGCCCAACACGCCGATACAGCAGCCATGTCCCATGACCTGCTCAACCGGATCGACCAGCGGACCCGCCTGGCCGGCCACAACCGCCTGGCGCTGCTGCTGTTCCGTCTCGGCGGACGTCAGCTTTTTGGCGTCAATGTCTTCAAGGTGCAGGAAGTCCTGCGTCGCCCGGAGCTGTTCCAGGTGCCCGGACTGCCCAGCCAGTTCTCCGGCGTGGCCGACGTGCGTGGCCGCTCGGTGCCGGTGCTGGACCTGGGCCTGGCCATCGGCCACCCCGAGCGCGAGCCCGATGCGGACACCTCGCCCGGCTATCTGGTCGTCACCGAATTCAACCGTTCGATCCAGGGCTTCCTGGTCAGCGGCGTGGAGCGCATCGTCAACATCGCGGTGGAAGACATCCACCCGCCGCCGGAACTGGGCGCCGAATCGAGCTACCTGACCGCGGTGACCCGCTTCCAGGGCGAGCTGATCCAGGTGATCGACGTGGAAAGCGTACTGGCCGACATCGCCCAGGTCCGTGGCGAAGCGGTGCTGGACCCGACCATGGCAATGCCGGCCGACGGCCCGCAGCTGCAGGTGCTGGTGGTGGACGACTCGCGCGTAGCCCGCCAGCAGATCCGCAGCGTGCTGGACCAGCTGGGGGTGGGCGCCACCCTGCTCTCCGATGGCAAGCAGGCACTGGACCACCTGCTGCAGATCCATGCCTCCGGCGAGAACCCGGCCGAGCGCTACGCCATGGTCATCTCGGACATCGAGATGCCGGCCATGGACGGCTATACGCTGACGACGGAAATCCGGCGCCATCCGGGCCTGGCCGGCCTGTACGTGCTGCTGCACACCTCGCTGTCGGGCGTATTCAACAACGCGATGGTCGAGCGCGTCGGCGCCAATGCCTTCGTCGCCAAGTACTCGCCGCACGAACTGGCTGACTTCGTGCTGGACCGCCTGCGCAAAGTCGCGATGGCGGCCTGACGTCCACTGATCCGGTAGTGCCGGCCGCTGGCCGGCAACCGCAGATCCATCGGGGAGCCGGCCAGCGGCCGGCACTACCCTCTCGAATTTGGCACACCCCTTGCAGCTTCCCGGGCAACGTTCCCGTGGGAGTGCACCGTGCGCAACCTGATTACCGACTACCTGGGCGTCCATGCCCAGGCCATGCCGTTGCGCGAACAGCGGATGAAGCTGATCGCCAGCAACCTCGGCAATGCCGATACTCCCGGCTACAAGGCCCAGGACCTGGACTTCGACGCCGCCCTGCGCCATGCCCAGGGGCAGGATGCCAATGGCCTGATGGCCACCACCCATGAGCAGCACTACGAAATCAGTAGCGGCCTGAACCCGTTCCAGATCGCGCGCGAAGGCGTGCAACCCAGCCTGGACGGCAACACCGTCGATCCCGATGCCGAGCGTGCGGCCTATGGCCGCGCCGCGCTCGAGTACCGCGCTTCGCTCAGCTTCGTCGAGAGCAAGGTGCGTTCCATGTTGACCGCGATCACGGGGCAATAAGCCATGAGCAACCTGCCGATCTTCGATATCGCCGGCTCCGCGCTGCAGGCGCAGTCGGTGCGCATGAGCACCATCGCCTCCAACCTCTCCAACGCCGATACCGTCGCCGGTTCCGTCGACGCGGTGTACAAGCCGCTGGAGCCGATCTTCCAGGCCGTCACCAGCAAGAACGATCCGAACATCACCTCGGTGAAGGTGAAGGAAATCACCCAGAGCGATGCGGCGCCGATCAAGCGCTATGAGCCGGGCCACCCGCTGGCCGATGGCGATGGCTACATCTACCAGCCCGACGTCGACCCGGTGGCGCAGATGGTCAACCTGATCTCGACCTCGCGCAACTACCAGGCCGGCGTGGAGATGCTGACCACCGCCAAGGAACTGGCCCTGGCCACCCTGACCATGGGCCGCTGAGGCCCGCAGTACCGGATACCGCCATGACCACCGCCGTCAACAACCAGACCAACCAGGACGTCTATACCGCACTTGGTCTGAACGCCCCGAACAGCAACGCCACCAAGAAGAAGAACACGCTGGACCAAGCCGATTTCCTGCGCCTGATGACCGAGCAGCTGCAGCACCAGGACCCGCTGAAGCCGATGGACAACACCCAGATGGTCGCGCAGATGGCGCAGATGTCCACCGTGCAGGGCATCACCGATCTGAACAAGACGGTGAAGGGCTTCCAGGAATCGATGGCCAGCGACCAGGTGCTGCGTGGCGCGGCACTGGTCGGCCACCAGGTGCTGGTGCCGTCGGAAAAGCTGGTACTGGAGAAGGAGGGCAGCGTCGAAGGCACGGTGGCCGCGCCGTCGGCCGGCATCATCACCGTGGACATCACCGATGCCAACGGCACCAAGGTCACCTCGCTGAGCGTGGAAGCCAAGGCCGCTGGTGAAACCGCGTTTCAGTGGGACGGCAAGGACGCCAACGGCAAGCGCATGGAACCGGGCAAGTACTCCATCGTCGCCAACCACGTCGACACCACAGGCAAGAGCACCAAGTTGTCCACCTTCGTGCAGGCCCCGGTGGAGAGCGTGACCGTCGGTTCCGACGGCCTGTACCTGAACCTCAAGGGCCTGGGCACGGCCCCGATCGACTACGTGCTCCGCGTCAGCTGAGCCGCACATTCCGCATCAACCAGGAGCATCCCATGGGCTTCAACGTCTCGCTGTCCGGCATCAATGCCGCCAACACCGACCTGAGCGTCACCGCCAACAACGTCGCCAACGTCAACACCGCCGGCTTCAAGCAATCGCGCGCCGAATTCGCCGACCTGTTCGCCTCCACCAGCTACGGCCTGTCGAAGAACCAGACCGGCTCGGGCGTCCGTGTTTCCAATGTCGCCCAGCAGTTCATCCAGGGCCACAATGAACAGACCGGCCGCAGCCTGGACATGGCGATCTCCGGTGAGGGCTTCTTCACCATGAACATGAACGGCTCGCGCGTGTACTCGCGTGCCGGCAATTTCCAGACCGATTCCGCCGGTTACGTGATCAACCCGCAGGGCGCGCGCCTGCAGGTGTTCGCGCCGAATGCCGATGGCACCAACTTCGATGCAGGCCGTCTGGTCGACCTGCAGCTGCTGACCACCGACAGCCCGCCGAAGCAGACCAGCGAAGTGAAGGTCGGCTTCACCCTGCCGGCCAACGCCAAGCAGCCGACGGTCGCAAATTTCGATCCAACCGACTCCAACAGCTACAACCATTCCAGCGGTGGCATCACCGTGTACGACTCGCTGGGCGTCAGCCATATCCAGGTCTCGTACTTCGTGAAGGGCGCCAATCCAAACGAGTGGACCGTGCACAACTACGTGGACGGCCAACCGGCCGGCACCCCGACCGCGGTCGCCTTCGATAACAGCGGCAAGCTGACCACTCCGGCCAACGGCAAGGTCAGCCTCGGCACGTTCACCCCGACCACCGGCGCCGGTCAGCTCAACATGACGCTGGATATCAGCGGCTCGACCCAGTACGGAGAGAAGTTCGCTCTGCGCAACACCCAGCAGGACGGCTACGCCGCCGGCAAGCTCAACGAGATCACCGTGTCGGAAACCGGCGTGGTCTATGCCCGCTATTCCAACGGTGACGACAAGCCCCTCGGCCAGGTCGCACTGACCACGTTCAACAACACGCAGGGCCTGGAGCAGAAGGGCAACAACCTGTGGGTGGAGACGTTCGAGTCGGGTACGCCGCGCACCGGCATGCCGGACACCTCCAACCTCGGCAAGATCCAGGCCGGCTCGCTGGAAGCGTCCACCGTCGACCTCACCGAGCAGCTGGTCAACATGATCACCGCGCAGCGCAACTTCCAGGCCAACGCGCAGATGATCACCACCCAGGACCAGATCACCCAGACCGTCATCAACATCCGTTGATGACGCGCTGACCCTGTCACGGAACTCCCCGCATGGATAAAGCCCTTTACGTGGCGATGACCGGTGCCCGCGCCTCCCTGCAGGCGCAGGGAACGCTCAGCCACAACCTCGCCAACTCGGACACCCCTGGCTTCAAGGAAGCGCTGGCCAACACCGAAGCCTTCCCGATCAAGGGCCCGGGCTTTGCCTCGCGGGTGGATGCGCTGCACGTCGACGCCGGTTTCAACCGCACGCCCGGCTCGCAGCACATCACCGGCAAGCCGCTGGATCTGTCCCTGCAGACCGGCACCTGGCTGGCCGTGCAGTCCAGCGACGGCAGCGAGGCGTACACGCGCGGCGCAGCGCTGTCGGTCACCCCGAACGGCCAGCTGGTGACCTCCAGCGGCCGTCCGGTACTGGATGACAACAACAACCCGATCGCCATTCCGCCCTACCAGGCGATGGAGATCGGTGCCGACGGCACGCTCTCGATCATCCCGCAGGGCGAAGGCCCGCAGACCATGGCACAGATCGGTCGCATCAAAGTGGTGCAGGCACCGGATGAACGCCTGGAGCGTGGCCTGGATGGCCTGTTCCGCAACACCGACCCACGCCAGCCGTTCGTACCGGCACAGGGTACGGCCGTGCACAGCGGCCAGCTGGAAGGCAGCAACGTGGACGCCGCTGGCGCGCTGGTGCAGATGATCCAACTGCAGCGCCAGTACGAAATGCAGGTGCAGGTGATCAAGCACGGCGACGAGAACGCGCGCAGCGCCAACAGCATGCTGCGCCTGGGCAGCTGACGGAATTCCGGCGCCGGCTGATGCCGGCGCTGGCACACCGCTTGCACACCCGCTACCAAGGGCCGCATCGCGCGGCCGGCTTCACCAGACAGGACACCGAAGATGAACCAGGCATTGTGGATCGCGAAAACCGGACTGGATGCGCAGCAGATGCGCATGTCGGTGGTTTCCAACAACCTCGCCAACACCAACACCACCGGCTTCAAGCAGGACCGCGCCAGCTTCGAGGACCTGCTGTACCAGCAGGTGCGCCAGCCCGGCGGCTCTTCGTCGGCGCAGACGCAGCTTCCGACCGGCCTGCAGCTGGGCACCGGCGTGCGCGTGGTCGCCACCGCCAAGAACTTTGAACAGGGCGGCCAGCAGCAGACCGGTCGCGCGCTGGACGTGATGGTCAACGGCCGCGGCTTCTTCGAAGTTCAGATGCCTGATGGCAGCTCGGCCTACACCCGTGATGGCTCGTTCAAGATCAACCAGGACAGCGAGCTGGTCACCAACAGCGGCTACCCGGTGCAGCCGG
The DNA here is from genome assembly GCF_001499715.1 of Stenotrophomonas thermophila. Lineage (NCBI taxonomy): Bacteria > Pseudomonadati > Pseudomonadota > Gammaproteobacteria > Lysobacterales > Lysobacteraceae > Stenotrophomonas > Stenotrophomonas thermophila. The sequence continues at coordinate 50,951 of NZ_CVIW01000008.1, read as the reverse complement.
GCATCCAGATTCCCGAAGGCGCACAGTCGGTGACCATCGGTACCGACGGCACCATCAGCGTGAAGATGGCCGACGGTGCGGCGTCGGTGGAAGTGGGCGCGCTGACCCTGACCGACTTCGTCAATCCGGCCGGCCTGCAGGCCCGCGGCGAGAACCTGTTCCTGGAGACCACCGCGTCCGGTCCGGCACAGAACGGCAACCCCGGGCTCAACGGCCTCGGCACCGTGGTGCAGGGCGCGCTGGAAGGCAGCAACGTCAACGTGGTGGAAGAGCTGGTGTCGATGATCGAAACCCAGCGCGCCTACGAAATGAACGCCAAGGCGATCTCCACCACCGATTCGATGCTCGGCTACCTCAACAACAAGCTCTGACCGGCCAAACCGGGAAACTGCCATGTCGCCCATTTCCAACTTCGCCCGCACTGCCCTCGCCTGCGCCGTGGCCGCCCTGCTCGGTGGCTGCGTGATCGCCGGCGACGTGCGTCCCTACCCGACGATGGCACCGATCCAGCCGATCACGCCGCCGCAGGCACAGCCGACCGCGGGTGCCATCTATGCCGCCGGCCCGACCCTGCAGCTGTATTCGGACCGCCGCGCACGCGATGTTGGCGACCTGCTGACCATCACCCTGCTGGAAAACACCACCGCGCAGACCAGTGCGAATACCGCAACCAACAAGGAATCGAACCTGAGCCTGGGCACGCCGTCCATTCTCGGCGCGCCGGTCACCCTCGGCGGCAAGGACATTCTGAGTGCCACGGCCAAGGGCGCGCGTGACTTCACCGGCAAGGGCAACAGCGCGCAGAGCAACCGCCTGCAGGGCAGCGTCACGGTCACCGTGGTCCAACGCCTGCCCAACGGCAACCTGGTAGTACAGGGGCAGAAGAACCTGCGGCTGAACCAGGGCGATGAACTCGTGCAGGTGCAGGGCATCGTCCGCCCGGGCGACATCAGCCAGGACAACACCATTCCGTCCAGCCGCGTGGCCGAAGCCCGCATCGTCTACGGCGGCCGCGGCCCGGTCGCGCAGTCCAACGCGATGGGCTGGCTGAGCCGCTTCTTCAACTCCGGCCTGACGCCGTTCTGAGTATGGGCATGAAAGCTCTCTTCTCTTCAACGTGGCAGCGACGCATGGCGTCGCTCTACGGATCATTCTTCCTTCTGCTGGCAATGGCGGCCCCGGCCAGCGCCGAGCGCATCAAGGACCTGGCCCAGGTCGGCGGCGTGCGCGGCAATGCACTGGTGGGTTACGGCCTGGTGGTGGGCCTGGATGGCAGCGGCGACCGCACCAGCCAGGCACCCTTCACCGTGCAGAGCCTGAAAAACCTGCTTGGCGAGTTGGGCGTGAACGTGCCGCCGAACGTCAACCCGCAGCTGAAGAACGTGGCCGCCGTGGCGATCCACGCCGAACTGCCGCCGTTCGCCAAGCCGGGCCAGCCGATCGACATCACCGTGTCGTCGATCGGCAATGCGGTCTCGCTGCGCGGCGGTTCGCTGCTGATGGCGCCGCTGCGTGGTGCCGACGGCCAGATCTACGCCATCGCCCAGGGCAACCTGATCGTCGGCGGCTTTGGTGCGCAGGGCAAGGATGGTTCCCGTGTCTCGGTGAACGTGCCCAGCGTCGGCCGCATTCCCAACGGTGCCACGGTTGAACGCGCCCTGCCCGATCCGCTGGCCAACGGCGGTGACATCACCCTGAACCTGCACAACAATGACTTCACCACGGTCTCGCGCATGGTCGCCGCACTCAACAACGCCTTTGGCGAAGGTGCGGCGCGTGCGGTCGACGGCGTGACCGTGGCGGTCACCGCCCCAACCGATCCGGGCGCACGCATCGGCCTGCTGGCGCGCATCGAGAACCTCGAGCTGACCCCCGGCAGCGCGCCGGCCAAGGTGGTGGTCAATTCGCGTACCGGCACCGTGGTCATCGGCCAGCAGGTGCGCGTGGGACCGGCTGCGATCTCGCATGGTTCGCTGACCGTGACCATCCAGGAAAACACCAACGTCAGCCAGCCCAATGCCCTGTCCGGCGGCCGCACCGTGGCCAGCCCGCAGTCGACCATCACCGCCACCAACGACGGCAGCCGCATGTTCAAGTTCAGCGGCGGCACCACCCTGGACGAGATCGTGCACGCGGTGAACGCCGTGGGCGCAGCACCAGGCGATCTCATCGCGATCCTGGAAGCCCTGAAGCAGGCCGGCGCCCTGAGTGCCGAGCTCGAGGTGATCTGACATGCGCATCAATCCCGCATTCGATCTGCACCCGGCGCAACAGAACGATCCGGCCAGGATCGACAAGGTCGCGCGCCAGCTGGAAGGCCAGTTCGCGCAGATGCTGGTCAAGAGCATGCGTGACGCCAGCTTCGGCGACTCGCTGTTCCCCGGCGAAAACAAGATGTTCCGCGAGATGTACGACCAGAAGATTGCCGAGGCGATGACCCGCGGCAAGGGCCTGGGCCTGTCGGGCATCATCAGCCGGCAGCTGTCCGGCCAGGCCGCCGAGGGTCCGGCGCTGGATACCCGCGTGGACCCGGCCAAGGCCAGCCGTGCCTACCAGCTCAATGCACCGGCCAAACCGGCACCGTCGCTGCCGCTGGAAGACGGCAGCCAGGCCGTGCGTCTGCTGCAGCAGATGGCCGCCGGTGCGCAGCAGGGGGCACAGGCGGCTGTCGCGCCGTTGGAGCAGGCCCTGGACCTGATCGCCGGCCGTGAGAGCAGCAGCATGCACCGCTCGCTGGGCACCGAAGATCCCTACATCGGCAGCCTGCAGGGCGAGGACTGGGCTGCCAACAGCGACCAGTGGTCGGCCACCGCCAGCAATCGCGGCACCGCGATCAGCCCGGCCGATGCAATGGCCACCCGTACCGCCGTCGCCCAGCTCGGCGAGCACACACCGGAAGGCTTCGTCGCCAGTATCTGGCAGCACGCGCAGCGTGCGGCCAAGGAACTGGGCGTGGATGCCCGCGCCCTGGTCGCCCAGGCGGCGCTGGAAACCGGCTGGGGCAAGCGCCACATCAAGCACGCCGACGGCAGCACCTCGCACAACCTGTTCGGCATCAAGGCCAATGGCTGGAACGGCCAGCGTGCCGTGGCCGGCACCCATGAATACGTCGATGGCGTGCGCCGCAACGAGACCGCCAGCTTCCGCGCCTACAGTTCGCCGGCCGAGAGCTTCGCCGACTACGTGCGCCTGCTGAAGACCAGCCCGCGTTACCAGCAGGCCCTGCAGGCCGGCACCGACGTGCAGGGCTTCGCCCGCGGCCTGCAGCGCGCCGGCTATGCCACCGATCCGCGCTATGCGGCCAAGATCGCCGCGATCGCCGGCGGACCGACCATCGAGCGCGCCGTCAGCGCCGTCGCCGATGCCGGCTCGCGCCTTGGCCAGACCTTCGCCAGCACCGCAACCGCGGCGCTGGGTATCACTCGTCGTTGAGGAACCCCATGTCCAGCGTACTTTCCACCGGTACCGGTGCCCTGCTCGCCTTCCAGCGTGCGTTGGCGACCACCAGCCACAACGTGGCCAACCTCAATACACCCGGCTACAGCCGGCAGAAGGTCAACTTCGCCACCGCCGATCCGCAGAACTACGGCTATGGCACGGTCGGCAACGGCACCCGTATCACCGACATCCGCCGCACCGCCGACCAGCTGGCGATCTCGCGGCTGCTCGACAGCAGCGGTGAACTGGCGCGCCTGAAGCAGCTTTCCAGCATGGCCGACCGCGTCAACGCGCTGGTCTCCGATCCTGCCACCAACGTCTCCGGCGTCTGGTCGAACTTCTTCGATTCGGTCAGCGGCCTGTCCTCCAATGCCTCCGGCACCGCCGATCGCCAGAACATGCTCGACGGCGGCAAGGCCCTGGCCAACCGCTTCGTGCAGCTCAACACCCACCTGAACAACCTCAACAGCGAGGTCAACAACGGTCTGCTGGCCGGTGCCACCGAGATCAACCGGCTTGCGCAGGAGATCGCGCAGATCAACGGCGCCATCGGCACCAACATCGCCACGGCTGCACCCGACCTGCTCGACCGCCGTGACCAGCTGATCACCCAGCTGATCGGCTACACCGGTGGCACGGCGGTGATCCAGGACGGCGGCATCATGAATGTCTACACCGCCGGCGGCAACGCCCTGGTGGTAGGCACCACGGCAACCAAGGTCACCACCGTGGCCGACCCGTACCAGCCCGAACGCCTGCAGCTCGCCCTGGAGACCCAGGGCAACACGATCCGGCTCGACCCGAAGGCGGTCGGCGGCCAGATCGGTGGCCTGATGGAGTTCCGCGACACCGTGCTGACCCCGGCCCAGGCCGAACTGGGCAAGCTGGCCGTGGGCCTGGCCGAGACCTTCAACCAGGCCCACCACCAGGGTGTTGACCTGTACGGCAAGATGGGCGGCGATTTCTTCAACATCGGCAACCCGCGCGTCACCGCCAACAACAGCAATACCGGCACTGCCAGCCTCAGCGCGACCTATGGCGACCTGGGCAAGCTGGACGCGCAGAACGTGGTGCTGCAGTTCGATGGCACCAACTGGAAGGCCAGCCGGGCCGACACCGGCGCCAGCGTGCCGCTGACCGGTTCCGGCACCGCTGCCGACCCGCTGATGATCAACGGCGTCAAGCTGGTGGTCGGCGGCACGCCATCGGCCAATGATCGCTTCCTGCTGCAGCCCACTGCAGGCGTGGCCGGCAGCATGGAGATGGCCATCACCGATCCGTCGCGCATTGCCGCTGCGGCTGCGGTCAAGGGCGCCGCCGCGACGGCCAACACCGGTACCGGCAAGCTGAGCGGCGTGACCGTGACCGATGCGAGCAACGCCAACCTGCGCAACCCGGCGGCCATCGTGTTCACCTCGGCCACCACCTACACCATCGATGGTGGCCCGCCGCAGACCTACACCCCCGGCCAGACCATCAGCGCCAACGGCTGGAGCTTCGTGCTGGACGGTGCGCCGAAGGTCGGCGACACCTTCAACATCACCCCGACGCCGGCCGGCTCCTCGGACAACAGCAATGCCGCCAAGCTGGCCAAGGTCGAGAGCGCCAAGGCGTTCAACGCTGGCACGGTGACGCTGAACGGCGCGCTGGGTGGCCTCACCACCCAAGTCGGTGCCGCGGCCCGTTCTGCCGAGTACTCGCTGGACGCCCAGCTGGTGATCAACGACAAGGCGCAGGAAGCGCGCGATGAAGTGTCCGGCGTCAACTTGGACGAGGAGGCCGCCGACATGCTGCGCCTGCAACAGGCCTACCAGGCGGCCTCGCAGCTGATCTCCACCGCCGACAGCATGTTCCAGACCATCCTGGGAGCCGTCCGCCGATGAGCAGCCGCATCTCCACCAGCATGATGTACAACCAGTCGGTGTCGCTGATGATGGCCAAGCAGGCCAAGCTCAGCCACCTGGAGCAGCAGATCGCCACCGGCAGCAAGATCGTCACCGCCAAGGACGATCCGGTGGGCGCCGGCGCTGCGGTCGGACTGGACCGCAGCCTGGCCGCACTGGACCGCATGAAGCTCAACGCCGGCAACGTGCAGAACCGCCTGGGTGTGCAGGAAAACACCCTGGCACAGGTCAACGATCTGATGGGGCGGGTCAACGACCTGACCATCCAGGCCAGCAACCCCGCGTTGAGCGCGGCCGACAAGAAGATGCTGATCACCGAGCTGAACCAGATCCGCGACGGCCTGCTGTCGCTGGCCAACGCCGAGGACGGCACCGGCCGCTATGTGTTCGGCGGCACCAACGATGGTGATCCTCCGTTCGCCAAGATCGACGGCAAGGTGGTCTACCGCGGTGACCAGACCCAGCGCCAGATCGAGGTTGGCCCCGACACCTACGTCCGCGATGCCCTGCCCGGCAGCGAGATCTTCATGCGCATCCCCACCGGCGATGGCTTCGTCGATGGCGGTGCCGCCGCCGGCAACACCGGCAACGGCGTGCTGACCAACATCACCCGCGATGGCAGCGACAGCTGGAACAGCCAGAGCTTCAGCGTCCGCTTCACCGCCGCCAACCAGTACGAAGTGCTGGATGGTGCCGGCAATGTGACCGGCACCGGCACCTACAAGGCCGGTGATGATCTGGAAGTGAACGGCGTACGCCTGCAGATCACCGGTGCGCCTGCCGCAGGCGACAGCTTCAACGTGAAGCCGGCGAGCAGCCGCGACATCTTTGACACCATGGACAAGCTGATCGCCGCACTGGATGCCGACACCGGCACCACCGCGAAGATGAGCGCCCAGCAGAACGAACTGCAGAGTGCATTGCGTGACGTGGCGCGCGCGTCGGAGCGGATGATCGATTCGCGTGCGGCCGGTGGCGCGCAGCTGAAGGCACTGGACAACGCCGCCGACATGCGCGAAGCCAACAGCGTGACGCTGAAAACCACGCTGTCGCAGATGCGCGACCTGGACTACGCCGATGCGCTGAGCCAGTACCAGTTGCAGAGCACCGCGCTGCAGGCGGCACAGACAATCTTCTCGCAGATGCAGTCGATGTCGCTGTTCAACAAGATCGGCTGACAGCGCCCCCGCCTCAGCCCCGAAAGGCCGCGATGCTTGCATCGCGGCCTTTTTCGTTTCCGTGGCCCGTTGCCGCGAAGCATTCCAGACAGCGCTCGGCGGATTTTCCGTGATTACCCATCAAGCCCGGCCCACCCCGCCGATACCTTCATCAGCGCTGGTTGGGCCTGCCCAACCGCCCCTTCCGGGGGCGCCTTCACGCCCTTCGGGGTTGGAAAACCCCGGAAAAACAGCCTCCGGCAACGAATTACGACTTCAACGGAATTCACGGCTAAAGGTTGTTGACAAAGCGCCGTTATTCATTTGGCAACGGCGAAGCACACAGCCACACAAAAAAACCGGCGGCGCTTCGTTTCATTCACCAACGGGTTCCATATAAGAGGAGACGACCCCATGGCACAGGTAATCAACACCAATACGATGTCGCTCAACGCTCAGCGCAACCTGAGCACCAGCGGCAACTCGCTGGCCACCACCATCCAGCGCCTCTCGTCCGGCCTGCGCATCAACAGCGCGAAGGACGACGCCGCCGGCCTGGCGATCTCGGAGCGCTTCAGCACCCAGATCCGCGGCCTGGACGTGGCCATCCGCAACGCCAACGACGGCATCTCGCTGGCCCAGGTCGCCGAAGGCTCGCTGAGCGAAGTCGGCAACAACCTGCAGCGCATCCGCGAACTGGCCGTGCAGGCCTCCAATGCCACCAACTCCAGCAGCGACCGCAAGGCCCTGCAGGCCGAAGTGACCCAGCTGGTCAGCGAAATCGATCGCGTCGCCAAGCAGAGCGACTTCAACGGCACCAAGCTGCTGGACGGCTCGTTCACCAGCCAGCTGTTCCAGGTCGGCGCCAATGCAGGCCAGGCCATTGCGATCAACAGCGTGGTGGATGCAAAGGCTGAATCGCTGGGTGCCACCACCTTCGTCGATGCCGGCAGCGCCGCCCTTGCTGACGCAACCGTCGATACCGCGGCCGGCAAGCTGGCCAACATCACGGTTGGTGGCGTCAGCATCGGCGACGTCACGTTCGACTACACCGCCCCGCCGGGCGCACCGGCCACCCCGGCCGAGATCGCTGCGGTGCGCAAGGTCAATCAGGACAACGCCACCAAGGCATTGGCTGCCGCCCTGAACGGCAAGATCGGCGAAACCGGCCTACACGCTGCGCAGTCCACCACCCCCGGCGAAGTCACCCTGACCTCGGTCAAGGCCGACAACACCGTGGCTGGTGTCACCGTGAAAATTGGGCCGACCGCGACCGCAACCGCCCTGAACGCCCCCGCCGCCGGCACCACCGCCTCTCACGTAGCAGATATCAAGATCGACACCGTTGCCGGCGCACAGCAGGCACTGGAAGTTGTCGACAAGGCTCTGGAATCGGTCAACAGCGTGCGCGCCGACCTCGGCGCAATCCAGAACCGCTTCACCTCGGTGGTGGCCAACCTGCAGACCTCCTCGGAGAACCTGTCGGCCTCGCGCAGCCGCATCCGCGATACCGACTTCGCCAAGGAAACCGCCGAACTGACCCGCACCCAGATCCTGCAGCAGGCCGGTACGGCCATGCTGGCCCAGGCCAACCAGGTACCGCAGAACGTGCTCAGCCTGTTGCAGCGCTGACATGAGCCGCCCCCGGGGCACGTCGGGGGCGTCTAACCCAACTCACGTGCAACCGCTCAAGGACCTCTCCTCATGGCACAAGTCATCAACACCAACACGATGTCGTTGAATGCTCAGCGTAACCTGAGCACCAGCGGCAGCTCGCTGGCCACCACCATCCAGCGCCTGTCCTCCGGTTCGCGCATCAACAGCGCCAAGGACGACGCCGCTGGCCTGGCGATCTCCGAGCGCTTCGGCACCCAGATCCGCGGTACCGACGTGGCCATCCGCAATGCCAACGACGGCATTTCGCTGGCCCAGGTCGCCGAAGGTTCGCTGACCGAGATCGGCAACAACCTGCAGCGTATCCGTGAGCTGTCGGTGCAGTCGTCCAACGCCACCAACTCGGCCAGCGACCGCAAGGCGCTGCAGGCTGAAGTGACCCAGCTGGTCAGCGAAATCGACCGCGTTGCCAAGCAGTCCGAATTCAACGGCACCAAGCTGCTGGACGGCTCGTTCTCCAGCCAGCTGTTCCAGGTGGGTGCCAACGCTGGGCAGGCCATCGCCATTGACAAAGTGGTTGATGCAAAGAGCGACTCCATTGGTAACTCTGCCTTTGCTGCCGATGGCTCGCTGACCATTGCAGCAGCTATGGATCTTTCCTCTGGCAAGATCTCCGGACTGGAAGTTGGCGGCATCAAATTGGGCGATGTTACGTTCGATCAGGGGACCGGAGCCGATGCGACCGCTACCCAAGCTGCTACCGTCCAGAATGCTCTGACCGCTGTTTCTGCTGCCATCAACTCGAAGATCGGTGAAACTGGCGTGCATGCTGCCCAGGCTACTGACCCAGCAACTGGAGCAGCGGTCGCAGGCAAGATCACCCTGACTTCTGTCAAGGCTGATCTTGATGCCGCTGGCCTGGCAAAGACTGCCGTGTCTGGCACACCCACGGATATCACTGCCGTTCAGATTGGCGCAACGGGCAGCACGGATACCAAGATGACTCTGTCGAGCCTCGATATTGGCAGCGTCGTTGGCGCCCAACGTGCTCTTGAAGTTGTTGACAACGCTCTGGATTCAATCAACAGCACCCGCGCCGACCTCGGTGCCATCCAGAACCGCTTCACCTCGGTCGTCGCCAACCTGCAGACCTCGACGGAAAACCTGTCGGCCTCGCGTAGCCGCATCAAGGATACCGATTTCGCCAAGGAAACCGCCGAACTGACCCGCACCCAGATCCTGCAGCAGGCCGGTACGGCCATGCTGGCCCAGGCCAACCAGGTGCCGCAGGGCGTGCTCAGCCTGCTGCGCTGATCTGCACCTTGATCGACCACCGGGCGGCGGCTGAACTGCCGCCCGGCTCCTGAAATACGTACCACCTTCGCCAAAGGAAAAGCACCATGGCACAAGTCATCAACACCAACACCATGTCGTTGAACGCTCAGCGCAACCTGAGCACCAGCGGCAGCTCGCTCGCCACCACCATCCAGCGCCTGTCCTCCGGTTCGCGCATCAACAGCGCCAAGGACGACGCCGCAGGCCTGGCGATCTCCGAGCGCTTCGGCACCCAGATCCGCGGTACCGACGTCGCCATCCGCAATGCCAACGACGGCATTTCGCTGGCCCAGGTCGCCGAAGGTTCGCTGACCGAGATCGGCAACAACCTGCAGCGTATCCGTGAACTGTCGGTGCAGTCGTCCAACGCCACCAACTCGGCCAGCGACCGCAAGGCGCTGCAGGCTGAGGTGACCCAGCTGGTCAGCGAAATCGACCGCGTTGCCAAGCAGTCCGAATTCAACGGCACCAAGCTGCTGGACGGCTCGTTCTCCAGCCAGCTGTTCCAGGTGGGCGCCAACGCTGGTCAGGCCATCGCCATCGACAAGGTTGTTGATGCCACCACCGCAAAACTCGGCGCGTCCACGTTCGCAACAGGTACGCTGGCCTCCGGTGGTGCCGCCGCGATTGCGGCCGACACCACTGTCAGCGGAACCATCAAGGTTGGCACTGCGACCATCAAGCTGGATTCCGTCGAGGTCAAGGCTGGCGCAACCGAAGCTGAGCGCAACAAGGCCGCAGTTACCGCCATCAACTCCAAGCTGGGCGAGACCGGTATCCTCGCGGAGATCGACAAAACTGGCGCGATCAACGTCACGCAAGTGAAGGAAGGTGTTGCGCTTGCTGATGCTGATATAGCTCTGAAGCTTGGCACGGCGGATGCATTTGACCTCACAGCGACCACACCCGCTCCTGCCGCAGAACACCTGCAGGATCTCGATGTGTCCACCGTAACCGGCGCACAGAAGGCCATGGCAATGGTCGACAAGGCACTGGATTCGATCAACAACACCCGCGCCGACCTCGGTGCGATCCAGAACCGCTTCACCTCGGTCGTCGCCAACCTGCAGACCTCGACGGAAAACCTGTCGGCCTCGCGTAGCCGCATCAAGGATACCGATTTCGCCAAGGAAACCGCCGAACTGACCCGCACCCAGATCCTGCAGCAGGCCGGTACGGCCATGCTGGCCCAGGCCAACCAGGTGCCGCAGGGCGTGCTCAGCCTGCTGCGCTGATCCACGGCAAGAAGGTGCTGCTACCGTCGGGTCAAACCGACGGTAGCAGCAACCCGGAAGTCACGATGCACGAAGGCGCGGGCCATGCCCGGCCCGGGACCACTCCCGAACCGGCTTGGCATCGCCCGCTCCTGCGGACCTCTCTTTCAGCGCTGTACCTTTGACTGTACGTACCGGGCGGCTTCGTCTCCCCCCGATTGTCAGTAGCCTGTGCCCTCCCCTGCATTGGGGGAGGGTTTTTTGCAGACTCCCGGCAGCCCGCGGTGATTCCCCCCGCACTCTGCCCCAACCCTCCTGCAACCTGCGTGCCAGAACCTGCGCCAGAGCATTGGCACGGCGCATGCATCAACGAAGTCCTCAAGACCCAGCGGCGCAGGCCGCTATTTTCGTTGACGACGGGCCAGCGCCTAGCGGCCAGGCCCGATACCAGGAGAATCACATGGCAAGCTTTGGATACGGTGGCATCGGCTCGGGCCTGAACATTTCAGACATCGTCAGCCAGCTGGTGGCGGCCGACCGCAAGCCCGCCGACAACGCGCTGAACCTGCAGCAGTCCAAGGCCAAGATGCAGCTGTCGTCAATCGGCACCGTCACCTCAGCCTTTGACAAGCTGAAGACCGCATTGACCGCACTGAAGGCCACGACAGCTTTCGACACCCGCACCGTAACCGCCACCGGCAAGGCCGGCCCCAACAATGCCGATGATGTGCTGTCGGCGTCGGTGGCACTGTACGACCAGGGTTTGACCAAGGCGGCAGCCGCCAACGGCACGCACCAGGTAGAGGTGAAATCCCTCGCCACGGCACACAAGCTGATTGCCAACGCCTCGGTGCCCAAGACCGACACCTTCGGCGCCGGAACCTTGACGCTGACCGTTGGCGTGGGCGACAAGGCAAAGACGATGAAGGTCGAGGTGGAGGCCGGCGATACGCTGACCACCGTGCGCAATAAGATCGACGCCGCAGGCCGCAAGGAAGGCGTGCAGGCGACTCTGATCGCTTCGGGTGACAACCAGTACCTGTCGATCGCCCAGGAGAAGACCGGCGCCGCCAATGCGATCAAGCTCGAATACGGTGGCAGCGACCCGAAGTTGAGCGCACTGGTTGGCAGCCTTCAGGAGAACACCGCGGCCGCCGATGCCGAGCTGACCATTGATGGCGTCACGGTAATCAGCGACAGCAACACCGTGACCGATGCCGTACCAGGCCTGACCCTGAACCTAAAGGTCAAGGGCAAGAGCACGGTCGTGATCAGTACCGACACCACTGCAGCCACCAAGGTGATGCAGGACTTCGTCAAGGCGTACAACGATGCGATCGCCGCCATCAATACGGAGACCAAGTACGACGCCAAGACCAAGGAAGCGGCGACGCTGACGGGCGATGCGCAGATGCGCGGCGCATCCAGTCAGCTGCGTTCGATGATGGGCGCTGTACTGAAGGACCTGTCCGCGGATGGATTGGATCCGAAGAAGCTCGGCCTGCAGACCCGTGGCTATCCCAATGCCGACGGCAGCCTGGTGCTGGACGCGACCAAGTTCGCCGCAGCGCTCGCCAGCCAGCCTGAGAAGATCCGCTCTGCGATCACTGGGGATACCGGCGGTGCCGGCAAGCTCTACACCATGGTCGATGGCTACGTCAGCACGACCACGGGCAAGGAAGGCGCCTTCGTCGCCCGTACCAAGGGCCTGAACACCACGCTGGACAACATCGACAAGCGACGCAAGGACCTGGACGTCCGCATGAAGAACGTCGAGGAGCGCTACAAGAAGCAGTTCCTGGCCCTGGACAGCCTGATGGGCAAACTGCAGCAGAGCAACACCGCATTGCAGCAACAGCTGGCACAGCTGAACCGCTAAAGGACTGCGTGCAACGCTCAAGTTTGGCGTGTAACGCACCGATAACGGACGCAACAGCAATCAACGCCGCACCGCCGGCCACGGTCCCCACGACCACCCGACGGCACCCAGCGCAAGGAGAATCACGAATGTACGGTTCCAGCCGTCAATATGCCGAGCAGTACCGCCAGGTGGGAGTGACCAGTGCGGTTGCCGACGCCGATCCGCACAAGCTGGTGGCGATGCTGCTGGCGGGCGCGCTGGAGCGCGTACGCCGTGCCCAGGCCAGTCTTGAGCGTGGCGACCAGGCCGGAAAGGGCAAGGCGATCGGCGAAGTCTGCGCGATTGTCGGCCACCTCAACGGCTCGCTGGATCACGAAGCCGGCGGCGAGATCGCCGGCAATCTGTCGGCACTGTACGACTACGTGTTGCAGCGCCTGACCGAGGCCAACCTGCACAACGACCGTGCCGCGCTGGATGAATCGCTTCAACTGCTGGGCGAGATCGACAGCGCCTGGAATGCGATCCCGCAGGAACAGCGCCGCCCGGCCGCGGTGGCGCCATGAGCCTGCACGAACTGCACGCCCAGCTGGATGCCTTCGAGAAGGCCCTGGGCGAAGAGTCCCTCGACCAGGCCGACAGCCTGCTCGACGGCCACGACAGCACGCTGCATGCGCTGCTCAGCCAGCCGCTGGCCGCCACCGACCACGCACCGCTGGCTGCGCTGTTCGATCGCCAGCAGAATCTGCTCGGCCTGCTGCGCCAGCGCCGTGATGCGGTGGCAGCACTGATGAATGACGGTCAGCGTTCCCTTCGCGCAGCGCATGCCTACCTGCAGGCAGAATCGCTGGCATGACCCAATTGCCGACCACGTCACTGCACCACCCGGCTGAAAGCGAGCTGTTCGACGAGACGCTCAGCTGCGAGCTGGCCCTGCCGGCCGAGTTCCAGGCAGGCAGCGCGGCCGGTCGCACCAGCAGCGCCGAAGGCCTGCTGCGCAGCCTGGCGCTGGTTGAAGACAGCCGCGTTGACGAACATGACGACCGCAATGAGGCCAGCCTGCAGTTGCAGCGGCTGGAGGCCAAGCTGGATCTGGCGATGGTGCTGCTCGGCCGGCTGGTACGCCAGCAGGGCCAGGAACTGACCCTGCGCCCCGTGCGCTGGTCGCGCCGCGGCATCCGCCTGCAGCTGGGCCCACGCAGTGGCGCCAGCCCCGGCCAGGCCGGCGTGGTGCGCCTGCAGCCCAGCGATTGGCTGCCCGACCATATCGACCTGCCGGTGGAAGTGATCGCCGAAGCGGCGGACGGTGGCGGCGGTCACTACCTGTGGCTGCGTTTCCAGCGTCTTGGCGATGGCCTTGAGATGGCAATGGAGCGGCACTTGTTCCGCCTGCACCGCCGCCAGGTGGCCGAGGCGCGCCGCGCCCGCTGAAACCTGCCACCATCACGCTTTGCGGGCAAGCCTTGGCGCGCCCGTTCAGCTAAGTTAAGGTGGACTCCCCTACACGGATCTGTTGCGTGCCTGTGCGAGTTCTCATCGTCGACGATCACACCCTCGTCCGCGCCGGCCTGGCGCGGCTGCTGCAGGGGTTTGCCGACGTGCAGCTTGTTGCCGAGGCCAGCAACGCCGAGCAGGCACTGCAGCTGGCCCTGCAGCAGGCACCGGATGTGGTGCTGATGGACCTCTCGCTGCCGGGCCGCACCGGCCTGGAAGCACTCAGCGACATCCGCCTGCGCGCGCCCGGTACCCGGGTGGTGATGATGACCATGCACGACGATGCCGCTCACGTGCGCGATGCGCTGGATCGGGGCGCGGTCGGGTTCGTGGTCAAGGATGCAGCACCGCAGGAGTTGGAACTGGCGCTGCGCGCCGCGCACGCCGGCCAGGTGTTCCTGAGCCCGCAGATCTCCGCCAAGATGCTGGCCCCCATGCTGGGCCGCGAGAAGCCCACCGGCATCGCCGCGCTGTCGCCGCGCCAGCGCGAGATCCTGCGCCGCATCGGCAAGGGTGAGAGCAACAAGGAAATCGCCGCCGACCTCGGCATCAGCGTCAAGACGGTGGAGACCCACCGCGCACGCATGATGGAATCGCTCGGCTGCCGCCGCGCCAACGATCTGCTGCTGCTGGCCGCGCGCCACCAGCACGAGCTGGAGTAAGCGCGAGCCTCGGCGGCGCGAAACGATGGCTGGGTAGAGTGGGCTGTTGGTAGAGTCGACTGCCAGTCGACTTGCGCGCGGAGCGCGGGACTTTTCCTTGGCCTGATCGGAGAGCAGTCGACTGACAGTCGACTCTACCGGTGATCGTCTCTATCGACAGCCGACGCAGCCAACCCGCACCCAGCGACGAATTCCCGTCACCCTGACACTCCCCGGCAGGAATCCGTACACGGCGCAGCCCGATCAATCCGGGCCTTGCACCGGAAATCAGCAACTTAGCAGCGATCATCGTCAACAATCCGCGTCGATGTAGGGAATGCCCCTACACCCCGTCAGGACATTCACCAAGCCCCTCAGGAACCCCCTGATTCCGCCCCCGCCGGATCAAAAGCAAGATGCGTTCCACAAGGCGCCGGGGAGCGGCGCCGGGGAACCACGATGAAGGCTGCACTCTCGACCCAGCTGGGCCAACAACTTCACCTCACCCCGCAGTTGCTGCAGTCGATCCGGCTGCTGCAACTCGACGGCCTGCACCTGGAGCAGGAAATCCAGCGCCTGCTGGACTCCAATCCGCTGCTGGAGATCGAAGAGGCCGAGGCGCCGGCTGCCGACGCCACCGAAGCCAGCACCCCCACGATCGATACCGCCGCCTTTGACGAGCTGCCCGAGCCGTCGATGTGGGACGTGGCCGGTGCCAGCTGGCAGGACGGCGACGACGACCGCATGGCGCGCATCGCCGCCGGCGAGTCGACCGACCCGCAGCTGCGCGTGCTGCAGCGCCTGTCGCTGGACATGGATGATCGCCAGTTGGCGGTCGCCGCCTTCTGGCTGGACCAGTGCGATGAGGCAGGTTACCTGCAGGCGCCGCTGGCACAGCTGCAGCTGCTGGCCAGTGCCCAGTTCGACATCGCTGCCGACGGTGTGGAAGCCATCCGCCAGCAGCTGCTGCACGGCGAGCCCGCAGGCATGGCCGCCCAGGACCTGCGCGAAGGCCTGCAGGCGCAACTGCGCAGCCTGCACGGCGTCGTGCCGGCCCGCCACCTGGCCACCCGCATTCTCGATGGCGCGCTCGAAGCGCTGGCCGCGCACGACTACCCCGCCCTCGCCCGCCTGCACGATGCCGAGATCGACGACGTCCGCGAGGCTGTGCGCCTGATCCTCTCGCTGCAGCCGCGCCCGGGCGACAGCCTGCTGCCCGAACGCAACGCGGTGGTGGTGCCGGACGTCGTCGCCTGGCACGCCGACGGGCAGTGGAAGGTCGCCCTGAACCCGGCCACCAGCCGCCGCGTGTCGATCAACAGCCAGTACGAACAGGTGCTGGCCGAAACCAGCGACGCCGCCCCGGCGCTGCGCGAGATGCTGCAGGAGGCGCGCTGGTTCAGCCGCGGCCTGTCGATGCGCTACGACACCCTGCTGCGCACCGCGCGGGTGATCGTCGAGCGCCAGGCCGCCTTCCTGGTGCGGGGCGAAGAGGCCATGGCGCCGTTGACCCTGAAGGAAGTGGCCGAGGAAATCGGCATGCATGAGTCCACCGTCTCGCGCATCACCACCGGCAAGTTCCTGCAGACCCCGCGCGGCACCTTCGAGCTGAAGCACTTCTTCGCCGTGCGCCTGGAGGGCGCCAGCGTCTCCGGCCAGGCGGTGAAGGCCATGGTCCGCCGCCTGATCGACGCCGAACCGGCCGGCCGCCCGCTGGCCGACGAGGCCATTGCCGGCCTGCTGTCGCGCCAGGGGGTGAACATTGCCCGCCGAACCGTCGCAAAATACCGAGAACAACTGGATATCGCCCCGGCCCGCGAACGGCGCCGGCTCAGCGCCAGGCAACCCCAGCTGGCCCGGGTGGGCTGAAAAGGATGTTGGACATGAACAAGCTCACGGTCCTGCTGGTCGATGACCACGAGGGCTTCATCAACGCGGCGATGCGCCATTTCCGCAAGATCGACTGGCTGCAGATCGTCGGCAGCGCCGGCAACGGCCTGGAAGCGATCGAGCGCTCGGAAACGCTGCGCCCGCAGGTGGTGCTGATGGATCTGGCCATGCCGGAAATGGGGGGGCTGCAGGCCACCCGCCTGATCAAGTCGCAGGACGATGCGCCGTACATCGTGATCGCCAGCCACTTCGACGACGCCGAGCACCGCGAACACGCGCTGCGCGCCGGCGCCGATAACTTTGTCAGCAAGCTGTCCTACATCCAGGAAGTCATGCCGATCCTGGAAGGCCTCAGGGAGGAACAGTCGTGAGCGAATCGCGCATCCTGGTGCTGGACAACGACGCCGTGCGCGCGGAGCGCACCGTTGCCCTGCTGGAATTCATGGACTTCAACCCGCGCTGGGTGTCCGACGCAGCCGACTTCGACCTGGGCCGACAGCGCCAGAACGACTGGATGGCGGTGATCGTCGGCAGCCTGGACGACAGCCCCGCCAGCACCGCGCTGTATCACTGGCTTGGCGGCAGCAGCCTGCCGCCGCCGGTACTGCTGGCCGACGGTGATGCCGCTGCGTTCGCGCAGCAGCATGGCCTGCACGAAGCCAACATCTGGCCGCTGGAAACCCCGCTGCGCCATGCGCAGATGGAAGCGCTGCTGCGCCGCGCCAGCCTCAAGCGCCTGGATGCCGAGCACCAGGCCGGTGCCGCGCAGGAGCAGGGACCGACCGGCAACGGCCCGGCGGTCACCGCGCTGCGCACCATGATCGAACAGGTGGCCGCATTCGACACCACCGTGCTGGTGCTGGGCGAATCCGGCACCGGCAAGGAAGTGGTGTCGCGCGCGATCCACCAGCGTTCGCCGCGCCGTGATGGCCCGTTCGTGGCGATCAATTGCGGCGCCATTCCGCCTGACCTGCTGGAAAGCGAGCTGTTCGGCCACGAAAAGGGTGCCTTCACTGGCGCACTGACCGCGCGCAAGGGCCGTTTCGAAATGGCCGAAGGCGGCACCCTGCTGCTCGACGAGATCGGCGACATGAGCCTGCCGATGCAGGTGAAGCTGCTGCGCGTGCTGCAGGAACGCAGCTTCGAGCGCGTCGGTGGCAACCAGACCATCCGCTGCAACGTGCGCGTGGTGGCCGCGACCCACCGCGACCTGGAGACCCGCATCGCCGAGGGCAAGTTCCGCGAGGATCTGTTCTACCGCCTCAACGTGTTCCCGATCGAAGTGCCCGCGTTGCGCGAGCGCCGTGAGGACCTGCCGGCGCTGGTGGAAACCATCGCCGCGCAGCTGGCCCGCACCGGCCGTGGCGAAGTGCGCTTCACTCCCGAAGCGCTGCAGGCGCTGTCCAGCTACGAATGGCCGGGCAACGTGCGCGAGCTGACCAACCTGGTCGAGCGCCTGGCGGTGCTGCATCCGGGCGGTTCAGTACGCGTGCAGGACCTGCCGGCCCGCTACCGTGGCGATGCCGCACTGGCAGCGGTGGCTGCACCGGCACCGGCAGCTACGGTTGCCAACGAAGAACGACTGGACCTGCGCAGCTTCTCGTTCCACACGCCCGGCAGCGGCAACCAGCCGGCGCTGGAGCACGGCATCGCCGTCAATCGCCCGGCGGCACCGGCGGCACTGCCCGACGACGGCCTGGACCTGCGCAACCACATGGCCAACATCGAACTGGGCCTGATCAACGAAGCACTGGAACGCACCCAGGGCGTGGTTGCCCACGCCGCCCAGCTGCTCGGCCTGCGCCGCACCACCCTGGTGGAAAAGCTGCGCAAGTACGGCATCGAGCGCGAGCAGGCCGAGCTGGCCGGCTGAACCGCGGTATCAGCATGAAGGGGGCACGAACGCCTGGGCTTGCCCGGGCGTTGGTGTTTCTGGCGCCGCTGCACGACGTCAGTAGATCCACGCCATGCGTGGATAGAGACCGTGACCGCGCGCTGACAACGCCGCGCATTTGCACAAGTTCCTACAGACAACGTTGCCGCGTTCCGGAGGATGGAGTGAGACCTCCCAACGAGGCTCCACCATGCATCGCCTCACCCTGCTCGCCGCCCTGCTCTGCCCCGGCATTGCCGCCGCCACCGGCTGCGCCCTGCCCAATCCAGATGACTGAAAGCCACCCAGCCGGTCCCGCCCACTACACCCTTCTGCTGACCTGCCAGACAGACCGCCAGGGCCCTTTCATGTACACCCAGCACGACGGCCCCATCGCACCGCGCCAGCGCCAGAATTCCGGCCGCTGGACCCTGCAACCATAGGCCAGAAAACCGACGCCGGTTAAATGGCGCCACCAATGGGGTCAGCGCCCGTTGCGTTGCAACGGGATCCGACCTCGTGCCGACCAGGGGTCGGCACCCACCATCAGCAGCAGGTTCCAACAGATCGCGGCCAACTGTCTAAGGCGCGGTGGGTCCGGTTGCGGGGGCGTAAGCGCCATGGATGGCGCGACCGAGCCTCCATGGACGGATTTACGGCGTCCCCCGTAACCGGACCCACCCCGCCACCCCACGGATAGCCCGATTTTGACGTTGATGTTGACGTGCCGTCGGCGGGTGCAGGGCGCAGCCCTGCCAGCACCCCCAACCCTCACTTCACTGAATCGAAAACCGGTTTCGGCACGGCACTTGCACTGGCTACAGCAGACAACCCCATCCCTGTTTCTGGAACCGTTGCAGATGTCCCACTCCGTCACTTCGATCCTTTCGCAGATCCGCTCCTATCAGACCCAGATGGGACAGCCGGCGCTCAACCCGCTGGGCGAAACGCCTCGCAGCAATGCCCTGCCGGGCACGGTGCTGGATGCACCGCAGGCCCAGCCGGCCAGCTTCACCGAAACCCTGCGTGGTGCGATTGCCGGCGTCAACGATGCGCAACAGAAGTCCGGCGCCCTCGCCAAGGCCTTCGAAATGGGCGACCCCAGCGCCGACCTGGCCAAGGTGATGGTCGCCTCGCAGCAGTCCCAGATCGCCTTCCGCGCCACCGTGGAAGTCCGCAACCGTCTCGTCCAGGCTTACCAGGACGTGATGAACATGCCGCTGTAAGGAATAGAGACGCATGGCACTGACGCTCTCCAAGGACAGCCTGAACGCCGAAAAGGCCGGGCAATGGTTCGACCGCCTGCAGAGTCTGCAGATCACCCGTCGGCTGGGCCTGATGGCGATGATCGCGGTGGCGGTGGCGGCAGGCCTGTCCGTGTTCTTCTGGTCGCAGAAGCCGGGCATGGTCCCGCTGTACACCGGCCTGGACCAGAAGGCGACCGCTGAAGCGACCGACCTGCTGCGCGCCGCACAGATTCCGTTCGCACTCGACCCGGCCACGGGTGGCATCACCGTGCCGGAAAAGAACCTGCACGACGCGCGCCTGAAGCTGGCCGGCTCCGGCCTGACCGACAGCGGCAAGCTCGGCTTCGAGCTGATGGAGCGCGACCCGGGCTTCGGCGTCAGCCAGTTCGTGGAAAGCGCGCGCTACCAGCATGCGCTGGAAACCGAGCTGTCGCGCACCATCAACACGCTGCGCCCGGTGCGCGATTCGCGCGTGCACCTGGCCATTCCCAAGCCCAGCGCCTTCACCCGCCAGCGTGACGTGGCCAGCGCCTCGGTGACCCTGGAACTGCGTGGCGGCCAGCAGCTGGAACGCAGCCAGGTGGACGCCATCGTGCACATGGTCGCGGCCAGCATCCCGGATCTCGCCCCGGAACGGGTGACCGTGGTTGACCAAAGCGGGCGCATGCTCAGCGTCAGCGACCCGAACAGTGAGGCGGCGGTCAACGCTGCCCAGTTCGAACAGGTGCGCCGCCAGGAAACCTCGTTCAACCAGCGCATCCGCGAACTGCTGGAACCGATGACCGGCCCCGGCCGGGTCAACCCGGAAGTGAGCGTGGACATGGATTTCTCGGTGACCGAGGAAGCCCGTGAGCTCTACAACGGTGAACCGCAGAAGCTGCGCAGCGAGCAGATGAGCGAGAACACCACCAGCACCCCGGGCCCGCAGGGCGTGCCGGGTGCCACCAGCAACAGTCCGCCGGGCCAGCAGGCCGCGCCGGCCACCGCGCAGGCCCCGACCGAAAGCAGCAAGAACGCCACCCGCAACTACGAGCTGGACCGCACCCTGCAGCACACCCGCCAGCCGGCCGGCCGCATCAAGCGCGTGTCGGTGGCGGTACTGGTGGACAACGTGCCGCGCGCCGGTGCCAACGGCAAGGTCAGCCCGCAGCCGCTGTCGGCCGCGGAACTGACCCGCGTCGAGGCGCTGGTGAAGCAGGCCGTCGGCTTCAACGCCGAGCGTGGCGACACCGTGTCGGTGATGAATGCACCGTTCGTGCGTGACACCACGCCGGTCGAAGGGCCGGCCTGGTGGGAACTGCCATGGGTGCACGATGCCGGCCGCATGCTGCTCGGCGCGGTGGTGGTGCTGGCGTTGTTGTTCGGCGTACTGCGCCCGGCGCTGCGCGCGATCACCGGCCAGAACAGGAAGGACGACCCGCAGGCACTGGAGCCGCACACTGCGGACGTGCAGCTGGTGGATGACGATGGCATGCCGCTGCCGGCGCTGGGCGCCGACCGGGCGAGCCTGGCCGGGCCGGAGGCCCTGGCCCTGCCGGTGGATTCATATGAGGAACGACTGCGGATGGCGCGTGAAGCCGTAAAGACCGACTCCAAGCGCGTGGCCCAGGTGGTCAAGGGATGGGTGGCCAATGACTGAGGCACAACTGACCGGTGTACAGCGCGCGGCCGTGCTGCTGCTGTCCCTGGGTGAGCTGGACGCGGCCGAAGTGCTGCGCCACATGGAACCCAAGGAAGTGCAGAAGATTGGCATCGCCATGGCCACCATGACCGACATCACCCGCGAGCAGGTGGAACGGGTGATGGACCAGTTCGGCCAGGAGCTGGGCTCGAAGACCTCGCTGGGCGTGGGCTCGGACGACTACATCCGCAACATGCTGGTGCAGGCGCTGGGCAGCGAGAAGGCCGGCAACCTGATCGACCGCATCCTGCTGGGCCGCAACACCACCGGCCTGGACGCGCTGAAATGGATGGACCCGCGTGCGGTGGCCGACCTGGTGCGCAACGAGCACCCGCAGATCATCGCCATCGTGATGGCGCACCTGGAAACCGACCAGGCCGCCGACGCGTTGAAACTGCTGCCGGACCGTACCCGCGTGGACGTGCTGCTGCGCATCGCCACCCTCGACGGCATTCCGCCGAACGCACTCAATGAACTCAACGAGATCATGGAGCGCCAGTTCGCCGGCAACCAGAACCTGAAGTCGTCGAACATCGGTGGCGTGCAGTGCGCGGCCAACATCCTGAACTTCATGGACAGCGGCCAGGACCAGGCGATCCTGGGCGAGATCGCCCGCATCGATGCGCCGTTGAGCAACCGCATCCAGGACCTGATGTTCGTGTTCGACGATCTGGTCGACCTGGATGACCGCGAAATGCAGCTGGTGCTGCGCGAAGTGAGCGGCGAGCGCCTGGGCCTGGCCCTGCGCGGCGCCGACATCAAGGTGCGCGACAAGATCACCCGCAACATGTCGCAGCGCGCGGCCGAGATTCTGCTGGAAGACATGGAGGCCCGTGGACCGGTGCGCCTGTCCGACGTGGAAGGCGCCCAGCGCGAGATCCTGGCCATCGTCAAGCGCATGGCCGATGAAGGCACCGTCACCATCGGCGGCAGCGCGGAGGCCATGCTGTGAGCAACGTCGTGCGCTGGCTTGCCCCGGACCTGCTGGCCCAGCCCGAACCGGCGCTGGAGCAGGAGGATGCATTCGAACTCACCGAGCCGGACCCGGAGCATGAACCCGAGCCACCGCTGCAGCTGCCGACGCTGGAGGAAATCCAGGCAATACAGGACAGCGCCGAGAAGGAAGGCTTCCAGCACGGCCATGCCGAAGGCTACGGCCAGGGCCAGGCCGAAGTGCGTCGCCTCGCCGCGCAGATCGAAGGCATCCTCGACAACTTCAGCCGACCGCTGGTGCGGCTGGAGAATGAAGTGGTCGGCGCGCTCGGCGAACTGGCGGTACGCATCGCCGGTGCGCTGGTCGGCCGTGCCTACGAAGCTGAGCCGGCACTGCTGGCACAGCTGGTCGGTGAGGCGATCGACGCGGTGGGTGGCAGCACCCGCGAGGTCGAAGTGCGGCTGCACCCCGACGACATTGCCGCGCTCGCCCCGCTGTTGAGCCTGCCGCCACAGCAACGCCTGGTGCCGGACACCAGTCTCAGCCGCGGCGATCTTCGCGTGCACGCCGAAGCGGTGCGCATCGACGGCACCCTGGAAGCGCGCCTGCGCGGCGCGCTGGACGCGGTGATCCGCCAGACCGGAGCCAATACATGAATCCCGATCCGCAGCCGACGCCGCCACCGGCCGACTGGGCCATGGCCCGCAACCTGCGCCTGGCCCGTCGGCTCGACGGCCTGCGCGTGGATACCGCCCATGGCCGTGGCCTGATCCGCGAAGGCGTGCTGCGCCGCGCGGTCGGGCTTACCCTGGAAGCGGTCGGCTGCGAAGCGCCGCTGGGTGCCAGCTGCAAGGTGGAAGTGGTCGATGGTGGCTGGGTCGATGCCGAAGTGGTCGGCTTCGCCGGCGAGCGCACTTACCTGATGCCCAGTGCCGAGCTGCATGGCCTGTTGCCCAACGCCCGCGTGGTGCCGTCGGCGCGCCGCGGCGGCGTTGAAGTGGGCGAAGGGCTGCTCGGCCGCGTCATCGACAGCGACGGCGTGCCGCTGGACGGCAAGGGCCCGATCCGCGCCGAAGGCCACGTTGGCATGGCCGGCGTGTCGATCAACCCGCTGGCACGTGAACCGATCACCCAACCGCTGGACGTGGGCGTGCGCGCGATCAACGCGCTGCTGCCGATCGGCCGCGGCCAGCGTGTCGGCCTGTTCGCCGGCTCCGGCGTCGGCAAGTCGACGCTGCTGGGCATGATGACCCGCTACACCGCCGCCGATGTGATCGTGGTCGGCCTGATCGGTGAACGTGGCCGCGAAGTACGCGATTTCGTCGAGACCACGCTGGGCGAGGAAGGCCTGCGCCGCGCGGTGGTGGTGGCCAGCCCCGCCGACCGGCCACCGTTGGCACGCCTGCACGGCGCCTACCGCGCCACCGCCATCGCCGAGTGGTTCCGCGACCAGGGCCTGAACGTGCTGCTGCTGATGGACTCACTGACCCGCTTCGCCCAGGCGCAGCGCGAGATCGGCCTGTCGGTCGGCGAGCCGCCGACCACCCGCGGTTACCCACCGTCGGTGTTCGCCAAGCTGCCGGCACTGGTCGAACGCGCCGGCAACGGCGCCAAGGGACGTGGCTCGATCACCGCGTTCTACACGGTGCTGACCGAAGGCGATGATCCGCAGGATCCGATCGCCGACGCCGCGCGCGCGATCCTCGACGGCCACATCCTGCTCTCGCGGCGCGTGGCCGACAGCGGCTTGTACCCGGCCATCGACGTCGAATCGTCGGTCAGCCGCGTGGTCACGGAAATCGCCGATGAACCTTGGCGCCTTCGCATCCGCAAGTTGAAGCGACTGGTCTCGGCCTACTCGGCCAACCGTGACCTGATCGCCATCGGTGCCTACCAGCGCGGCAACGACGCGGCCACCGACGAAGCCCTGGAACGCTGGCCGGAAATCATGGAGTTCCTCGGCCAGGACGTTGCCAAGGCCGCAGATCTCCCGCACAGCCAGGCGGCGCTGCAGCGCCTGGTGGAACAAGAGAGTTAAGCCATGAACCAGTCCAAGCGCATCGATCCCCTGCTCAAGCGGGCCCAGGAACACGAGGACGCGGTCGCCCGCGACCTGGCCGAACGCCAGCGCGTGCTCGACACCCATCTATCGCGACTGGACGAACTGCGCCGTTATGCCGAGGAGTACGCCAACGCGCAGATGGCGGCGACCAGCCCGGCGCAGCTGCTCAACCGGCGTGCATTTCTCGACCGCCTCGACAGTGCGGTCGAGCAGCAGCAGGCCACGGTCAACGGCAACCGCGAGAAGGTGGAGGCCGAGCGCGCCCGCCTGATCCTGGCCAGCCGTGACAAGGCCGTGCTGGAACAGCTGGCGGCCAGCTACCGGGCGCAGGAGAAAGTGGTCACCGACCGCCGCGACCAGCGCGAGATGGACGACATCGGTGCGCGCCGTGCGCGTCTGGTGCAGGCCGAAGACCAGGATGGCACCGAGCAGGGAGGCCGCCCGTGATGCCCACCCCGCTCGCCAGCAGCGCCAACGCGCAGGCACAGACTGCCGGCGGCGCTGCAGCGCGCACGCCACGCAGCGAGGCCAGCAAGGATTTCAGCCAGCTGTTGCAGGGCGGCGCGCCGGACGCGCCCGCCGGCGCCGCCACGTCACCGCCCACCTCGGCACCGAAGCCGCAGACAAGCGCCGATGGAAATGGCCAGGCGCCGGAGGAACGCAGCATGGATGCGGCGGCGACGGGAAACGAGACGTCGCCCTTGCCGCCGCAAACTCCGCCTGCGGGTGATCGGGCGACGGACAAGGACACGCCGGTGGCGACCGAGGACGCGCCGTGGCCGCCGCTGGGCCTGGCCGGCCTGGTCCTGGCGATGCCGGCCACTGCTCCTGCTGCAACGGGTGCGGGCGCGGCGCCGCCGGCCACTGCCGGACCGGGACTGCCTGCCCCGACGCCGACCCGGGCGCCGGGCGCAGCCGTCGCATCCATAACTGACAGCACGCCGCCGGCCGCCAGCGCCGGCGATGCCACGACCCTGCCACTACCGGAGACGGTCCTGCCCGGCAGCAAGCATGGCGACCGCGACAGCAACGACGTGACCGCGATCGGCGACCGTAGCGCTGCCCCATTCCTGCACGCCCCGGCCCCGGCGGCCCTGCAGGACCTCAAGGCTGCGCTCGCCACCGGCACTGCGGTCTTCAACGGCGAACCGACGCCCCGGCCCGTGTTCGGCGACGATGGTTTCGACCAGGCCGTCGGCGCGCGCCTGGGCTGGCTGGCCGACCAGAAGATCGGTCACGCCCACATCCGCCTGAGCCCGGACGACATGGGCCCGGTCGACGTGCGCCTGCAGTTGAACGGCGACAAGGTGCATGCCAGCTTCAGCAGCCCGCACGTGGACGTTCGGCAAGCGCTGGAAAGCAGCCTGCCGCGCCTGCGCGAGCTGCTGGGCGAACAGGGCTTCCAGCTGGCCCACGCCGACGTCGGCCACCAGGCACCGGGCGGTGGCGGCAATGCGCCGGGCCAGCCCGGTGGCAGCGGCATCATCGGCGACGGAGAACCGACGCCGGGCGACGCCAGCGTGTCGTCGGCGCAGTTGATCCGCCAGCGCGGACTGCTGGACGCTTACGCCTGACAGGCGTGCCGACCAAGGTTGGCACCTACCGGCACAGGTTTCCGACGGAATTCCGTCGCGCCCGCTGCCCGGCCTTCGGCACACCCCTTGCATATCCCGGTGAAGCAACCCTCAGGAGCTTCACCCCGTGGCCGCAGCCGCTGACAAAACCAAGAAGACCGCCGAGAAGGACAAGGCCGCCAAGCCGCGCAGTCCGATCCTGATCACCGCACTGGTGGCCGTGCTGGCCGCCGCTGCCGCCGGTGGCGGCGTATGGTTCTTCACCCAGTCCAAGCACGAAGACAAGACTGCGCAGGCGCCGAAGAAGAGCGCCACCCCGGCCCCCGCGCAGTACTTCGCGCTGGACCCGGCGTTCGTGGTCAATCTCAATGGCCCGGTCGATGGTCCGCGCTACCTGCAGCTGGAAGTACAGCTGATGACCCGTGACCCGGCTGCGCTGGAAGCGATCAAGACCCATGCACCCGCCATCCGCGCACGCCTGCTGATGCTGTTCTCGCAGGTCAGCCCGGACCAGATCGCCGATGTCGCCGGCAAGCAGAAGCTGCAGGCTGCGTCGCTGGCCGAAGTGCAGAAAGTGCTCAAGGCCGAGACCGGCAGCAATGGTGCCGACGACCTGCTGTTCACCAGCTTCGTGACCCAGTAAGGGCCCACCGATGAATGATCTGTTGTCCCAGGACGAGATCGATGCCCTGCTCCACGGCGTGGACACTGGCGCGGTCGAAACCGATCCGGAACCGCCGTCAGGCGAAGCGCGCTCGTACGACTTCGCCAGCCAGGACCGCATCATCCGCGGTCGCATGCCGACCCTGGAAATGGTCCACGAGCGTTTCGCGCGCCTGTGGCGGATCGGCCTGTTCAACCTGATCCGCCGCTCGGCCGAGCTGTCGGTGCGCGGCATCGAACTGATCAAGTTCAACGACTACATGCACTCGCTGTATGTACCGACCAACCTGAACCTGATCCGCTTCAAGCCGCTGCGCGGCACCGGCCTGATCGTGTTCGAGCCGACCCTGGTGTTCGCCATCGTCGACAACTTCTTCGGTGGCGACGGGCGCTACCCGACCCGCATCGAAGGCCGCGAGTTCACCGCCACTGAAATGCGGGTGATCCACCTGCTGCTGAAGCAGACCTTCGCCGACCTGCGCGAGGCCTGGGCGCCGGTGATGGACGTGGACTTCGAGTACATCAACTCGGAGATCAACCCGCACTTCGCCAACATCGTGACGCCACGCGAATACGTGGTGGTGTGCCGCCTGCACGTCGAACTCGACGGCGGCGGCGGCGACATCCACGTGACCCTGCCGTACTCGATGCTGGAGCCGATCCGCGAACTGCTCGACGCCGGCATCCAGAGCGACCGCAACGATCGCGACGAAAGCTGGGGCCAGACCCTTCGCGAACAGCTCAACATCGCCGAGGTGACCCTGTCCAGCGTGCTGGCCAGCAAGCGCATGACCCTGCGCGACCTGACCCAGCTGAAGGTCGGCGACATCCTGCCGATCG
The DNA here is from genome assembly GCF_001499715.1 of Stenotrophomonas thermophila. Taxonomy (NCBI): domain Bacteria; kingdom Pseudomonadati; phylum Pseudomonadota; class Gammaproteobacteria; order Lysobacterales; family Lysobacteraceae; genus Stenotrophomonas; species Stenotrophomonas thermophila. The sequence goes on along the minus strand of NZ_CVIW01000008.1, from coordinate 23,532 downwards.
AACTCAGCCCGCAGGTGCCGTTGTGCGTGGAGAACATCCCGGTGTTCACCGGCGAGTTCGGCATCGCCAACGGCATGAACGCCGTGAAGATCACCGCTACCCATCCGCCGGGCACCCGCCCGCGCGTACCCGTCATCCAGGAAGACCCGCAATGAACGATATCGACGCCCTCGAACCCACCCCAGCCCAGTTCAGCAGCCTGCAGGCCGATGAGGCGAACGGCCCGGACCTGAACCTGGACGTGATCCTGGACGTACCGGTGACCCTGTCGCTGGAAGTCGGTCGTGCCCGCCTGCCGATCCGCAACCTGCTGCAGCTCAACCAGGGCTCGGTGGTGGAACTGGAGCGCGGTGCCGGCGAATCGCTGGACGTGTTCGTCAACGGCACCCTGATCGCCCATGGCGAAGTGGTGGTGATCAATGACCGCTTCGGCGTGCGCCTGACCGACGTGGTCAGCCCGAGCGAGCGGATCCGGAGACTGCGTTGAGCCTGCTGGCCTCCACCCTGCTGGCGGTCGGCAAGACCGCCGCGCCCATCGGGCCCCAGGTCGGCCAGCATGCGGCCGCCGCACCCAGCCTGTTCGGCGCGGTGCTGGCGCTGCTGGCGGTACTGGCCCTGGTGATCGGCCTGGGCTGGCTGCTCAAGCGCATGCCCGGCAGCGGCTTCCGCCCGGCCGAAGGCATGAAGCTGGTGGCCAGCCTGAGCGTGGGCGCCAAGGAGCGCGTGGTGGTGGTCGAGGTCAATGGCCAGCAGCTGCTCTTGGGCGTCACCGCCGGCGGCATCAACACCCTGCACACCCTGCCCGAACCGCTGCCGCCGCCCGCGCCCGTGCGCGTGCCGGACTTCAAGAATCTTCCGAATTTCGCCCAGCTGCTGCAGCAGCGGCTGCGCAAGGACCCCTGACATGCGTGTCACCCGTACCCGTCTTGCCACCCTGATGCCGTGGCTGCTGATGCTCGTCCTGTGCCTGTTGCCGGCACTGGCCTTCGCTGCACCCGGCGCACCGACCACGCCACTGCCGGACATCAACGTCGGCAAGATCGGTGGTGCGCCGGTCAGCCTGCCGCTGCAGACCCTGCTGCTGATGACGGCGATCACCCTGATCCCGTCGATGTTGCTGGTGCTGACCTCGTTCACCCGCATCATCATCGTGCTGGGCCTGCTGCGCCAGGCGCTGGGTACCGGGCAGACCCCGTCCAACCAGGTGCTGCTGGGCCTGGCCCTCTTCCTCACCGCGATGGTGATGATGCCGACCTGGGACAAGGCCTGGAGCGCCGGCATGGCGCCCTACCTCAACGGCGACATCGACTTCCAGACCGCCTGGACGCTGACCACGCAGCCCCTGCGCGGGTTCATGCTGGCGCAGATCCGCGAGACCGACCTGATGACCTTCGCCGGCATCGCCGGGCATGGCACCTACGCCAGCCCCGACGCGATCCCGTTCCCGGTGCTGGTCGCCTCGTTCGTCACCAGCGAACTGAAGACCGCCTTCGAGATCGGCTTCCTGATCTTCATCCCGTTCGTGATCATCGATCTGGTTGTCGCCAGCGTGCTGATGTCGATGGGCATGATGATGCTCTCGCCGATGCTGGTGTCGGCACCGTTCAAGATCCTGCTGTTCGTGCTGGTGGATGGCTGGGTGCTGACCGTGGGTACGTTGGCAGCCAGCTTCAATCCGGCTTGATATCCCGCGCAAAGCGCAGTCGAGCATGGCTCGACTCTACAAGAACAGATGGACCCCCGAATGTCTCCCGAACTTGCCCTGACTGAACTGCGTGGCGGCCTGATCACCGTGTTGTGGGTGGCTGGCCCGCTGCTGCTCACCGTGCTGGTGGTGGGCGTGGTGGTGGGCGTGGTGCAGGCCGCGACCCAGCTCAACGAACCGACCATCGCCTTCGTTGCCAAGGCCGCGGCACTGACCGCGGTGCTGTTCGCGCTGGGCAGCCTGCTGATCGGCCACCTGGTTGAATTCACCACGCTGCTGTTCCAGCGCATTCCACACCTGATCGGCTAGGACACGCGCTTCGATGGACGCCGCCACCCAGATGGCTGCCGACGGCCTTCAGGCCTTCGGCATGATCGGCACCGTACTGTGGACCATGCTGCGCATCGGCGCTGTGGCCATGGCCATGCCGATGGTCGGGACCCGCGCCGTCCCGTCACGGGTGCGCGTGGTGCTGGCTGGCACCCTGGCCATCGCACTGGCCCCGCTGCTGCCCCCGGTGCCGGACTGGACCGGCTTCGACGCCGCCACGGTGCTGACCATCGCCCGCGAGCTGGCCATCGGCGTCTCCATCGGCTTCCTGCTGCGGCTGGTGTTCGAAGCCGGTGCGATGGCGGGCGAACTGATCGCGCAGGGCACCGGCCTGGCCTTCGCGCAGATGAGCGACCCGCTGCGCGGTGGTACCTCCGGCGTGATCGGACAGTGGTTCTATCTGCTGTTCGGGCTGCTGTTCTTCACCGCCAACGGCCACCTGGCGCTGATCTCGCTGCTGGTGGACAGCTATCGCGCGCTGCCGATTGGCGCCCCGCTGCCTGATCCCCATGCCTTCTTCAGCATCGCTCCGACCTTCCTGCTGACCGTGCTGCGCGGTGCGCTGACCCTGGCCATCCCGCTGACCGTGGCGATGCTGGCGGTGAACCTGGCCTTCGGTGTCCTGGCGCGAGCCGCCCCTGCGCTGAACCCGATCCAGCTGGGCCTGCCGGTCTCGTTGCTGCTGGGTCTGTTCCTGCTGGCGCTGCTGGCCGGGGAAATGGGCCCGCCGGTACAGCGCCTGTTCGATGCCGCCTTCCAGGCTGCGGACGCGGTCACACACTGACCTGATCATCACGTTTTACTGCTTGCCATGCCTTTGTTTCTGTAGAGCCGAGCCCATGCTCGGCTGTCTTCGGCAGGAGCGGCAGCCGAGCATGGGCTCGGCTCTACGGGGCGCAATTTCACGTTTTACTGCTTGCCCTTCCCCCGGGTCTGCGCGTTAGAGTGAATGCGCGGCAACCGGGGGGATGCCGCACGTGGCCGCCGCCCTGCGTCGGCCTGCCTCATGCATGCCCCACCGTGGTTTCCGTCGACAGGCAGGTCCGGGAGACTGACGAATGCTGGTAGGCACGTACAACCCGTGGCTGGTCGCAATCTCGCTGCTGGTAGCCGTGATGGCTTCCTACACTGCACTGGCAATGGCCGGGCGCACGATTACCGCGCCCGGCAAGGCCGCGGCCTGGTGGTGGCGCCTCGGTGGTGGCTTCGCCATGGGCCTGGGCATCTGGTCGATGCACTTCATCGGCATGCTCGCCTTCGATCTGCCCATTCCGCTCGGCTACGACCTGCCGATCACCCTGCTCTCCCTGGCCCTGGCCATCGCCTCATCGGTGTTCGCGCTGTGGCTGGTTTCGCTGCGCACCCTGCCCCATCCGCGATTGGCTGGCGGTGCCCTGCTGATGGGCACCGGCATTGCCGGCATGCACTACGTCGGCATGGCGGCGATGCGCATGCAGCCCGGGATCGACTACGACCCGGGCTGGCTGCTGCTCTCGCTGGTGGTGGCGGTGGCCGCGTCGTGGACCGCGCTGTACGTGGCGTTCCGCCTGCGTGGGCAGCGCACCCGCGTCGGTGACCGGTTGGCGGCCGCCGGCCTGCTTGGCCTGGCCATCGTCGGCATGCACTACACCGGCATGGCCGCCGCTCGCTTTCCGGAGGGCAGCATCTGCGGCGCAGCCGTCGGCGACGGCTTGCAGAGCGAATGGCTGGCCATGCTGGTGGTGGTGCTGTCCGTGGCGATCCTCGCGGTGGTGCTGGTGGTGTCCTGGCTGGACCAGCGGGTGGAGGCGCAGCTGCTGCGACTGCGCAACTCCATGCTGAGCACCTCGTTGACCGATGCGCAGCAGGAACTGACCCAGGCCGCACTGCATGATCCGCTCACCCGCCTGCCCAACCGCCTGCTGCTGCAGCGTCGCATCGTGCAGGCACTGGCCGAGGCCGAGCAGGGCGGCAGCCGTTTCGCCGTGATGTTCATGGACCTGGACGGCTTCAAGCAGGTCAACGATGCCTACGGCCACCAGGCCGGCGATGCACTGCTGGTGGCGGTGGCCGAGCGCACCCGCCAGCTGCTGCGGCCCAACGATATGCTGGCACGACTGGGCGGTGACGAGTTCGTGCTGGTGGTACGCATCGAACACGACGAGGACCTGCCCACCCTCGCCCGGCGCATCCTGCAGGCGGTGGGCAGCGGCCCGTTGCTGCCGGACAACGAACTGCAGGTAACCGCCAGCATCGGCGTGGCGATCTGCCCCGACCACGCTGCCAGCGAACGGCAGCTGATGGCGTTTGCCGATGCGGCGATGTACCAGGCCAAGGAATCCGGACGCAACGCCTTCGTGCTGTTCGCCGACTGGATGAATGACAGCGCCGAACAACAGTTCCGGCTGCTGGCCGACCTGCGCCGGGCCATTGGCAGCGAGCAGCTGTTCCTGCACTACCAGCCCAAGATCCGCGTGGCCACGCAGAAGGTGGCCGGTGCCGAAGCGCTGATCCGCTGGCACCATCCGGAGCATGGCCTGATTCCGCCCGATCGGTTCATCCGCCTGGCCGAGCGCAGCGGCGCGATCAACGAGATCGGGCGCTGGGCGCTGGACCAGGCCTGCCTGCAACTGCGGCGCTGGCACGATGCCGGTCACGAAGGCTGGACGATGTCGGTGAACCTGTCGCCGGTGCAGTTCAGTTCGCCGCACCTGCTGCAGGATGTGCGCGCGGTGATCGAACGCCACAACATCGCTCCGCGCCACCTGGTGCTGGAAATCACCGAAAGCACGGTGATGCGCGATACCGACACCAGCCTGCGCCTGCTGCAGGCGCTGTCGGCGCTGGGCGTAGGCATATCCATCGATGACTTCGGCACTGGCTATTCCAGCCTGCTGTACCTGAAGCGGCTGCCGGCCACCGAGATCAAGATCGACCATGCGTTCGTGCGCGACCTGGAACACAGTGCAGAGGACGTGGTGATCGTCTCGGCGATCGTGGCGCTGGGCCATGCGCTGGACATGGACATCGTCGCCGAGGGCGTGGAGACGGCCGCCCAGCGCGCCTACCTGGAGCGGCTGGGATGCGATTACCTGCAGGGCTACCTGCTCGGCCGCCCGGTCGACGCGGCGCGCTTCATGCAGCTGCACGACCTGCCCCGGCCGCGGGTGGAGCTGGCGCAGAGCCCACCGTCCAGCGACAACGCTCCCCTGTAGAGCCGAGCCTGCGCTCGGCTGCTCTTCGCGCCCGATCCAAACATGGCCGAGCATGGGCTCGGCTCTACAAATAGATCCGCGCCGCGCGTGGATAGGCAACACCCCATCACGGAACAGTTCTTGCACGCACCCCGGCAACCCCTGCCGCAGTGCCCGTGATGTCCGAGAACGAATCCGCCGGCGAAAAGACCGAACAACCCACCGAAAAACGCCTGCGCGACGCCCGCGAACAGGGCAACCTGCCGCGCTCGCGCGAACTGGGCACGGCCGCCGTGTTCGGCGCCGGCGTGCTGGCGGTGATGGCCATGAGTGGCTCGATCGGACGCGGTGCCAGCGCCTGGATGAAGCAGGCGCTGAGCCCGGAACAGAGCCTGCGGCAGAACCCGAAGGAACTGTTCGGCCACTTCGGCGACCTGCTGCTGCAGTTCATGCTGGTGATCGCACCGCTGGTGCTGGTCTGCCTGCTGGCCAGCTTCGTCGCCCCGCTGGTGATGGGCGGCCTGCGCTGGTCGCAGAAGGCGTTGATGCCCGACATCAACCGCATGAACCCGATGAGCGGGCTCAAGCGCCTGTACGGCCCGGAGGCCATTGCCGAGTTCACCAAATCGCTGCTGCGCGTGGCCTTCGTCGGCGTCGCCGCCGGGCTGGTGGTCTGGACCGGCTTTGACACCCTGCGCGGCCTGATCCACCGCCCGCTGGAGACGGCCATCACCGACGGCCTCGGCTTCACCCTGCGCCTGCTGCTGGCCACCGCCGGCGCGATGCTGGTGCTGGCCGCCATCGACGCGCCGTACCAGCGCTGGAACTGGATGCGCAAGCTGAAGATGACCCGGGAAGAGCTGCGCCGGGAAATGAAGGAAAGCGAGGGCAGCCCCGAGGTCAAGGGCCGCATCCGCCAGCTGCAGCAGCAGATGGCCAACCGCCGGATGATGGAAGCGGTACCGACGGCGGACGTGGTGGTGGTCAACCCCACCCACTACGCGGTGGCCCTGAAGTACGAGGGCGGCGCCATGAACGCCCCCACCGTGGTCGCCCTGGGCGTGGACGAGACCGCCCTGCGCATCCGTGAAGTGGCCGACGGCAACAAGGTCGCGATCGTCTCTGCCCCACCTTTGGCACGCGCCTTGTATCGGGAGGGCCAACTCGGAAAGGAAATCCCCGTGAGACTGTATTCGGCCGTCGCCCAGGTCCTGTCCTACGTCTACCAGCTGCGCGCGTGGCGCACTGGCCCGATGCCGGACGCCCCGCACATCCAGGTGGATGAATTCGGCAAGGGAGGCCGCCCGTGAGCGCCCAGCCCTCCACCGGCTTCAACACCCGCCGCGCCCTGGAAATGATCCGCCAGGGTCTTGGCGCGCCGCTGATCGTGCTGGCCCTGCTGGCCATGGTCGTGGTGCCGCTGGCCGCGCCGGTGCTCGATGCGCTGTTCACCTTCAACATTGCCATCTCGCTGATGGTGCTGCTGGCGGTGGTCTACGTGAAGCGCCCGCTGGACTTCACCATCTTCCCGATCGTGCTGCTGATCACCACCATGCTGCGGCTGGCGCTGAACGTGGCCTCCACCCGCGTGATCCTGCTGAACGGCCAGAACGGCCACGATGCCGCGGGCAAGGTCATCGCCGCCTTCGGCGAATTCGTGATCGGCGGCAACTACGCGGTCGGCATCGTGGTGTTCGCGATCCTGACCATCATCAATTTCGTGGTCATCACCAAGGGCGCCGGCCGGGTCTCGGAAGTGACCGCGCGCTTCATCCTCGACGCGATGCCCGGCAAGCAGATGGCGATCGACGCCGACCTCAACGCCGGTTTGCTGACGCGTGAAGAAGCCAAGCTGCGCCGCGAAGAAGTCCGCGAGGAAGCCGACTTCTACGGTGCGATGGACGGTGCCAGCAAGTTCATCCGCGGCGACGCCATCGCCGGCATCCTGATCCTGTTCATCAACATGCTCGGCGGCCTGGCCGTGGGTGTGCTGCAGCATGGCATGCCCTTCGGTGAAGCCGCTGCCACCTACACCCTGTTGTCGATCGGTGACGGCCTGGTGGCCCAGCTGCCGGCGCTGCTGGTCTCCAGTGCGGTGGCGATGCTGGTCACCCGCGCCTCGCGCTCGCAGGACATGGCCCAGGCCATGACCGGCCAGGTGTTCGGCCAGTACCGGGCGCTGGCGATCACCGCCGGCATCATCGGCCTGGTGGGCCTGGTGCCGGGCATGCCCAACGTCGCTTTCCTGACGCTGGCGTCGATCCTCGGCTTCATTGCCTGGAAGCTGTACCGCAAGACCCAGGCCCCCGCCGCCGATGCCGCCGCAACGGGCAAGGACCCGGCGGCGCTCAGCGCCCTCGGCCGCCCGGCCGCGCCGGCGCCCACCGCCGAACTGAGCTGGGACGAACTGCGCCCGGTCGATCCGCTGGGCCTGGAGGTCGGCTACCGGCTGATTCCGCTGGTGGACAGCAACCAGGGCGGCGAACTGATGGCGCGCATCAAGGGCGTGCGCCGCAAGCTGACCCAGGATGTCGGCTTCCTGATTCCATCGGTACACATCCGCGACAACCTGGAACTGCCCGCCAACGGCTACCGCGTGCTGGTGCACGGCGTGCCGGTGGCCACCGCCGAGATCCACCCCGACCGCGAGCTCGCGCTGGACCCGGGCAGCGCGCTTGGCACGCTGGAAGGCATCGCCGGCAAGGACCCCGCGTTCGGCCTCGATGCCACCTGGATCCAACCGCACCAGCGTGCCCAGGCCGAAACGCTGGGCTACACGGTGGTCGACCCGGCCACCGTGGTCGCCACCCACCTTTCGCACCTGATCCGCGAGCACGCACCTGAGTTGCTCGGCCATGAGGAAGTGCAACACCTGCTGGCCAACCTGGCCAAGAGCGCGCCCAAGCTCGTCGAAGATCTGACGCCGAAGGCGCTGCCGCTGTCGGCGGTGGTGCGCGTGCTGCAGAACCTGCTGGTCGAGCGCATTCCGATCCGCCAGCTGCGCAAGATCGCCGAGGCACTGGTCGAACATGCGCCCAGCAGCCAGGACCCGGCCGTGCTGACCGCCGCCGTGCGCACCGCCCTGGGCCGCTTCATCGTGCAGGAGATCGCCGGAATGTCGGCGGAGCTGCCGGTGTTCACCCTCAACCCGCAATTGGAACGTGTCTTGCAGGAGTCCACGCAGGGCAACGGCGCCGCGCTGGAACCCGGACTCGCTGAGCGACTGCACCAGAGCCTGGCCGAATGTGTCAGCAAGCAGGAAGCCCGCAACGAGCCCGCGGTCGTGCTGGTACCTGGCCCGGTGCGCGCCGCGCTGGCACGCCTGGTCCGCCACAGCGTTCCGTCGCTGTCGGTCCTGGCCTACAGCGAGGTGCCGGAGGACAAGCGCCTGAAGCTGGTCGGAACGATCAGCTGACGCCGCCCGCCGACGCGCCAGAAAACAGACACCACCTTCGAACCAACGCAACAGACAGATACCAAGGGGAACCCGCACCGTGCAGACCACCGACCACCCGAGTTCCCCAGCCGCCACTCCGCCGTCTTCGCCTCGTGACCACAGCATGAAAATCAAACGATTCGTCGCCGCCGACATGCGCTCGGCCATGAACCTGGTGCGCAAGGAACATGGTCCTGACGCCGTGATCCTGTCCAACCGCCGGATCGAGGAAGGCGTCGAGATCGTCGCCGCGGCCAACTATGACGAGAGCGCCGTGCAGCGTGCACTGGAAGCCTCGCGCCGTGATGTCGCACCGCCGCCGGCACCCAAGCCGCGCACCGCTGCTGACGCGGTGATCGCCGCGGTCACCCGCCGCCGCAGCAGCACCCCCGCGCCGGAACCGGTCGCCGCCACCACCTCGGCCGTGGCCGCCCTCGCCCGTGCGGCCGTTGGGGCCACCGGCCGTACCCTGGACAGCGCCGACGAGATCGTGCCGACCCGTGGCAGCACTGGCTTCGCCGCCACCCTGGCGCGCGCCGCCGTCAACGAACCGGCGCTGCCCGAACAGAGCTTCGCCCCGTTCGCCGAGGCCATCGTTGCACCGGCCGCCACCGTGCCGGCCAACCGCGCCCGCTTCCAGATCGACCCGCCGCGCGACATGCATCACGAAAGCGTGGCCCCGGCCGTGCAGCCGCCGCCGCTGCCGACCGCTGCCGTGACCGAAGCGCAGCTCGGGATCGCCGCCAGCGAACCGGCAGCGGCCGAAGCCGCCGGCGAAGCCAGCCCGGCCCCCATGCTGGCCCCGGCACCGACGCTGACCGTGGTTGCCCAGGACGACGCCGAGATCCGCCAGCTGCGCCAGGAAGTGGCCGGCATGCGCCAGGTGATCGAGCGCGAGATGAACCGCTTCACCGACGAGCGCCTGCGTGGCAGCCCGGTGCGCGCCACCGCGCTGGACCTGATGGACGAGTACGGTTTCGACGCCGGGCTGGCCCGCGACGTGGCCATGCAGATCCCGCTGGAGACCGAAGCCCATCGTGGCCGCGGCCTGATGCTGGGGCTGATCTCGCGCAAGCTGCCGATCGCCCCGGTCGACCCGCTGGAAGAAGGCGGCGTGATCGCCCTGGTCGGCCCGACCGGCGCCGGCAAGACCACCACCATCGCCAAGCTGGCCTCGCGCTTCGCCGAGAAGCATGCGCCGCGCGACGTGGCCCTGGTGACCACCGATACCACCCGCATCGGCGCCCGCGAGCAGCTGTACGGCTACGGCCGCCAGCTCGGCATCGCGGTGCACGAGGCCAACAGCGGCACCGACCTGGACCAGCTGCTGGAACGCCTGAAGGACTACAAGCTGGTGCTGATCGACACCGCCGGCCTGGGCCCGCGCGACCGCGCGCTGGCCGCGCAGCTGCAGTGGCTGCGCGCCGCCCGGCAGGTACGCACCCTACTGGTGCTGCCGGCCAACACCAGCTTCGGCGACATGGACGAGGTGGTCCGCCGCTTCGGCGCCGCCAACCTGCAGGGCCTGGTGCTGAGCAAGCTGGACGAGACCGGCCGCTTCGGCAACGCCCTGTCGGTGGCCGTGGACCACGCCCTCCCGATCACCTGGGTGACCGATGGCCAGGACGTTCCGGAGGACCTGCACCGGGCCAGTGCGGCCAATCTCGTACTTCGCCTTGAAGATTTGCGCCGCGCGGCCGATATGCCCTGCAACCCGGAGTTGAACCATGCCGTCGCGTGAGTACGCCAAGCTGACCAAGACCTTCCCGCTGTCGGCCACCCGCAGCGAGCCGCTCGGCCCTGTGCGCACCATCGCGGTAACCGGCGGCAAGGGCGGCGTGGGCAAGACCAACGTCTCGGCCAACCTGGCTGTGGCGCTGGCGGGCATGGGCAAGCGCACGCTGCTGCTGGACGCCGACCTGGGCCTGGCCAACATCGACGTGATCCTGGGCTTGAACCCCACCTTTACGCTGGCCGACCTGGTGGCCGGCCGCTGCTCGCTGGACGACGTCATCGTCGAAGGCCCGAACGGCGTGCTGGTGGTCCCGGCCGCTTCCGGCCGCCGGCACATGGCCGAGCTGGCCCCGGCCGAGCATGTCGGCCTGGTCAACGTGTTCTCCGAACTGGAACGCGAGCTGGACATCATGGTGGTCGATACCGCCGCCGGCATCACCGACGGCGTGCTGACCTTCTGCCAGGCCGCGCAGGACACCGTGGTGGTGGTCTGTGACGAACCGGCCTCGATCACCGACGCCTACGCACTGATCAAGGTGCTTTCTCGCGAACGCGGCGTGGACCGCATCCAGGTAGTGGCCAACATGGTGCGCGACCCCAACGAGGGCCGCGTGCTGTACGAAAAGCTGACCCGCGTCTGCGAGAAGTTCCTCGCCGATGTCTCGCTGAACTACCTGGGCTGCGTGCCGCAGGATGACTGGCTGCGCCTGTCGGTGCAGCGCCAGCAGCCGGTGGTGAAGGCCTATCCGTCCAGCCCGGCCGCGCTGGCGATCACCGAGATCGCGCGTCGCACCGCACGCTGGCAGGCGCCGACCGAACCGCGTGGCGGCGTCGAGTTCTTCCTCGAGCGCATCCTCAAGCAGCGCGGGGTGGCCGCATGAAAGGCGCAGCCCAGTACAGGGAAGTCCAGCGCTCGGCGGCCAACGAGGTCATCGCCCAGCATTCGGACCTGGTGCGGCGCATCGCCCACCACCTGGCCGCGCGGTTGCCGGCCAGCGTTGAAGTGGACGACCTGATCCAGGCCGGCATGATGGGCCTGATCGAAGCGTCGCGCAGCTACGACGCCGACCAGGGCGCCTCGTTCGAGACCTATGCCTCGATCCGCATCCGCGGTTCGATGATCGACGAGATCCGCCGTGGCGACTGGGTGCCGCGCTCGGTGCACCGCCGTGCACGCGATGCCGCCGCCACCATCCGCCGCCTGGAACAGAGCACCGGCCGTGCCGCCAGCGCCACCGAAGTGGCCGCCGCGATGGAGATGCCGCTGCCCGAATACCTGCGGTTGATGGAAGACGCCGCACGTGGCCAGGTGCTGAGCCTGGAGTCGCGCATCGAGGACCAGGGCGAGCTGGACACCGTCGCCCAGGGCGGCCCGACGCCGCAGCAGGTGCTGGAGCGTGGTGAATTCGGCCGCGAGCTGGGCAAGGCCATCGGCCACCTGCCCGAGCGCGAACAGCTGGTGCTCTCGCTCTACTACGAGCAGGAACTGAACCTGAAGGAGATCGGCGCGGTGCTCGGCGTGAGCGAGTCGCGGGTCTGCCAGATCCACGGCCAGGCGGTGCTGCGCCTGCGTGGCCGGCTCAAGATTTTCGAGGCGGCGGACGCCGGCCTGGAAGAATGAACATGCCCGAGGCGGCTGCCCCCGGCCGCCCGGAATGAACAACAAAGGAACTCTGCTTTGAACAAGAACATGCGCATCCTGATCGTCGATGACTTCTCGACCATGCGTCGGATCGTCAAGAACCTGCTGGGCGATCTGGGCTTCACCAATACCGCCGAAGCCGAGGACGGGCATGCCGCGCTGTCGCTGCTGCAGAGCCAGCCGTTCGATTTCGTGGTCACCGACTGGAACATGCCGGTGATGACCGGCATCGAGCTGCTGAAGGCGATCCGTGCCGATGCCAAGCTGAAGACCCTGCCAGTGCTGATGGTCACCGCCGAAGCCAAGCGCGAACAGATCATCGAAGCCGCCCAGAACGGCGTGAACGGCTACATCATCAAGCCGTTCACTGCGCAGACGCTGGAAGAGAAGCTCGGCAAGATCTTCGAACGCCTGGCGGCCAGCGCCTGATGGATACCACGGTCGACAAGAGCGCCCTCGCCCTGCGCCTGCAGGAAGCCCTGGACGCACTCGAGTCCGGTGACGAGGCCGCCTGGCGGCAGCGCATCGACGGACTGGTCGCGCTGCGTACGCAGCCGATGATGAGCGGCCTCTCGCGGCTGGCCCGCGAGCTGGGGCAGGCACTGGGTGAGCTGCCGACTGTGCCCAGCGAGGCCGGTGAGCTGGACGACGCCTGCGCACGCCTGGACCACGTGGTGGCGATGACCGAACAGGCCACCCACCTCACCCTGGACCTGGCCGAGGAATGCCGCAGCCTGACCGAACAGCTGCGTGCCGAAGGCCTGCAGCCAGGCCAGGACGCGCAGCTCGAGCGCATCCGCCACAACCTGACCGAGATCGCCCTGACCCAGAGCTACCAGGACCTGACCGGGCAGATCATCCGTCGCGTGGTCGGCATCGTCCGCCGCGTGCACGAGGGCTTCGGCGCACTCGGCCTGCCGCCGGAACAGCATCGCACCGACCCGGCACTGGCCGGGCCGGCACTGAAGGGACTGGACCGCCACGCGGTCTCGCAGAACGACGCCGACGACCTGTTGTCGGATCTGGGGCTGTAAGCATGAGCGCGGTATCCGACGACATCACTGCCGATTTCATCATCGAGGCGCAGGAGATCCTGGACCGCCTCGGCGAACAGCTGGTGTCGCTGGAGCAGGCACCGCAGGACAGCGACCAGCTCAATGCGGTGTTCCGCGGCTACCACACGCTCAAGGGCGGCGCCGGCTTCCTCGGCGTCACTGCCATGGTCGAGCTGTGCCACGCCGCTGAGGAGGCGCTGGGCGCGGCGCGCGCCGGCCAGGCCGTGCTGCAGGCCCACCACTTCGACGCGGCCCAGCAATCACTGGATTACCTGCAGTCGATGCTGGACGCCGTGTCGTCCGGCACCGAGCCGGGCTATGCGCCGCCGGACCTGATCGCCCAGTTCGACGTGCACGGGGGGGCCGTGGCTGCGCCCGCCGCCGCAGCAGCACCCGCCGCGGGGGGCAGCGACCTGATCACCGACGACGAATTCGAGGCGCTGCTCGACCAGCTGCACGGTGGCAATGCTCCGACTGCGATCGCGCCGGCAAAAAAAGCCGACGACGGCCTGATCAGCGAGGACGAGTTCGAAGCCCTGCTCGACCAGTTGCACGGTGGCGCCGCACCGGGTGCCAAGCCTGCTGCAGTCCTGGCACCGGCGCCGGCGCCCGCGCCGCGCCCGGTCGCTGCACCGGCACCCGTGGCCAAGCCGGCGGCCAAGCCGCTGGCCGAGGCCGAACACACGGTGCGCGTTGATACCAAACGCCTGGACGCGATCGTCAACCTGATCGGCGAACTGGTGCTGTCGCGCAATCGGCTCAAGACCCTGCGTGCACGCCTGCGCGATGAAGAGCTGGACCGCGCCGTGTCGACGCTGGATATCGCCACCGCGCGCCTGCAATCGGCGGTGATGCGCACCCGCATGCAGCCGGTGGGCAAGGTCTTCTCGCGGTTCCCCAAGGTCGCCCGCGACGTTGCCCGCTCGCTGAAGAAGGAAGTGGACCTGGAGCTGATCGGTGCCGAGACCGAGCTCGACCGCAACCTGGTCGAGGCCCTGGCCGACCCGCTGGTGCACCTGGTCCGCAACGCCATCGACCACGGTGTGGAAATGCCCGACCTGCGCGAGGCGCAGGGCAAGCCGCGGATGGGCCATGTACGCCTGTCGGCGCAGCAGGAAGGTGACTACGTCAGCATCGAGGTGCAGGACGATGGCGCCGGCATCGACCCGGAGAAGCTGCGCGCGAAGGCGCGTGAGAAAGGCCTGATCGATCCGGAAGCCGCCGCCCGCCTGAGCAGCGAGGAATGCCTGCACCTGGTGTTCCTGCCCGGCTTCTCGACCAAGCAGCAGGTCACCGACATCTCCGGCCGTGGCGTCGGCATGGACGTGGTGCAGTCGCGCATCCGCGAACTGAGCGGCCAGATCCAGATCCAGTCGGAACTGGGTCGTGGCAGCCGCTTCCTGATCCGCGTGCCGCTCACCCTCGCGATCCTGCCGACCCTGCTGGTGCAGGCCGGCGAGGACGTCTACGCGCTACCGCTGGCACGCGTGATGGAAGTGCTGCACGCGCCGCGCACCTCGCTGGGCTGGTTCGATGGCCGCGCCGTGCTTGATCGCCGCTCGCACACCCTGCCGCTGGTCGACCTGCGCCAGTGGCTGGATGTGACGCCGGCCGCGTCAACCCTGCTGACCATCGTGGTGCTGCAGGCCGGCGAAGCCCGCTTCGGGCTGGTCGTGGACCAGGTGCGCGGGCGTGAGGAAGTGGTCATCAAGCCACTGCCGAAGGCCCTGCGCGGCCTGCGCGGTTATGCCGGTGCAACCTTGATCGGCGACGGTCGCATGGCCCTGATCCTGGACGTGGACGGGCTGCGTTGAACCCCGCCAGGGCCATGCCCGGCGACCCGAAAAACTGTGACTACCGTCTGTACGCGATCTACCGGTGTCTCAAGTCCCATTCATACACGCCGATACCGGAACCATGGATAGACTCAGCCTCATTGGACTCTTTCTCGCCCTGGCCTCGCTGGTCGGCGGCAGCATCCTCAAGGGCGCCGGCCTGGCGTCGTTGTGGTCGCCTGCGGCGTTCGTGATCGTCATCGTCGGCACCGTTGCCGCGATCCTGCTGCATACCTCGCCGGCGGTGTTCAAGCATGCGTTCAAGATCGTGCGCTGGGTCGTGCGCCCGCCGCACAGCGATCGCCGTGAACTGATCCAGCAGATCGTCGAGTGGAGCAACATCGCCCGCCGCCAGGGCCTGCTGGGCCTGGAATCGCAGGTGGAAGCGCAGCAGGACCCGTTCCTGCGCAAGGGCCTGCAGCTGCTGGTGGACGGCGTCGAGCCCGAATCGATGCGGCACATGCTGGAAATCGAACTGGGCAGCCAGGAACACCAGGACCAGGCCGGCGCCAAGGTCTTCGAAGCGATGGGCATCTACGCCCCGACCCTCGGCATCATCGGCGCCGTGCTCGGCCTGATCGCGGTGATGAAGAACCTGGCCGACCCGAGCAAGCTCGGCCACGGCATCGCCGCAGCATTCACCGCCACCATCTACGGCATCGCCTCGGCCAACCTGCTGTTCCTGCCGGTGGCTGCCAAGCTCAAGAGTGTGATCTCGCACAACACCCGCGACCGCGAAATGGTCATTGAAGGCCTGATTTCCATCGCCCAGGGCGAGAACCCGCGCAACATCGAAACCAACCTTTCCGGCTTCCTGCACTGACATGGCCCGCCGCAAGCACCACGAAGAGCACGCCAACCATGAAGCATGGGCGATCCCCTATGCCGACCTGATGACGCTGCTGCTCGCCTTCTTCGTGGTCATGTACGCGATCTCCTCGGTCAACGAGGGCAAGTACCGGATCATGGCCGACGCGCTCACCGATGCCTTCGGTGGCGCACCGCGCACCATCAACCCGGTGCAGGTGGGGAACAAGCAGGTGCAGGGTGGCGGCTGGGACAGCCCTTCGGTGATCAAGTCCGGCACCAAGATCGGCCCGTCCGCGCCGGCGCCGTCGCACGACCCGACCCTGCTGCCGTCGATGGCCTCGCAGATGCGCATGCCGGTCTCCGTGCACAACCAGGAACAGATCGCCCGTGCCGAGCGCCAGCTCAACAGCATCGCCGACCGCCTCACCGCTGCATTGGCGCCGCTGATCGACCGCGGCATGATCAGCGTGCGCCGCACCGAGTTGTGGATTGAAGTGGAGATCAACAGCGACATCCTGTTCCCCACCGGCTCGGCCGCGCTGGACGTGCATGCACGGCAGACGCTGGCCAGCCTGGCCGAGGTGCTGCGTGACGTGCCCAACAGCGTGCGCGTGGAAGGCCATACCGACAACGTGCCGATCGCCACCGCCACCTTCCCTTCGAACTGGGAACTGTCGGCCGGCCGCGCGGCCAGCGTGGTGCACCTGTTCGCCGACCAGGGCGTGCAGCCGTCGCGGCTGGCGATGGTCGGCTATGGCCAGTTTCGTCCGCGCGAAGAGAACGACAGCGCGCAGGGGCGCAACCGCAACCGCCGGGTGATGGTCATCATCCTGGCCGACACCTCGCATTCGGTGGATCCGCTCGGCCAGCGCCTCAATGCGGCCACCGGCCCCGTCGACAACAGCACCACCGAACAAGCCGCCGCAACTCCGGCCAGCGCCCCCACCTCCCCCATCGCACCGGTGAAGTTGCCGCCGGTGCCGGCTGGCAGCCGCGTCGGCGCCGCCGTTCCCCCGGCAATGAAGGAGTAAACCGATGCGCATCTGGGCAATCGCCAACCAGAAGGGCGGAGTCGGCAAGACCACCACCACCCTCGCCCTCGGCCGCGGCCTGGCCGCGCTCGGCCATCGCGTGCTGCTGATCGATCTCGATCCGCACGCCTCGCTCAGCCGCGCCTTCGGCGTACCGGTGGATCCGCCGCCGGCCGGCGTGCTGGAACTGTTCGGCGCTCCGCCGGTCGATCTTTCCAGCCTGTGCCATGCCAGCAGCATCCAAGGCCTGGACTATGTCTGCGCGCAGTCGGCGCTGGCCACGCTGGAGCGCCGCAGCGCCAACCAGCCCGGCCTCGGCCTGGCCCTGCAGAACGCACTGGCGCGCCACCAGGGCCAGCACGACTACATCCTGCTGGACTGTGCCCCCACCCTTGGCCTGTTGATGATCAACGCGCTGGCCGCTGCCGACCGCCTGATCATCCCCACCCAGGCCGAGCCGCTGGCCCTGCATGGCCTGGACGGCATGGTCCGCACCGGCGAGATGGTCGAGCGCTCGCGCCGCCGCCCGCTGCCGATCTCGATCCTGCCGACCCTGTTCGACCGCCGCACCCGCGCCGGCAACGAGTCGCTGCGCACCATGCAGGATCGCCATGGCACCCGCGTGTGGGAAGACGCCATTCCGATCGACACCCGCATCAGCAATGCCGCAGGCCTGACCCTGCCCAGCGTTGGTGAGGAGTACCCGGGCCGCGGCCTGGCCGCCTATCGCCGCGCACTGAACTGGATCCTCGCTCAGGATGCCCGCGCCCTGGAGCAGGCCGCATGAACAGCACCGGCGTACTGGACGACTATCTGGACGAACTGCTGGGCGAAGCGATCGCTCCGGCCGTCGTGCTTCCAACGCCGGACAGCGTCGCCCCGGCCCCGGCCAGCATATCGCAACCGGAACATGAGCCGACCTGGGATGACCTGCCGGCCGAGGTGATCTACGAAACCGACACCGTCGCCGCGGCGCCTGCCGCGGACAACGCCGCGCTCGAAGCCGCCTTCGAGGCCGCCGCAACGGCCGGCCGCGAACCCACCTGGGACGATCTGCCTGCCGAGGTGATCTACGAAACGGAGACTGTTGCCGTTGCACCGGCAGAGGACGACGCAGCACTGGAGGCCGCCTTCGAGGCCGCCGCAATGCCGGTCGCCGCTCCCGAGCGGGAACCGACCTGGGATGATCTGCCTGACGAGGTGATCCACGAGACGGCCCCGGCCAAGGCCGGCCCGGAGCCCACCTGGGACGACCTGCCCGACGAAGTGATCTACGAGACCGACGCGGCCGACAGCCATCACCTCGCCCACACTGACAGCCCCGGCCTGCAGGCTGCGTTCGAGGCCGCTGCCGGCGGCGCGGATGTCCCCACGCCGCCCCCGGCCGTGGTAGCGCGCCCTGCACCCGCGCCTGCCCCGGCTGCGCCCGCTGCCGTCGCGCCGCCGCCCCGCGTTGCCGTGGATGCCCCGGCCACCAACCGTCCCGGCACCTGGCAGGAACTGCAGGCACAGGCTCTCCAGCCCGCCAGCAGCCCGCATCCGCAGAACCGCCGCGCCGGCGAGCGCACCTCGCGCTGGCTGCGCCTGCGTTGCGGCACCCAGGCTTATGCGCTGGAACTGCTGAAGGTGCAGGAAGTGGTGCTGCCAGTTCCCCTGCTGCCATTGCGCGGCACCGCACCAGCGATGCTCGGCATCATGAACCTTCGGGGCCAGGTGGTACCGGTGATGGATCTCGGCCTGCACCTGGGTGCGGCCGCTGCCGAAGACGATTCGCAGACCCGCATCGTGGTGCTGGAGGAAGACGGCGAAACCATCGGCCTGCGCGTGTCGGCGGTGGAAGATGTCGCCAACCTTACCGACTCGCAGATCGAGCCGCCTGATACCGCGCGCATCTGCCAGATTTCCAACGACCTGTTCCGTGGCGTCGCCCGGGTCAGCCAGCGTCCGATGATCCTGCTCGACGCCACACGGCTGTTGAGTTGAGTCGGCGCTTTGCGCCGACGCGGTGCCTGTCGGGGACTGCAGGTGCCGATGCGCAGCATTGGCATCTCCCGTCCCCGAACAACACCGCATCGGCGCACCGCGTCGATTCCCCTAAAGAACCCTGCCGGGGTGCCGTTATGGATCACGGAACCGTTTGTCCGGAGCAACGATGAGCACTGTCGAACTGGGTGGGGATCTCGGCATCGAGAGCAGCACCGAGCTCAAGAACCGCCTCGCCCCGCTGGTGGCGCAGGCAGGCGAGCTGACCCTGGATGCAAGCCAGGTCGCCCGCATCCACACGGCCGCCGTGCAGGTGCTGTGTGCATTCGTGCAGGCCCGCCGCGAGGCAGGCCTGGGCACCGGCTTCCACGGTTGCACCGCAACCTTCCGTGACGCCGCGCGCCTGCTGGGCGTCACCCAGGCCCTGGGCCTGGACGCAACCCATGACAACCTGAAATCTGTGGAGAACGCTGCATGAGCGCACGTATCTTGGTGGTGGACGATTCGGCGTCGATGCGCCAGATGGTTTCCTTCGCCCTCACCTCGGCCGGTTTTGCCGTCGAAGAAGCCGAAGACGGCGCGGTCGCGCTCGGTCGCGCCAAGGGCCAGCGCTTCAATGCGGTGGTCACCGACGTCAACATGCCGAACATGGACGGCATCGCGCTGATCCGCGAACTGCGCCAGCTGCCGGACTACAAGTTCACCCCGCTGCTGATGCTGACCACCGAATCGGCCGCCGACAAGAAGTCCGAAGGCAAGGCCGCCGGTGCCACCGGCTGGCTGGTCAAGCCGTTCAATCCCGAACAGCTGGTCGCCACCGTGCAGAAAGTGCTGGGCTGATCGCCCCGCACCGCTCCCCTTCTTCGCTTCCGGAACGCCACTGCCATGAGCATGGACCTGCAACGCTTCCACGCCACCTTCTTCGAGGAGAGCCGCGAAGGCCTCGACGCGATGGAGGCTGGCCTGCTGGCCCTGGAATCGGGGCAGCAGGACGCGGAGATCATCAATTCGGTGTTCCGCGCCGCCCATTCGATCAAGGGCGGCGCCGGCACCTTCGGCTTCGATGCCATCGCCGGCCTGACCCACGTGCTGGAAACGCTGCTCGATGAGCTGCGTGCCGGCAAGCGGGCGCTGGAAGGCCATGCCGTCGACGCCATGCTGTCTTCGGTGGACGTGCTTCGCGCCCTGCTGCGCGAAGCCGAACACGGCCAGGCTGCCGACCCCGCCGCTGTCGCCGCAGTGAAGGCGCGCCTGGAAGCCGTTCTCTCCGGCCAGGCCGCATCGAGCGCTCCGGTCGCGGCAGCGGCCAAGGTGGACGATACCCCCGAAGCCTGGCAGATCGGTTTCACTCCAGCGCCGTCGCTGTTCATGAGCGGCAACGACCCGCTGCGCATCATCCGCGAGCTGGAACACCTCGGCTCGCTGCAGGTCGCCGCGCGCATGGAACGCCTGCCCGGCTTCGCCCAGCTCGACCCGCTGGAGGCCCACCTGGCGTGGGATCTGGGCCTGGTCGGCAAGGTGCCGCGCAGCAAGATCGAAGACACCTTCGCCTGGGTGCTGGACGACTGCGAACTGGACATCCGTCCGGCCGCGCCGCCAAGCCTGGCCACCCAGGCCCCGGCGGCAGCGGCCCCCGCTCCGGTCGCAGCGGCACCGTCGGCACCGGCCGTGCCTGCCGCCAGCGGTGGTGCCAGCCAGGAAGCGGAAACCTCGATCCGCGTCAGCGTCGACAAGGTCGATGCGCTGATCAACCTGGTCGGCGAACTGGTCATCACCCAGGCCATGCTCAAGCAGGTCTCGCACGCGCTGGACCCGGTCCACGCCGAGAGCCTGTTCGCCGGCCTGGACCAGCTTGAACGCAACACCCGCGACCTGCAGGAAGCGGTGATCGGCGTGCGCATGCTGCCCGTCGATGCGGTGTTCCGCCGCTTCCCGCGCCTGGTCCGGGACCTGTCCAGCCGCCTCGGCAAGCAGGTCCGCCTGCGCACCGTCGGCGAAGGCACCGAACTGGACAAGGGCCTGATCGAGAAGATCGCCGATCCGCTGGTGCATCTGGTACGCAACTCGATCGACCACGGCCTGGAAATGCCCGACGTCCGCCGCGGTGCTGGCAAGGACGAGACCGGCACGATCACGCTGGCAGCCTCGCATCAGGGCGGCCATATCGTCATCGAAGTCAGCGACGATGGCCGTGGCCTGGACCGCGCCAAGATCCTGGCCAAGGCTCACGAACGCGGCCTGGCCGTGCCGGACAACCCGACCGATTCACAGGTCTGGGACCTGATCTTCCAGCCAGGCTTCTCCACGGCCGATGCGGTCACCGACCTGTCCGGGCGTGGTGTCGGCATGGACGTGGTCCGCCGCAACATCCAGGCACTGGGCGGCGAGGTGCAGATCGAAAGCAGCCTCGGTACCGGCACCCGCACGCTGATCCGCCTGCCGCTGACCCTGGCCATCCTCGACGGCATGACCGTAGCGGTGGCCGGCGAAACCCTGATCCTGCCCCTGGCGTACGTGCTGGAGGCGCTGCAGCCGCAGGCCGAGGACATCCGCAGCATGGCCGGCGAGGGCCGCGTGCTGCGCGTGCGTGGCGAGTACCTGCCGATCCTCTCGCTGAGCGAGTACTACGGCTACGGCAACCGCGCACCCGGCAGCGAATCGCTGGTGGTGGTGGTCGAAGGTGATGGCCAGAAGATCGCGCTGGAGGTGGACGAACTGGTCGGCCAGCAGCAGGTCGTGGTGAAGAACATCGAGAACAACTACCGCCGCATCGGCGGAGTATCCGGCGCCACCATCCTCGGCGACGGCCGGGTCGCGCTGATCGTCGACATCGGTGGGTTGGTGCGCTCGCTGCGGATGCCGCAAGCGGCCTGATCCACGCTGCATGCGAACCATGGACCGCCGCCCCTCGGGGCGGCGGTTTTCGTTTGTGTTCGGCCTGCCAGGGGGGGTCAGATTCCCTTCCGCAGGAACGGAATCTGACTGCGGGACGGCACCCCGAAACCAAATCGTGAACTCCGTCGGCACGCTAGTTGCTGTCGCAACCACTTTATCCAATCGAAAACCGCGTCGCTGCAACGCTTCCGTGCTGCCCTCCCTACGCATCCGAATGTGATCTGCGTCCATAAAGTCCATCGAAACTGCGCCGCTATTTCGCATTGACGGCCGTCACCGAACCCCACCGGGAACCACCGTTCGCTCTGCAACCACCCCCAAACCGGCGCACAGACGCCGGCACTCTGCCCACCTGGAGCACCCTGCATGAAGTGGTTCCAAGATCTGCCCATCGCCCGCAAGCTGGCTGTGGGGTTCACCCTCACCACGTTGATGACCCTGATCCTCGGCGCGTTCGCCCTGCTGCGACTGAGCGAAGCCAACGCGCAGCTACGCGACATGGCTGGCAACGATATCCCCTCGGTCCAGCACCTGGGCGAGGCGCGCTCGCAGCTCGGGGAGTTCCGCACCTACGAACTGGCCCAGCTGAGCATGCTCGACCAGCCGGAAAAGGTGGCCGACTACAACAAGCGCATGGACGACACCGCCAAGGCCGTACATGACGAACTGGCGGCGTACGCGGCGCTGCCGGCGCTGGACAAGGAGCGTGAACTGTATCGCGCAGCCAGCGCGCAACTGGATCGCTACTTCGCCGCCAACAAGGCGATGCGCGACGCCGTGACCGCCGGTGACGGCGTCCTGGCGCGGCAGATCTCCGACGAGCAGTCACGCCCGGCGCGCCGCGACCTGTTCGCTGCGATGAAGGCACTGGGCGCCCATATCGCCGGGCAGATGGACGGCAAGATCGCCGACGCCAACGCCACCCATCGCAACAGCATGATCGCCATCATCGGCTGCATCATCCTGCTGTCGCTGGTGGCCGCCGCGCTGGCCATCGTCATCTCGCGCGCGGTCACCGGCCCGCTGGGCAAGGCCGTGCATGCCATCCAGGCGGTCGCCCGCGGCGATCTCAGCGTCAGCACCCAGGCCACCAGCAGGGACGAAGCCGGCAGGATGCTTACGGCCACGGCCGAAATGACCGCAATGCTGCGCCGTTTCAGCGAGCAGACGCAGCTGATGGCACAGATGCATGCCGGCCCGGACATCAGCCACCGTATTCCGGAAGACTTCCCGGGCGTCTACGGCCAGCTGGCCAGCGGCATCAACACGGTGATCTTCGAACACCTCGATGCGATCGTCGATGCCATTGAAGTGCTCAACCAGTACGCCATCGGCAACCTTGCTCCGGACGCCCGCCGCCTGCCAGGCAGCCGCGCGATCCTGCACGAATCGATGGACGCCGCCAAGGCCAGCCTGCTGGCCATCAACACGCAGATCCAGCACCTGGCCTCGGCCGCCGCTGCGGGCGACTTCAGCCAGCGCGGTGACGCGCAGCGCTTCGATCACGATTTCCGCGTGATGATCGAGCAGCTCAACAGCATGATGCAGGTCGCCGACGGCAACCTCGGCCAGCTCTCGCAGCTGCTGCAGTCGATCGCCGCCGGCGACCTGACCGCACGCATGGACGGCCAGTTCAACGGCGTGTTCGCGCGCATGCGTGACGACGCCAACACCACCGTCGCACAGCTGACCCAGATCGTCAGCCAGATCCAGGCCAGTGCCTCCAGCATCACCCTCGCCGCTGGCGAGATCGCGTCCGGCAACAGCGACCTGTCGCGCCGTACCGAGCAGCAGGCCGCCAACCTGGAAGAGACTGCCGCCTCGATGGAGGAACTGACCTCCACCGTGCGCCAGAACGCCGAACACGCCCGCCAGGCCAACCAGCTCGCCATCGGCGCCCATG